>DASPSV010000077.1:0-16738 GCA_035623755.1 Gemmatimonadales bacterium
AGGTCCTGGTCTCCACGGCCTGGGTGGCCGAGCACCTGAAGGACCCGGCGGTCCGGATCGTGGAATCGGACGAGGACGTGCTGCTGTACGAGACGGGCCACGTGCCCGGCGCCGTGAAGATCGACTGGGTGGCCGACCTCAACGACCCGCTGGTCCGCGACTACCTGGACCGGGACCGGTTCGCGCGGCTGCTGCGCGCGCGGGGCATCAGCGACGACACCACCGTCGTCTTCTACGGCGACAAGAACAACTGGTGGGCGACCTACGCCTTCTGGGTCTTCCGCCTGTTCGGGCTGCGCAACCTGAAGGTGATGGACGGCGGGCGGCAGCGCTGGTCGGACGAGGGCCGGCCGCTGGTGACCGAGGTGGCCCGCCACCCGGAGGGGACCATCAAGGTGGGCGAGCGGAACGACAAGGCGATCCGCGCGTTCCGCGACGACGTGCTGGCGCACGTGCAGGCGCACCACAAGCTGGTGGACGTCCGCAGCCCCGAGGAGTATCGCGGCGAGCGGATGCACATGCCCGACTACCCCAACGAGGGCGCGCTCAGGGGTGGGCACATCCCGGGCGCCAAGAGCATCCCGTGGGGGCGCGCCGTGAACCCGGACACCCACTGCTTCCGCTCCGCGGCCGAGCTGCGCACCATCTACCAGCAGGAGAACGGGCTGGAGAAGAACGACGACATCGTGGTGTACTGCCGGATCGGCGAGCGGTCGTCGCACTCGTGGTTCGCGCTCAAGTACCTGCTCGGCTACGCGAAAGTCCGCAATTACGACGGCAGCTGGACGGAATGGGGCAACCTCGTCAGGGCACCCGTCGAGAAGCCGTGAATGGACCGGGAAACCCGCATCGCCTGGCTCGTGGATCACTTCCAGCATCCGCGCCAGCGCGGGGCGCTGGCGGACGCCGACGTGCGGATGCCGGGCGGCAATCCCGGCTGCGGCGACGTCCTGACCGCGTACGTGCGGGCCTCGCCCGGGGGCGATCGCATCGAGGCGCTCGCGTTCGAGGGCGAGGGCTGCACGCTGAGCCAGGCGGCCGCCTCGATCCTCGCCGAGCGCGTGAACAAGCAGCACCCCACGTTCGAGGACGTGGCCGGCCTCACCTACGAGGAGATGATGGACCTGCTCGGCCGCGACCTCGTCAGCTCGCGGCCGCAGTGCGCCACGCTGGCCCTGGGGACGCTCAAGGCGGCCGTCCGGCGCCTCGACATGGATCGCCGGCTCCGCGCGGCGGGGCGCACCGAGGAGGAGATCCGCGCGCTGAGGGGCGAAGCCGCCGGCGCGCCGGAGGAGGCGGGCCTGGTCTTCGGCGACGCGGCCGCGCAGGCGGCCGCCGCCGGAGGACGGCGCCTGCCCGATCGGCTCCGGGGGAGCTAGCGGTGCGGGGGGGGCGGGGGATGGAACTGGGCCGCCGACCTTCTACTATTAAACCCTATGGACCCACTCAGAATTGTGCGGCAGCCCGCCGCTGCCAGCCAGACGATGTACGACGAGGCCTTCGTCACCCCGATGCGCCAGGAGCTGGTCGGCGTCGGGTTCCGGGAGCTCAGGACCCCCGAGGAGGTCGATGCCGAGCTGGCACACCAGACCGGCACGACGCTCGTGGTGGTGAACTCGATCTGCGGGTGCGCGGCCGGCCGCGCCCGGCCGGGCGTCGCGCTCGCCGTGCGGCAGGAGCCGAGGCCGCAGCACCTGACGACCGTGTTCGCGGGCCAGGACCGGCCGGCGACGGAGCGGGCGCGCAGCTACTTCGCAGGCGAGCCGCCCTCCTCGCCGCAGATTGCGCTCTTCAAGGACGGCCGGATGGTCTTCATGATGCCGCGGCGGGAGATCGAGGGCCGGGATGCTGTGGAGATCGCCGAGCAGCTCCGGGGCGCCTTTGAGAAATGGTGCAGCGGAGAAGGTGAAGCGTGAGAGGTGAGGAGTGAGGCGTGAGAGGTTCACGTGAGAGGTGAGGGGCAACTGCCGTGAGAGGAAAAGGCGTGAGAGGTGAGCGCCCCTCTCACGCCTTGAACGTCTCACCCCTCACACCCTCTCACGGCCTTTGCCTCTCACCTCTCACTTGAACGTCTCACCTCTCACGCCTCACTTCTCGCCGCGCTACCATCCCAACGGTACCCGGAACCCCACCCTGGACTGACGCGGCCCGGGTTCAACGAAGAGTCCGCCGAACGGAATATTCGGCGGTCCCCCCGCGTGGCTCAGCTCGAGCACGAACAGCACCGCCGTGCCCACCGCCGCCACCTGGCCCCCGACGAGCCACGCGCGCGCCGAGCGGTCGTCGCGGACCACCTGCTGGTAGGTCGCCTCCGCCGTCGCGTCGGCGTAACGCCCGTCCGTGGCGATGGTGCAGGTGATCGCCTGGCTGCAGTAGTGCACCAGCGCGGCGTAGGCGTCGTTCCCGGCGTTGTGCTCGCGGATGCCGATCACCGTCGTGCCGACCGCGAGGGCGGCCGCCACCCACTTCCCGTAGCGGACGGCGCCGGGCGTCCCCGGCGGGATCGCGGCGGGCCGGGCGGCGGTGGTGTCGCCCTGCGCCAGGGCGGCGCCCGCCGACGCGGGCAGCCACAGGGCCGCCGCTACGAGGCCCGCGCGCAGCGCCCGGCCCACCCGCTTCGCCCCGGCGCTCACTGGTAGGCCACCACCTCGCCGCGCTCCGACGCCGCCACGAAGAACCGCCCGTCCACCACCGCGGGCTCGGAGAGCGGCGGGTGAAGCTTCGCGGTCCACAGCCGCGCGCCCCCCGCGCCCACCAGGCTGAGCTGGCCGGTGACGTCGGCGACCAGGACCCCGCCGGCCACCGGCACCGGCGCGGCCCTCGCGACCACGCCGAGCGCGAGCTTCGTGGCGCCCTCGGGGAGCCGGAGCGGGACCCGCCACAGGTCGCCGTCGTGCGTCAGCACGAAGGCGGTGTCGCGCTGCACGGCCACCGCGCCCACCACGCCGCTCCCGAGGTCGCGGCTCCACAGCGTCCGGAGCGTGGCCGCGTCGCAGCCCTCGAGCCGGCCGGACGTCGTGCCGACGACGAGCAGGCTGTCGGCCAGGGCGGGCGCCGCGAGCACCGCGCCCGACGTGCCTCGGCGCGCGCGGATCTCGCCGGTCGTGCCGTTCACCAGGAACAGCGAGTCCGACGCCGTGGCCACGATGACGCCCTCGGCCACCGCGACCGGCGCCGCGCGCACGCCGCCCGGCAGCCGCGCGCGCCACAGCACCGAGCCCCCGTCGGCCGAGAGCGCCACCAGCAGGCCGTCGGTCGTGCCCGCGTAGATCCGCGCGTCGCGCATGGCGATGGGCGCGGCCACGTCGCCGACGCGCGTGCTCCACTGCCGGTTCCCGGTGGCGAGGTCGAGCGCCGCGACGCGGCCCTCCTCCGTCTCCGTCGCCACGTACACGCGGTCGTAGTCCACCAGGGGGCCGCTGCCGATGTTCTCGCCGAAGCCGTGCCGCCACACGACGGCGCCGGTGCGCCGGTCCAGCACCGCCAAGTGCCGGTCCACCTGCGAGAGCAGCACCAGGCCCTCGGTGAGCGCCGGCGCGCCCACCACGCCGCGGCCGACGTCGGTGCGCCACACCGGCGCGGGATCGGCGGCCAGGGTGTCGGCCGCCGCGTTCGCGCGCCGGCTCGAGCCCAGGTACGCGGTCCAGCGGCGCTCCTGCGACGGCGGCGCCGCGCGGTACGCCGGCGCGCACGCGTTGACGGACACCAGCGCCGCGGCTAGAATCACCCGCCACGCGTTATGCCGACCCGCCAGGAGATCTCCGCGCTCGCCGCCGCCATCGGTTCGACCGTCGCCGTTCAGGGTTGGGTGCTCACCACGCGGTCGTCGGGGAAGATCGCCTTCGTCGTCGTCCGCGACGGCACGGGCTACCTGCAGGGCGTCCTCGCCAAGGCCGACGTCCCCGACCCGGTGTGGCAGCGCTTCCAGTCGCTGACCCAGGAGACCTGCGTGCGCCTGGTCGGCGAGGTGCGCGCCGACAAGCGCTCGCCCGGCGGCGTCGAGCTGGCGGTGCGCGACCTGGAGATCCTCGGCCCGAGCGTGGACTTCCCGATCACGCCCAAAGAGCACGGGACCCCGTTCCTGCTCGACCACCGCCACCTGTGGCTCCGGAGCCGGCGCCAGGCGGCCGTGATGCGCGTGCGTCACGAGACCATCCAGGCGATCCGGGACTTCTTCCACACCCGCGGCTTCTTCCTCGTCGACACCCCCATCCTGACCGGCAGCATCGGCGAATCCGGCGGCACGCTGTTCGAGACGCCGTACTTCGACCTCGGCAAGGCGTACCTCGCCCAGACCGGCCAGCTGTACGTCGAGGCGGCCTGCGCCGCGCTCGGCAAGGTGTACTGCTTCGGGCCCACGTTCCGCGCCGAGAAGTCCAAGACGCGCCGCCATCTCACCGAGTTCTGGATGGTCGAGCCCGAGGTGGCGTTCAACACCTCCGACGACAACATGAAGCTCCAGGAGGAGTTCATCGCCGCCGTCGTGGCGCGGGTGCTCGACCGGCGCGCGGAGGACCTCAAGGAGCTCGAGCGCGACACGGCGAAGCTCGCGAGCGTCGTGGCGCCGTTCCCGCGCGTCTCGTACACCGAGGCCGTGGAGCTGCTCAAGGCGAAGGGCTCCTCCATCGCGTGGGGCACGGACCTCGGCGCCGAGGACGAGACGCTGCTCGTCCAGGACCGCGACCGGCCGCTGTTCGTCTACAACTACCCGCGGGCCGCCAAGGCGTTCTACATGAAGGAGAACCCGGACGACCCGCGCACGGTGCTGTGCGACGACTGCCTCGCCCCCGAGGGCTACGGCGAGATCATCGGCGGCAGCCAGCGCGAGGACGACTACGACCGGCTGCTCGCCCGCATCCGCGAGCAGGGCCTCCCGGAGGAAGCGTACGGCTGGTACCTCGACCTCCGGAAGTACGGCACCTTCGTGCACTCCGGCTTCGGTCTCGGCGTCGAGCGCACGGTGGCCTGGATCTGCGGCCTCGAGCACATCCGCGAGGCGATCGCCTTCCCGCGCACCATCTACCGCATCACGCCCTGACGCCGGCCCGGCGGCGCCGCGCCGCCCGGGCTCACGCCGCGGCTTCGGCCGCCTTCACCTCGTCCCACAGCCGGTCCAGCGCCGCCAGGTCCGCGCGCCCCAGCTCCACGCCGCGCTCGGCGGCCTTGTGCTCCAGCGCGCGGAACCGCCGGGCGAACTTGTCGGTCGCGCTCCGCAGGGCGGTCGAGGGATGCACGCCCGCCTTGCGGGCCACGTTCACCGCCGCGAACAGCACGTCGCCGATCTCGGCCTGCGGGTGCTCGCGGGCCTCCCGCACCTCCTCCTCCAGCTTCTCGAGCGGGCCGGCCACGTCGGGCCAGTCGAAGCCCACCGCGGCCGCGCGCTCCTGGAAGCGGAACGCGCGCTCCAGCTCCGGGAGGCCCGGCGGCAGGTGGCCGAGGTGGCCGACGCTCTCGCCCCGCTCCGCGGCCGCGCGGCGCCGCTCGTCGGCCTTGAGCCGCTCCCAGTGCGGCCGGGGCTCGCCCGCGAACAGGTGCGGGTGGCGCCGCTTCATCTTCCGCTCCAGCGCGCCCGTCACGTCGGCGAGCCCGAAGCTGCCGCGCTCCTCCGCGATCACCAGCTGGAAGCACAGGTGCAGCAGCAGGTCGCCCAGCTCAGCGGCGATCTGCGCCTCGTCGCCCGCGGCGAGCGCCTCGTCCAGCTCGGCCACCTCCTCCCGGAGGTAGGGGCGCAGCGTCTCGCGGGTCTGCGCGCGGTCCCAGTCGCACCGCCGGCGCAGGTCGCGCACCAGGTCGAGACACGACCCAAATGCCGAATCGTCTTGCATTTAGCCTCCCGGCCGGGTACGGTACTCAGTTTGTGATGCGAGAGCAAACCGCCGCCGCCGACGCGCCCGCGCGCACCTGGGTCGAAGTGGACCTGGGGGCGGTGGTCGCCAACGCCCGCACCGTCGCGGCGCGGGCGACGGGCGCGCGGCTGCTGCCGATCGTGAAGGCCGACGCCTACGGTCTGGGCGCCGTGCCCGTGGCCCGCGCGCTCGAGGCCGTGGACCCGTGGGGCTTCGCGGTGGCGACGGCGCACGAGGGCCGCGAGCTGCGCGAGGCGGGCATCACGCGCCCGGTCCTGGTGATGGGCCCGCAGGCGCACGCGCTGGACCTGGTGGCGCAGCACGGGCTGACGCCCGCCCTGGGCAGCGTGGAGCAGATCTGTGCGTGGCTGGACCTCGCGCCCGGCCGGCCGTTCCACGTCGAGGTGGACACCGGGATGGCGCGCTGGGGCCTGCCGTGGCAGGCGGTCGCCGCGGAGGCGGCGAAGTTCCAGGGCGCGCCCGGCTTCGAGGGCATCTTCACCCACTTCCACTCGCCGGCCGAGGCGCCGGCCTCGGTCGCGGAGCAGTGGGGCCGCTTCCAGTCGGCCGTGGCGGCGCTGGCGCGGCGGCCGCCGCTGGTGCACGCGGCCAACAGCGCCGCGATCCTGGACTTCCCGGAGACGGCGGGCGACCTGGTGCGGCCGGGCATCTTCCTCTACGGCGGCCGCGCGGGCTCGCACGTGCCGCGGCGGGTGGTCGAGTGGCGGGCGCGGGTGCTGGCCACGCGCTGGCTCGAGCCGGGCCAGACGGTGAGCTACGGCGCCAGCTGGCGCGCCGACGCGCGCACCTCGATCGCGACCATCGCGGCCGGGTACGCGGACGGCGTGCCGCGGTCCCTGTCGAACGCGGGCGCGGCGCTCCTCGAGGGCCGGCGCCGGCCGTTCGCGGGCCGGGTCACCATGGACTTCACGATGGTGGCCGCGCCCTCCGAGCCGGCGGCCGGCGCGGTGGCCACGCTCATCGGGCGGGACGGCGGAGAGGCGATCGAGCTGGACGACTTCGCGGCCGCGGCGGGCACGATCAGCTACGAGATCCTGGTCGGTCTCGGCCGGCGCGTGACGAGGGTGTACCGGTGAGCCGCTTCTTCCTCATCGTGCTCGACGGGCTCGGCATCGGCGAGGCGGCCGATGCCGCCGCCTACGGCGATGCGGGCAGCGACACGCTGGGCAACCTGGCGCGGCGCGTGGGCGGGCTGAAGGTCCCGGTGCTCGAGAGCCTCGGCCTCGGCTGCATCCGTCCGCTCGCGGGCGTCGCCGCGGTCGAGCGCCCGCGGGCGGCCTTCGGCCTGATGCGGCCGACGGCGGCGGGCAAGGACAGCACCACCGGGCACTGGGAGCTGTGCGGGCTGCCGGTGCTGCACGCGTTCCCGACCTACCCGAAGGGCTTCCCGGTCGAGGTGATCGACGAGTTCGCGCGCCGGACCGGGCGCGGCGTGCTCGGCAACAAGACCGCCTCCGGCACCGGGATCATCGACGAGCTGGGGCCGCGGCACCTGGAGACGGGCGACTGGATCGTGTACACGTCGGCCGACTCGGTCTTCCAGGTGGCGGCGCACGAGGCCCGGATCCCGCTCGCGGAGCTGTACGCGGCCTGCCGGGAGGCACGCGCGATGCTCACGGGGAAGCACGGCGTCTCGCGGGTCATCGCGCGGCCGTTCGTCGGGACGCCGGGGGCGTTCGAGCGCACGGCGAACCGGCGCGACTTCTCGCTCGATCCCATCGGCCCGACCCTGCTCGACCGGCTGGCCGAGCGCGGCATCCCGCGGCACGGCATCGGCAAGGTGGACGACCTGTTCGCGGGACGGAACATCACCTCGACGCACACGCCGACCAACCCGGACGCGTACCGCCTTATTCGGGACGCGCTGCAGCGTGTAGATTCCGGGCTGGTGTTCGTGAACGTGATCGAGTTCGACCAGAGCTGGGGGCACCGCAACGACGTGCCGGGCTTCCACCGCGGCCTGCTGGACCTGGACCGCGAGCTGGCGGGTCTGCTGCCGCTGCTCCGGGACCGCGACGTGCTCGCGCTGACCGCGGACCACGGCAACGACCCGACGTCGGCCTCGACCGACCACGCGCGCGAGAACGTGCCGCTGCTGGTGGTGGGTCCCGAGGTGCGCCCGGTGCCCCTGGGCCAGCGGGCGTCGTTCGCGGACCTCGGGCAGACGGCGGCGGAGTACTTCGGCGTCGAGCCGCTGCCGGCGGGGACCTCGTTCCTGCGGGAGATCCTGTGAGCGACCGCCTGGTGGAGGCGGCGCGCGCCGCGATGGCGCGGGCGTACGCGCCCTACTCGCGGTTCCGCGTCGGCGCGGCGCTCGAGACCGAGGACGGGACGGTGGTCGCGGGCTGCAACGTCGAGAACGCGTCGTTCGGCGGCACGATCTGCGCCGAGCGCACGGCGCTCGTGGCGGCGGTGGCCGCCGGGCACCGGCGGTTCCGCCGGATCGCGATCGCGAGCGACGCGGCGGAGCCGGTCGCCCCCTGCGGGCTGTGCCGCCAGGTGCTGGTCGAGTTCGCCGGGGGGGCGCTGGAGATCGTGTCGGTCGGCGCGCAGGGCGGCGTCGCCACCTGGCGCCTCGACGCGCTGCTGCCGCACGCATTCACGGGCGAGAGCCTGCCGGAGGGCGCATGAAGATGGGCCGCGTGGTCGGCTCGGTGGTGGCGACCCGGAAGGACGGGTCGCTCGAGGGCACCAAGCTGCTCGTGGTCGAGAACCTGTCCCCCGAGCTCAAGAGCGAGGGCGGCTACGTCGTGGCCGTGGACGCGGTGGGCGCCGGCGCGGGCGAGGTCGTGCTGTACGCCTCCGGCTCCTCGGCGCGGCAGACGCCGGTCACGAAGGACCGCCCGGTGGACGCGGTGATCATGGCGATCGTGGACAGCTTCGAGGCACACGGGAAGAATGTCCGCCTGGCGTAGCGCGGCCTTCGCGGCCCTGGCCTTCGGCGCCCTCGCCGGGTGCAAGGAGCAGATCAGCTCGCCCGGGAAGTGCCCGGCGCTGTGTCCCTCGGGCCACGTACAGCTGGCGGACACCCTGCTCACGACCGCAGACGTTTCGGACACCAGCGTGCGCGGCTTCGTGCTGGTGCGCGAGGCATCGTACCTGCTGGCGTCCAACCTCGACTCCCTGCAGAGCCTCGTCCTGGTCCGGTTCAGCCGCATCGACACGACCTGGTTCGTGACGCTGTCGTCGGGCCTGGTGGACACGGCCTACGTGGGCAACCCGGACAGCGTGGTGCTGGACCTGCACCTCGTCCAGCGCGACACGGCGGTCAAGGGGCTGAAGCTGCTGGTGTACCGCCTGCCGGCCCTGTTCGACACCGGCGCGAGCTACGCCTCGATCCTGCCGTACTTCGCCGACTCGACGCTGGTGGACACGGTCCCGATCAGCGACACGCTCCAGACGGGCGACCTGCCGGTCCGGATCGCCGACAGCCTGGTGATCGCGCCGGCGGACACAGGCGTGGTGTCGCTGGGGATCGCGGTCGTCGCGGCGGGGAAGACGGCGCTCGCCCTCGGGTCGGGGAACCTCGGGACGACCGCGCCGATCCTGTCGACGTACATCCACGCGAAGGCGCCGCTGGACACGCTCAGCCACGTGACCTCGGTCGAGCCCTCGGTGTCGCTGTTCGTGATGAACCCGCCGCCGGGCCAGCCGCCGACCGGCGTGCTGGCGCTCGGCGGCATCCCGACCGCCCGGGCCACGCTGCGGCTCTCGCTGCCCACGGTGGTGGTGGACTCCAACGCGGTGGTGCGCGCCACGCTGCTGCTCAACACCACGGGGCCGGCGGGCGGGTTCGCGCGGGACAGCTTCTTCGTCTTCGCGCAGCCGGTGGTGCGCGACTTCGGAGCCAAGTCGATCCTGTGGCCCGACTCGACGGTGAGCGGCTCGGTGCTGATCCACGAGGGCCAGACGGGCCCGGTCGCGCTGGACCTGGCGCCGATCCTGCGGTTCTGGGGCACCACCCAGGGCGATTCGACCCCACGGCTGATCGTGCTGCGCGCCTACCCGGAGGGCTCGATCCTCGGGTCGGTGACCTTCGCCGGGCGGGTGGCCGGCGCCCTCGGCCCGCAGCTCCGGGTGACCTACGTGAAGCCGTACACGTTCGGGCTGCCGTGACGCCGCGCCCGCTGTGCCTGGCGGCCGCGGCCGCGCTCGCGTTCGCCTCGCGCGCCCCGGCGCAGGATTCCGTGTTCGGGATCCGCGGCCTGGGGTTCCCCGACCGCAGCGTCTCCGCCGCCAGCGCCGGCACGGGCGGCGGCTTCGCGCTGTTCGACGGCGCGGCGGTCCTCAACCCGGCGGCGCTCTCGACCTGGCACGGCACCGCGGGATGGGCGGTGGCGGCCGGCTCGAACCGCAGCTTCGACAACGGCTCGGGCTCGACCTCGCTGAGCGCGACGCGCTTCCCGGTGCTCGGCGTCGCCGGCCAGATCGGGCCCCGGATCGTGGTCGGCGTGACGGTGGCGGACTACCTCGACCGCAACTGGGCCGTGTCCCAGGCCGACACGGTGTCGCCGCGCGGGACGCCGGTGGCGGCGCAGGACCAGACGACGTCGGTGGGCGGGGTGAGTGACATCCGGCTCGCGATGGCGTACCGCCTGCAGGCCGTCGTCCTCGGCGTGGGGCTGCACGCGCTCACGGGCTCCGCGCAGACCACCGTGATCCGGACGTTCCCCAGCGATTCGGCGTTCCTGCCCTTCGCCCAGCACCAGGTGACCTCGTACCGCGGCGTCGGGCTCTCGCTCGGCGCCCTCGCGACCCCGGCGCGCAGCCTGCTGTTCGCGGCCACCGTGCGCTTCAACGGGAGCCTCCGGGCGTCGTCGCCGGACTCCGCGCTCACGGTCGGCATGCCGGTCGAGGCGAGCGGCGGCGTCACCTTCCAGCCCGTGCAGGGCCTGCTGCTGTCGGGCACCGTCGGCTACGCGAGCTGGAGCTCGGCCTCGAGCGCGCTGGCGTCCTCCGGGGAGGGGCCCGCGCGCAACGTGTGGAGCGTCGGCGCCGGCGTCGACGTGACCCAGCTGCACCTGATCGGCCGCCCGCTGGCGCTGCGCCTGGGCTACCGGTGGCGCCAGCTGCCCTTCGCCGTGGACTCGGGCCCGAGCTGGCTCACGGAGCACGCGGTGGCGGGCGGGATCGGGTTCGAGGCGGCCGGGGGCCGCGCGACCGTGGACGTCACGGTCGAGGCCGGCTCGCGGGCGGCCCGCTCCCTGAGCGAGAGCTTCGTCACGGCGTACGTCGGGCTCACGATCCGGCCGTGAACGTCCTGCTGCACACCTTCGGCTGCAAGGCGAACCAGTACGACACCGAGGTCGTCCGCCAGCTGCTGGAGGACGCGGGGTGCGCGGTCGTGGACGACCCCGCGGCGGCCGACGCGGCGGTGGTCAACTCGTGCACCGTGACGCACGTCGGCGAGGCGAAGCTGCGCGCGCTGGTGCGCCGCCTCGCGCGCCGCAACCCGTCCGTGCGCACCGTGGTGATGGGCTGCGCCGCCGCGCGCGACGACGGCCGGCTCGCGGCGCTGCCCAACGTCGCCGCCGTGGTGGGGGGCGCCGACGCCGGGGCGGTGGCGCGCTCGCTCGGCGTCGGCGCCGCGGCGGAGGACGGGCTGCGCCGCTTCGCGTCCGGCTCGCGCGCCTGGCTCAAGGTCCAGGACGGCTGCGACGAGCACTGCACCTTCTGCGCGACCGTGCTGGCCCGCGGCCGCGGCCGCTCGCGCCCGCCGGCGGACCTGGTGCGCGAGGCCGCCGCGCTGGCCCGCGCGCACGCGGAGATCGTCCTCACCGGCGTCCACATCGGCACCTACGGCCGGGACACGGGCGGCCCCGCGCTGTCGGGGCTCCTCGCCAGGCTGATCGAGCGCGTGGACGGCGTCCGCTTCCGGCTCTCGTCGGTCGAGGCGACCGAGGTGGACGCGGGGCTGGTGGACCTGATGGCGCGTTCTCCGGACCGGCTCGCGCCGCACCTGCACGCGCCGCTGCAGTCGGGGAGCGACGCGCTGCTCCGCCGCATGGGCCGGCACTGGTACACCTCGGCGGGCTACCGCGCCGCCATCGAGCGCCTGGCCGAGCGGGTGGCGCCGCTGGGGCTGGGGGCCGACGTCATGGTCGGCTTCCCGGGCGAGAGCGCCGCCGACCACGCGGCCACGCGGCGGCTGGTCGAGGCGCTGCCGTTCACCTACCTGCACGTCTTCCCCTACTCGGCGCGCGAGGGCACGGCGGCGGTGCGGCTCGGCCCGCCGGCGGAGGCCGCGGCGGTGCGGGAGCGCGCGGCGGAGCTGCGGGCCATCGGCGCCGCCCGCGAGGCGCGCCACCGGGCGGGCCGCGCGGGCGCGCGGGCCGACCTGGTGCTCGAGGCGCGGCGCGCCGCCGTCCGCGAGGCGGTGACCGAGGACTACCTCACCGCGCTGGTGCCGGCCGACGCGCCGTGGGTCCTGGGGCGGGCGCGGGTCGCGGCGCGGCTGGTGGCGCGCGGGCCTTCGCTGTGGGCGGAGGCGGCGTGAGCGCCGCGCCCAGCTTCTTCATCGAGACCTACGGCTGCCAGATGAACGCCGCCGACGCGCAGCTCATGGCCGGCGTGCTGCTCCGGGACGGTTTCGTGCGCGCGCCCACGGCCGACGAGGCCGAGGTGGTGATCGTCAACACCTGCGCGGTGCGCGACCACGCCGAGCAGCGGGTGCTGGGCCGGGTGGGCGAGCTGAAGCGCACCAAGCGCGCGGGCGACGTCCTGGGCGTCGTGGGCTGCATGGCGCAGCGGCTGGGCGAGCGGCTCCTGGAGCGGGCGCCGCACGTGGACTTCGTGGCCGGCCCCGACGCGTACCGGCAGCTCCCGCAGCTGGTGGGCCGGGCGCGCGAGGGCGAGCGCGCGGCCGACACCGCGCTGCGCCCGGCCGAGCACTACGAGGACGTCGTCCCCGAGCGCGCGTCGGCGGCCTCGGCGTGGGTCACGGTGCAGCGCGGCTGCGATTATCGGTGCACGTTCTGCATCGTTCCGATGACGCGCGGGCCGGAGCGGAGCCGGAGATTGGCCGACGTGGTGCGCGAGGCGCGGCAGCTCGCCGAGCGCGGCGTGTCGGAGGTGACGCTCCTTGGCCAGACGGTCAACTCGTACCACGACGGCGATCACGACTTCGCCGACCTGCTGCGCGCGGTGGGCGCGGTGGACGGCGTGCGGCGGCTCCGGTTCACCAGCCCGCACCCCAACGACTTCAGCGACCGCGTGGTCGCGGCGATGGCGGAGGTGCCGGCGGTGTGCGAGCACGTCCACCTGCCGGCGCAGAGCGGGAGCAGCGCGGTGCTGCGCCGGATGCTGCGCCGCTACACCCGCGAGGAGTACCTGGCGGTGGCGGCGCGGCTCCGGGCGGCGATCCCGGACCTGGCGCTCACCACCGACCTCATCGTCGGCTTCCCGGGCGAGACGGACGACGACTTCGCGGCGACGCTCGCGCTGGTGGACGAGGCCGGCTTCGACGACGCGTTCACCTTCCGGTTCAGCCCGCGCGCGGGAACGGCGGCCACCCGCCTCGGCGGCGGCGTGCCCGACGACGTCGCGGCCGCGCGGCTCGAGCGGCTCATCGCGGCGGTGCGGCGCACGGCGCGGGCGCGGAACGCGGCGCTGGTGGGCACGACGCACGAGATCCTGGTCGAGCAGGCGGCCCGGCGCGGCGCCTCGCTGCAGGGGCGCACCCGGCAGCACCGGGTGGCCATCCTCGAAGGGCCCGCCGAGTGGATCGGCACCTATCGCACGGTCCGCTTCACCGGCACCACGGGAGCGACCTTCAGCGCGGTGCCCGTCGAGCCCGCGCCGGCGGCGCGCGGGAGGGACGAGTCATGAAGAACGTCCTGGAGATGGTCGTGTCGCGCGAGTACGACGACATGCTGGGCGACGTGCCGGACGCCTGCGGCTGCCCGCTGTGCCGGGAGGACATCATCGTCTACGCCCTCAACCGGCTCCCGCCGCGCTACGTGGCGACGCTCACGGGCGAGGTGCTCTCGGAGGTGCAGCTCGAGGCGGACCAGGGGCGGGCCGACGTGACCGTGGCGCTGATGGACGCGTTCCGCGTGGTGGGCGAGACGCCCCGGCACGCCAGGAGCAGCCGCAAGGCGCCCTGAGCGGCGGCGGCCGGCGGTAGGATGCCGGCGGTCGTGTGGTGTGCGGTGGGCTTCGTGGCCGGCGACCTCGCCGGCCTGTTGTTTTCCGGTCCCGCGTGGGCGCTGGCGCCCCTGGCCGCGGCCGCCGGCGTCATGGCCTGGCGGCGCGAGGCGCGCGCGGCCGTCGCGCTCACGGCGGCAGCGGCCGGCCTCGCGTGGGGCGCGGCGGCCGCAGGGCGCGCCGCCCGCGACTGCCGCGCGCGATGGCGCGAGGGCGAGCGCGTCGCCCTGATCGTGGGGCTGTGGGACCTCGCGCCGCCCGGCGGCGCGTCGAAGACGAGCGTGCTGTGGCCGGCCGCGTGCGCGGGACGGGTGACGGTGGCGTGGCCCCGCGGCGAGGAGCCGCCGGCGTCGGCGGCCGTCCTGGTGGGCACGTGGCACCGCAGCGCGGCGCGCGTGGCGTCGCGCTGGCCGGCGCGCCCGGAGCGGCTGGGCCGGGTGGTCGCGCGCCGCGTGCGTCCGCTCGCGCTCGGGGCGGGCCCGCGCGCCGCGCTGCGGCTCTCGGCCGAGCGGGCGCTGCTCCGGCTGTTCGGGCCGGCGCGCGCGAGCCTGGCGGCGGCCCTGACCGTGGGCACGGGCGACCAGCTCGACGCCGAGGTGCACCGGCGGTTCGCCCGCGCGGGCATCGCCCACATCCTCGCGATCTCGGGCCTGCACGTCGGCATCCTGGCCGCGGCGCTGCTGCTGGTGCTCGGGCTGGCGCGCGTCGGCGAGGGCGCGCGGCGGCCGGCCGCGACCCTGCTGGTCGCCGCGTACGTCGGCCTGCTCGGCTGTCCGCCGCCGGCGGTGCGCGCCGCGGGGCTCCTGGCGCTGTGGTGCCTCGCGCGGCTCCGGCAGCGGCCGGTGGTCCCGTTCGCGCCGCTCGCGGCCACGGCGCTCGCGGTGGCCGCGCTCGATCCCTTCGCGGTCGTCGAAGCGGGCCCGTGGCTCTCGTTCGCCGGGGCGTGGGGATGCGTCACCGCCGCGCGCGGATGGTCCGTGCTCCGGCGCGAGCACTCGCTGCCGCGCAACCGCCGCGTCGCCGGCACGCTCTCGGTCGCGGCGATCTCGGGCGGGGCGACGCTGGCCACCGCGCCCCTGAGCGCGCTCGCCTTCGGCACGATGGCCCCCGCGGCGCTGGTCTCCAACGTGCTCGCCGTGCCGCTCGCCGGCCTCCTGGTGCCCGCGCTCGCGCTCACGCTGGTCCTGGCGGCCGTGCTGCCGGCGGCCGCGCCGCTGGTGGCCGGCGCCGCGGCCGCGGGGCTCGACGCCATGGACGCCGTGGCCCGGCTCGCGGGAGCGCTGCCCCTCGCGTCGGTGCCGTTCGAGCGCCAGGTGCTCGCCGCCGCGGTGCTCGCCGCCATCGGCCTGGTCGTCCTGCGGCCGCTCCCGGGCACGGGGCGCGGGGCGGCGCGCCGCGCTCTCGCCCTCCGGGCGGCCACCGCCGGCGCGCTGGCGGCGTGCGCCGCCGCGTGGTGGCCGCTCGTCCCGCGGGGCGCGTCGGGTTACAGGCCGGGGTGGCTCGCACTACATTTTCTCGCGGTGGGCGAGGGCGACGCGCTCGCCCTCGCGACGCCCGCCGGGCGCTGGATCGTGGTGGACGGCGGCCCGCGCGTGCTGGGCTTCGACGCGGGCGTCTCGGTGGTGACGCCGTACCTGCGCGCCGGCGGCGTCGGCCGGCTCGCCGTGGCCGTCGCGTCGCACGGCGACGCGGACCACCTCGGGGGCCTGCCGGCGCTGGTGCGCGCGTTCCGGCCGGAGCTGGTGCTGGAGCCCGGCCTGCCGCTCGCGACGACGCTGTACCGCCGGTTCCTCGCGGCGGCGGCGGAGGCGGGCAGCCGGTGGCACCCGGCCCGGGCCGGCGACAGCGTCGCGGTGGATGGCGTCGTGCTCCGGGTGTGGCACCCGGACAGCGCCTGGCTGGAGCGCGGCTTCCCGGTCAACGAGAGCTCGGTGGTCCTGACGGTCGAGTACGGCGCGTTCCGCGCGGTGCTGCCGGGCGACGCGGGACTGGCGATGGAATCGGCCTCGGGCGTCGCGGGCCGGATCGGCCCGGCCACGGTCCTCAAGGTCGCGCACCACGGGAGCCGGTCCGCGACGGGGCCCGGGTGGCTGGCGGCGCTGGCGCCGCGGGTGTGCGTCGTGTCGGTGGGGCCGAACCGCTACGGGGAGCCGGATGCCGGCGTCATGGCGGCCCTCGGCCGCTCCGGCTGCGAGGTGTACCGCACCGACGCCGGCGGCACGGTGACGGTGGAGACCGACGGCACCGCGGTCCGGGTCCGCGCCGGGCCGCGCGAGACGGCATTCACGCTGACGCGGGAGGGACCGTGAAGTCGCAGCTCGCACGCGTCATCACGATCGAGCGGTTCATCCTGGACCAGGAAGAGCTGCACCCGGAAGCCACGGGGGAGCTCTCCAACCTCCTCTACGACATCGCGCTCGCCGCCAAGATCATCAACAGCCACGTCCGCATGGCGGGCCTCGCCGACATCATCGGCAGCGCCGGCCTGATCAACGTGCAGGGCGAGGTCGTGCAGAAGCTGGACGAGTTCGCCAACGCCACGATGAAGCACGCGCTGCTCCGGACCGGGCGGGTGTGCCTCATCGGCTCGGAGGAGGACGCGGAGCCGATCCCGACGCCGCCGGGCCAGGCGGCGGGCAAGTACGTGGTGCTCTACGACCCGCTCGACGGCTCGTCCAACATCGACGTGAACGTGTCGATCGGGACCATCTTCTCCGTCCACAAGC
>DASPSV010000086.1:0-11510 GCA_035623755.1 Gemmatimonadales bacterium
TGAGCGTTACCAGCGCGGGGGCACAGATCGTCCTCGACTTCGACGTCGGGCGCACCTTCGTGGAGGACGGGAGCGGCGGCTTCTACTTCGTCCCGTGGATCCGGGCCGTGAACGAGGCGGCGACCGGGGCCATTGCCGGTCGGGCCACGGTGTCGTCGATCGAGGGCGACACACTGCCCGAAGCGAACGCGGCGATCGGCGTGTGGCGGCTGCCAGTGGGCACGCCGATCAACTACCTGCTCACCGCCCTGCCGCTCGGCACGGCGCACACCGATGCCCAGGGGCGGTTCGTGGTCGGGTTCCTGCCCGCGGGCAACTACCTGGTCCTTGCGCAGGACCCGGCGACGCCGGCGATTCACGCGCAGCTCTCGGGCGTGCAGGTCACGGCCGGCGGCACGGCGCAGGTCAACCTGATGCTCGCCTACGACACCAGCGGCACGGGGGGCGGCGGGGGGGGCGGTGGCGGAGGCGGCGGCTGCGACAGCACGCGCTCGGACACGACCTGCGGCGGCGTGCCGAACGGCCCGGTGGCGAGCGTCACGGTCTCGCCCTCGACCCAGACCATCTCGGTGGGCGACAGCGCGGGCGCCATTGCGATGACGTACAACGCGGCCGGAACCACCCTGGCCGGGCGCGCCGTCACCTGGACCGTCAGCGACTCGACCGTGGTCTCGGTCACGCAGGCTGCGTACAACTGGATCCTGCTGCGGGGCGCCCGCGCGGGCACGGTGACGTTGACTGCGACCAGCGAAGGGGTGAACGGCACGGCGGCGGTCGTCGTTCGCTGAGCGGCGACGCCGGCCATCGCGCGCGGACGCGAACGGGGGCAGCGTAACGCTGCCCCCGCACGTCGTCCGGACGTGACGCGGCGGTGTGATCTACGATTGCGCCGCGACGGCCAGCGTGAAGGCCCCTGAGAACGCGTCGAAGAGGAGATGGACCTGGTAGGGCGGCCTGCCGTGGATCACCGTGCTGCCCTGCGCCAGGCTCGTCGTCACGGTCTGCTGCAGCCGCATCGTCCCGCTCGAATCCGTGACCTCGATCAGGGCGCTGCCGCCCGTGTAGCCGACCACGGCGAGACCGAGGGCGAGCGAGTCGCCCTGGGTCGGGCTGCCGTAGCGCTGCTCGAAGGAGAAGCCGCGCGCCTGCACCGAGAACCCGAGCGCCTGCGCGGTCTGGCCGACGACCGGAACGTTCACGGTGGCGGACCCGCCGTGGTCGTCGGTGAGCGAGACGCAGCTGGCGGCGAGGCTCGCCGCTGCGACGACGAGGAAGTGGCGGGTGACGCTCGTACGACAGCGCATGGAAGCCTCCCTCCGGGGCACGGCGCCGCCTGAGGTCGGCGGGCGAGCCGCTGGCCGAAACGTGGCCCGTGGAGCCGTGCGGGACAAGCCGCCGGCGAGGACAAATCCGACCGGAACACGGTGGAAAGCGGCAAGGAGTGCGCGGACGCACGACGGGGGCAGCCTGACGCTGCCCCCGCACGTTTCCCGACCGGCTTCGTGTCGCCCGCCCGCACGGGGCGGCGCGTTCAGTTGGCTCAGCTGAAGCCGCTGCGGCCGCCCCCACAGCAGGCGCCCGCCGCGGTCGCGCCCGTGCGGCTGCCCGTCAGCACGTTCACCGCCGTGAAGGCGCGCTCGACCCGCGCGGAGCCGCAGCGCTCGCAGGTGGCCTTCGCGCCCTCGGCGTAGGCCGACATGGACATGCGGACTTCGAACTTCGCGCCGCAGTCCTCGCACCGGTAATCGTAGGCGGGCACGGTGTCCTTGGGCTCAGGCTTCTAGGCAATCATAGCAACATAGTAATATCACTATCTACTGCCGTCGTCAAGAGGGGGTTGGGGTTTGGGGTGCAGGGTTTGCGGCTGCGCGTCCGAGCCGTCTCCCAAACCCCAACCCCCAATCCCCAACCCCTAGCTCTTGAGCCGTTTCTCAGCTTCGTCCATCCAGCCGCGCTTGAGATCCTCGGGCGCCACACTCGACAGATACGGCTTCAAGTCCAGGATCGGCGTGCGGTCGAGCATGTCGAGGCCGTGCACCAGGAGCCGCCGTCCTTCGCGCTTGAGCAGCCGGACCACGGTGAGGCCGATGGGATTGGGGCGCGCGGGGGAGCGGGTGGCGAAGACGCCGTGCGGGCGGTCGTCGGTCGGCGGCGTCGCCACCAGGCTCGGCGGGTCGGCGCGGTCGAACACCCACAGCACGTACAGGTGGCTGAAGCCGTCGATGTCGGCGAGGCCGGCCTCGAACTCGGGCTCGATCTCGAGCACGCCCTCGGCGTCGTGCTTCGCGCCGGGGCCCCTGGGCACCTGGTCGCGGTCCGCGTACGGGGACCGGACGATGCCGATGGGCCGCATCGGGAAGGCGGGACGGGGCGCCGTCGTCCCCTCGCTCACGCGCGCGTGCCCGCGGCGGGCACCGCGGCGCTCACACGCGGCTCGGGGGCGTGACCCGCGTGCCGGGCACACGGTGCCGCGGCTGGACGACCTCGGTGAACTGCGCCGCCTCGGTCGAGCCCGCCATGGCCAGCGTGGAGGACTGCCCGCCGGTCACCAGGGTGGTGATCTCGTCGAAGTAGCCCGCGCCGACGAACGACTGGTGCTTGAGGGCCTCGTACCCGTCGCGCTCGGCGTCGAACTCGCGCGACTGCAGCGCGGCGTAGCCGGCCATCCCGCGGTCGCGGTACTCCACCGCGAGGGTGAACATGCCGAGGTTGTTGGCGTGGAAGGCGGACAGGGTGACGAACTGGAACTTGTACCCCATCGCCGCCAGCTCCTCGCGGAAGCCCTCGATCTGCTCGGGCGTGAGGTGCTTCTTCCAGTTGAACGACGGCGAGCAGTTGTAGGCCAGCGGCTTGCCCGGGAACTTCTCGCGCACGCCGGCGGCGAACTCGCGGGCCTCGCCGAGGTCGGGCGTGGCGGTCTCGCACCAGATCATGTCGGCGTACGGGGCGTAGGCGCGGCCGCGCGCGACGGCCGCCTCCATCCCGCAGCGCACGTAGTGGAAGCCCTCGTGGGTCCGCTCGCCGGTGAGGAACGGCCGGTCGTACGGGTCGATGTCGTTGGCGAGGATGTTGGCCGAGAGCGCGTCGGTGCGCGCGATCAGGAGCGTGTCCACGCCGCACACGTCGGCCGCGAGGCGCGCCGCGACGAGCTTGGCGACGAACTCCCGGGTGGGCACGACCACCTTGCCGCCGAGGTGGCCGCACTTCTTCACCGAGGAGAGCTGGTCCTCGAAGTGGACGCCCGCCGCGCCCTCCACGATCATCGCCTTCATCAGCTCGAAGGCGTGCGGCGCGCCGCCGAAGCCGGCCTCGGCGTCGGCGACGATGGGCGCCATCCAGTGGATGGCGTCGTCGCCGGCCAGGTGGTGGATCTGGTCGGCGCGGAGCAGGGCGTTGTTGAGTCGGCGGATCAGGTTCGGCACGCTGCTCGAGGGGTAGAGGCTCTGGTCGGGGTAGATCTGGGCGGCGTCGTTCATGTCGCCCGCCACCTGCCAGCCGCTGAGGTACACCGCCTTGAGGCCGGCCCGCACTTCCTGGACGGCCTGGTTTCCCGTCATGGCCGACAGCGCGGCGACGCACCCCGGCTCGCCCAGGAGGCTCCACAGCCGCGCCGCGCCCTGGCGGGCCAGCGAGTACTCGATCTCGACGGTGCCGCGGAGCCGCCAGACGTCCTCCGCCGTGTACGGCCGCACGATGCCGGTCCAGCGCGGGTCGGTGGCCCAGCGGTGCTGCAGCTTCTGGACGAACGCGCTCTTGTCCATGGGGTCCCCGGTCAGTCGAGGTGGTCGTAGGCGACGAGCGTCAGGAACTCGGCGAACTCGCCGCCCGTCATCATCTCGTCGAACAGCCGCGACGCGAGGTCGAACTTCCCGGCGTCGAACCGCCCGGGCCCGACCAGGCCGCGGATCTTCTCCAGCTCCTCGCCGATGGTCGCGCGCACCAGCGCCGGCGTGACGGGGCGCCCGTCCGCGAGCTTCGCGCCGTGTCGCACCCACTGCCACACCTGGGTGCGCGAGATCTCGGCGGTCGCGGCGTCCTCCATGAGGTTGTAGATCGGCACGCAGCCCGTGCCCCGCAGCCAGGCCTCCAGGTACTGGATCCCCACGTCCACGTTGGTGCGGAGCCCGCGCTCGGTGATCTCGCCCGCCGGGACGGCGAGCAGCGCGGCGGCCGCCGGCGTGACGGCGTCGAGCCGCCGGCCGATCTGGTTGGCCTCCGGCATGCCGGCGTCGAAGGCCTCGAGCGCGACCGGCACCAGGCCGGGGTGGGCCACCCAGGTGCCGTCGTGCCCGGCCTTCACCTCGCGCAGCTTGTCCTGGCGCACCTTCTCGAGCGCCGCGTCGTTGGCCGCCGGGTCGTTCTTGATGGGCACCTGCGCCGCCATCCCGCCCATCGCGTGGATGCCGCGGCGGTGGCAGGAGCGGATCACCAGCTCGACGTAGGCGTGCAGGAACGGCCGGTCCATCCCGACCGACGCGCGGTCGGGCAGGACGAAGTCGGGCCGGTGCCGGAATTTCTTGATGAAGCTGAAGATGTAGTCCCACCGCCCGCAGTTGAGGCCCGCGGAGTGGTCGCGCAGTTCCCACAGGATCTCGTCGGTCTCGAACGCCGCGAGGATGGTCTCGATCAGCACCGTGGCGCGGATCGTCCCCCGCGGGATGCCGAGCGCGTCCTGCGCCGCCAGGAACACGTCGTTCCACAGCCGCGCCTCGAGGTGGCTCTCCATCTTGGGCAGGTAGAAGTACGGCCCGGTGCCCTTGGCGATCAGCGCGGCGGCGTTGTGATAGAAGTAGAGCCCGAAGTCGAACAGCGAGGCGGAGACCGGCTGGCCGTCCACCAGCAGGTGCTTCTCGACCAGGTGCCAGCCGCGGGGGCGCACCACCAGGGTCGCCACCCGCTCCGCGAGGTCGTAGCGCTTCCCCTCCGCGCTGGTGAAGCCGATGGTGCCGCGGACCGCGTCGCGCAGGTTGACCTGACCGTCGAGCGTGTTCGCCCAGGTGGGCGAGTGCGCGTCCTCGAAGTCCGCCATGTAGACCCGCGCGCCCGAGTTGAGCGCGTTGATGATCATCTTCCGGTCCACCGGGCCGGTGATCTCGACCCGCCGGTCCTTGAGATCGGGCGGGATCGGGGCGACGGTCCACTCGCGCGTGCGGACGTCCCGCGTCTCGGTCAGGAAGTCGGGCATCCGGCCCTGCCGGATCTCCTCCTGGCGGGCGCGGCGCGCCGCGAGCAGCTCGCGGCGGCGGCCGTCGAAGGCGCGGGCGAGGCCGGCGATGAAGCCGAGCGCGCCGGCATCGAGGATGGCTGCGTGCTCCGCGGCGACCGGCCCGCGGATTTCGAGGCCGGGAACCGGCGCGGATGAGGACGACACCCCGGGCCCGTCGGTGCGTGGCGAGCGCATGCGCGACTCCGGATCGTGGCGAATCGGTGTTGAAGGGGGAAACGGCCCGAGCCGGAACCCGGCGCGGGCCTCGAGGGGAAGTATAGGCGCGTCGGGCCGCAAAGGCGACCCGGCGCGGCTAGCGGGCGCGGGCGGCCCGGCGCTCCTTCGCGTCCGGGATGAAGCCGGGCGCCTTGCGGCCCCCGGCCGAGCTGGCGATCAGCGTGGCCAGGCGGCGCTGCCGCGTCGCCTCCTGCTTCGCGCTCATCACCCACCACGACGCGGTGCGGCGGTACCACGGCGCCTGGGCCTCGAACCAGGCCCATGCCCGCCGGTTCGCCTTGAACGTCCGGGCGTACGCGGGCGCGAGGGCGCGGGGGCGGTTCTCGAACGAATAGAGCTTCGTCCTGCGCTTGTCGCGCTCCCGGAACGCCGCGAGCCCGGCGGGCGCCATCAGCCCCGCCGCCGTGAGCCGGCGCACGTGGCGCAGGTTCACGGTGCTCCAGATGCTGCCCCGCCGGCGGGGCGTGAAGCGGATGGTGTAGCTGGTCGCGCCGCGACTGGTGCGCATCCCGTCGATCCAGCCGAAGCAGAGCGCCGCGTCCAGCGCCTCGGGGTAGGTGAGCGACGGCTTGCCGGAGCCGACCTTGTGGAACCCGACCAGCAGCTCGCGGGCGGTGGAGTGGTGGGCGTCGAGCCAGCGGCGGAAGGCGGAGGCGGTGGAGAAGAAGGTGGGCTTCACGAGACGAGGACCATTGCAGCTGGGTGTGAGGGTGTAGGGTGTAGGGTGTAGCGACCCTACACCCTACACCCGCCTCATCACACCCTGCCTTACATCTGCCCCCGCCGCGCCGTCGGCGGCACCATGCCGTTGAGGCGCAGGTAGTTCGACAGCTGGCTGTAGTGGTCTTCCCAGTCGCCCACGGTGATCAGGACGTAGTTGGCCCGGGTGAACTTCCGCGGACCGAAGCCCGGGACGGAATCGGCGAGCTGCCCGTCGGTGAGGCTCGCGGCCGAGCTGTGGCAGAAGTCGAAGCTCGCGCGGAGCGCGGCCAGCAGCGCCTCCCGCGAGGACGTCGTATCCACCTTGGTGCGCTGCGGCTCGGCCACGCCGGTCGCCCGCGAGCACAGCAGGTAGTTGCCTTCCTCGACCAGGTGCACGGCGACCGCGGCGACCGACATCTGCGCCGGCGTCGGCCGGTAGTTGAACTTGTCGGCGGGGAACGACTCGACTGCCTCGACGATGATCCGCGCCGACCGGTCCTCGAACATGCGGTACGCGTCGGACACCGGGTTCTGCGCTCGGGCGAGCGCCGGCACCGCGCACAGGGCGGCCGCCAGCGCGTAGGCGGAGGCTCTCATCTGCTGACTCCGGGTTTTGGGAAGCGCGAATACTGCCTTGGCCGACCCCGCCTGTCCAGTAGCGGGCGGCGCGGGCCGCCCGGCCTCAGCGGCCGAGCAGCCGGACCGCGTTGCCGCCGAGGACGAGGTCCCGGTCGCGGGGCGCCAGGCCGAGCCCGCGGACGCTCTCCAGCATCGCCGGGATGGAACCGATCTGGTGCGGGTAGTCGCTCCCGGCGAGCAGGTGGTCGGGGCCGGCGAAGGCGAGCGCGAGCCGGAGCGCTCCCGGGTCGAAGTTGACGGTGTCGAAGTAGAAGCCCTTCAGGTACTCGCTCGGCGGCCGCGCGATGTGCGCTCGGCACTCGGCGAAGGCACGGAAGCCGCGATCGAGCCGCTCGGCCACGTAGGGGATCGCGCCGCCGAGGTGGCTCAGGACCCAGCGGATCCGCGGGAATCGCTCCACGACGCCGGCGAACACCAGGCCGGCCGCTGCCAGCGTGGTGTCCATCGGGAACCCCACCAGGGGCATGAGCCAGTAGTCGGTCATCGCGGCCACGCCGACCGGGCTCGTGGGGTGGATGTGGAGCACGGCCTCCAGCTCGTCGGCCGCCTCGTACAGCGGCCGGAACCGCGCGTCGGACAGCGCGACACCGTTGACGTTGCTGAACAGCATGGCACCGCGGAAGCCGAGCTCCCGCACCGCGCGCCGCAGCTCCAGCGCGGCGGCCGCGGGGTCGTTCAAGGGCAGCGTGGCGAGCGCGGTGAAGCGGCGGCCCCGCTCCCGCGCGACGGCCGCGAAGGCGTCGTTCACGAGCCGCGCCAGCTCGGCGGCGCGGGCCGGGGCCTCCACGTGCGTGCCGGGCGTGGTGAGCGTGAGCACCTGCAGGTCCACGCCCTCGCGCGCGAGGACCTCCTCGCGCCAGGCGATGTCCCGGTGGCCGCGCACCGCGACGTTGAAGTCGCCGGGGTAGTGGAGCACCGGGTTGCCCGCGGCGTCGGTGGTGACGCGCGCCGCGCTCGGGCCGGCGCGCAGGGCGTCGAGGTACGCCGGCGGGTAGAAGTGGTTGTGGAAGTCGACGACCGGCACGGTCCCTCCCGGGCTACGCGGGCGTCGAGGCCGCGGGCGCCGGGCGCTGCCGCAGCGGCGTCTCGTGCCACAGCCGCGTCATCAGCAGCGCACCGATCGCCGAGAACGGCATGATCATCAGGGTCCAGGCGTTCCAGCCCCACGTGTCGAGGATCCTGCCGAGCAGGAAGCCCGTGAGCCCCGAGGCGAGGTACTGCACGCCGTCCAGCATCCCGGCGACGGTCGCCGCTCCCTTCGAGCCGCCGAAATCCATCGAGGCCGTGCCGGTCAGCATCCCGTGGACCCCGAAGATCCAGATGCAGGTGAAGCCGATCATGGACGCCGCGAGCCAGGGCGCCGCCGCGCGCCCGAGGACGAACAGCGACACGATCTGGCACAGGTAGAACACGAGCGCGACCGGCGGCCGGCGCGACTGGAACACGCGGTCCGACAGGAAGCCCGCCAGCAGCGCCCCCAGGATCCCGCCCACCGTGACGCCGAGCGACGCGACCTGGAACAGGGTCGTCCCCGGAACGATCCGGTGCACTTCCTTGAGGAACGGCACGAACCACAGCATCAGGCCCTGGCGGACGAACCCGGTGCAGAACTCCGCCACGGCCAGCGTGAGGATGACGGGATTGGTGAAGACGCGGGTCGCGAGGTGGTGCCAGTCCACCGGCCGGTCGCGATCCGGGTCGTGCGCCGTGGCGTCGGCGGTGTCGATGTTCGGGAAGCCGGCCTCGGCCGGCGTGTTCCGGACCAGGACGGCGTCCACCACGGCCATCGCGCCGATGGCGGCGGCCGGGATCAGGAACACCCAGTACCAGGCGAAGTGCGCGAGGATCCAGCCGCCGACGCCGAGCGCGAGGAGGTAGCCGCTCGAGATCATCACGCCGAAGATGCCGCCGAACACGCCGCGCTCCTTCACGTGGAACCACGGCGCGTTCGCCTTCACGATGGACATCGCCCCGTAGGACTGGAAGTACTGGCTCACCGCGAACAGCAGCGACATCCCGACGACGATCTTGGTCTGCCAGCCGGCCAGGAACAGCAGCCCGATGATCAGGTTCAGCACCGCGGTGCCCGCCGCGCCGATCAGGATCGCCTTCTTCCCGCCGATCCGGTCGGACAGCGGACCGTTCACGATCACGGCGAGCGCGTAGGTCCAGAACCCCGCGGTCGCGATCGTCCCGAACTGCGCCTTGTCGAGATGGAAGCGGTCCATGATCGTCGACGAGGACACGTTCAGGTTGTAGCGGCCCATATAGAAGGTCGCGTACGTCAGGCCGAGCGGGAACCAGTTCAGGAACCGGCGCCGGCGGTAGGCGTGGCTGTGCCCCATCGGGTTCGGCACGGCGCGCCCCTACCGGCCCGCGCCGGCGTGCATCTCGGCCCACAGCGCCGCGAACACGCGCTCGAGCGCCGGCCCGAGCTTCGCCGGAGCGTCGGTCTGCTCGGGCTCGTTGTCGAACACCGCGAACGGCACGTCGAAGCTCCGTACCCGGATCCGCCCGGCCTTCCGGCCGCCGGAGAGGCGCTCCCAGTCGTTGGTCCGGTAGTAGCGCTCCATCTTCTCGTCGGGCAGCGAGTGGTAGAGGATCGAGTCCGCCTGCGCGGGATCGAAGCGGCGGCGGTTCTTCCGGGCCGATTCCTCGTACGACACGTTGATGTACACGATGCCGGCGCGGCGCAGGATCTCGTCGGAGAGGTGCGCGAACGCCTCGGCGAAGCCGCGGTCGCCGCCGCGGGAGAACTCGACGATCGCCGTCCGGGTGGCGGCGAACGCGGGATCGCGGGCCAGCAGTTTGCGGTGCTCGAGGTTGATGCGCTCGATGAACAGGTTCCAGAGGTGCTCGCCGGTGAAGAAGTAGTCCCGGGTCGTGAAGACGCGGGGCTGGCCGAGGCGCTCGAGCAGGTCGTCGATCTCGAACGTCTCCCACACGAACGGGAAGTCGTCCACCTCGACGAACGGGCCGACGTGGAAGCGCCGCACGCGCTCCGCCTCGCCCGTGTGCTTGAGGTAGTCGATGGTCTCGCTCTTGCCGGCCGCCGGCCGGCCGATCAGGATGATCGTCTCGAACCGCTCGCCCACCGCGTCCTCCCGTGCCGTCGATCGCCGCGGCGCCCCGCCGCGGAGCCGCGCAACGATACGGCGTTTGACACCGGTTCCGGAAGGGCTGCATATGGAACGCGGGCGCGGCGCGCGGGCGGCCGCGGCGGCGGACACCCGGGGGGAGGTCGGCGTCATGCAGGTGGCACGCATCCACGGCGCGGGGGACCTGCGCCTGCACGACGAGCCGGTGCCCGTGCCGGGGCCCGGCGAGGCGCTGGTGCGCGTGACGGCGGTGGGGATCTGCGGCTCCGACGTGCACTGGTTCCAGGAGGGGCGGATCGGCGAGGACACCGTCGCGACGCCGCTGGTGCTGGGCCACGAGTGCGCCGGCGTGATCGAGAGCGGGCCGCGGCGCGGGCAGCACGTCGCGATCGACCCGGCGCAGACGTGCGGCCGGTGCGAGTTCTGCGAGCGGGGCGAGGTGAACCTGTGCGCGCAGCTGCGGTTCGCCGGGCACGCCCCGCAGGACGGCGGCCTCAGGACCTGGATCGCGTGGCCGGAGCGCTGCCTCGTGCCGCTGCCCGCGCCGCTGTCCGACAGCGACGGCGCGATGCTCGAGCCGCTCGGCGTCGCCCTGTACGCCGTGGACCTCGGCGAGGTGAAGCCGGGGATGAGCGTCGCCGTCATGGGCTGCGGGACCATCGGGCTGTCGGTCGTCCAGCTGGCGCGCGCGGCGGGGGCCGCCCGCGTCTTCGCCACCGACCTGCCGGCCCTGCCGCACCGGCTCGCGGCGGCGCGCGGCTTCGGCGCCGCGCCCGTCGCGGCGGACGGCGGCCGGGAGGTGGACGAGATCCTGCGGGCCACCGGCGGCCGCGGCGTGGACGTGACGTTCGACGCCTCGGGCGAGCCGGACGCCGTGGAGGCCGCGGTGGCGGCGGCCCGGCCGGGCGGCCGGGCGATCCTGATCGGGATCCCGTGCGAGGACCGCACGACCTTCACGGCCTCCACGGCCCGGCGCAAGGACCTGGCGATCCGCGTCGTGCACCGGATGAAGCACACCTACCCCCGGACCATCGCCCTGGTCGCCAGCGGCCGGGTGGACGTCCGGTCGCAGGTCACCCACCACGTCCCGCTGGCCGAGGTGGCGCGCGCGTTCGCCGTGGCCCAGCGCCGCGAGGGCATCAAGGTCGTCGTGGACTGCTGACCGGGCCGCGGCCGCCGGCGGCCGTCGCGCGGCCCCCGGAATGCCGCACGCCGCGGGCGGGTTTGCGGGGTTGCGCTCCGCGCCGGCGGGCGGAAAGTTGTAGAGGTCTTGTCATCTGATCACTCGGCGGGCGGGCCCGGCCGCGGGCGCCGCCGCGCCGACGAGCGATCCCTCCAGTCGCGAGCGACCGATGAGCCAGCGCCGAATGCCGTCCGTCCTGCTGTCCACCCTGCTCCTCGCCGCCACCGCCGTCACCGCCGCCGCTCCGCTCGCCGCGCAGACCGCCCCCGCCCCCGCCCCCCCCTGGTCGGGGCCGGTGCGCGGGACCTGGGTGCAGACGGGCCCGGCGGCCGCCGGCGACGTGGTGCTGGCTGCCGCCGCGTCCGGCGCCGAGATCGTGCTGGCGCCGAGCGAGCCCCTCAACGTGCGCCAGGCGGCGACCTTCCTCGCCGGCGACATCGAGAAG
>DASPSV010000089.1:0-41553 GCA_035623755.1 Gemmatimonadales bacterium
CGCCGCCCGGGCCTCGCCGGGGCTTCCGGCTAGAACTCGATCCGGATGCCGACCCGCGCCGTCCGCGCGGGCCCGTGGAAGGCCCAGGCGCCGTGGACCGCGTCGTACCAGGCGCCCAGCGCGCGGGCCATCTCGCCGGTGTCGTAGAATCCGTCGCCGTTGCCCCACCGCGCCTCGACCTGCCGGAGCGCCACGCAGTCCGGCACCCCGCCCGCGCCGCCGATCCTTGTGGGATACCGCGAGCAGTCGCTGAGGTCCACGCCGGTCTCGGTCCCGGCGACGCCGTTGACCACCACCTGGCGGGTGAACCACAGGGCTCCGGCATCGGCGATCAGCGGGGAGACCTGCGGCGCCGTCTGCTGCGCCTGGAAGAGCGTGTTGTGGTCGGTGCCGGTCTCGGCGAACGCCGCCACGAGGTTGGAGGCATTCAGCAGGTTGCGCGCCTCGGCGTACGCGGTCCAGCGCACGCCGCCGATCTCCACCGCCTTCGCGATCCTGAGGTCGATCGTCCACGTCCACGGCAGGTCGACCGGCGCCGCGGCGCCCGGCGAAGCGTCGATCCCGCTGAAGGGGGCGATCTCGCCGACACCGCTGTTGGACAACGGCGTGTACGGCTCGCCGCTCGTCGCCCGGCCGACCAGCACCGCGCTCGCGCCGCGCAGGGCCCGTCCGAGCGCGGACCCCGAATCGAGGTCGTCCGGCGCGCGTGCCACCAGCGTCGCCGCGAGGGCATGGGTGGTGTGGTCGGGCACGCCGGCGGGAGCCGGGAGCACCGATCCTCCGAGCTCCACGTGTCGCTGCACCAGGGAATACGACGCCGACCAGCCGATGGCCCGGCCCGCGCCCCCGGTCGCCCGCAGCTCGCCGCCGAGCGCCCGCGACGACGGCGTCGGGGCGAGCGCCACCACCGACTCGTTCGGCTGGCTCGGATCGCCGCCGATGGCCGGGTCGTAGATCTGCTGCGCGGCGAACATGTACGGCTGCGCGCCGGTCTTCTCGAACACCGACGCCTCGAGCGAGGTGCGCGAGGGGAAGACGTGCCGGACGCCGCCCTCCACGAGCGACGACTTCACGTAGCTCACGTCGCGTCCGAACGCGGCGCCGCCCGCCGACCAGGCGAGGTCCGTGTTGACGTTGGTGAACAGCACCTCGTAGGGCGGCACCTCGACCTGCTGGCTGAACGCGGCCCACGCGCTCGTGCCCCGGCCGGCGCGGACGGCGAGGCGGACGTGGGGCGTGAGGAAGCTCTGGCTCCGCGCCGGCGCGAGCACCCGCGCGATCCGCGCGTCGGTCGCGGTGTCGGTCGAGGCGGACCACGCGGCGCTGCTGAACAGCCGGCCGGGGATGGTGGGAAAGGCCGCGCCGGTCGCGTAGCGGTCGGCGCGCACGCCGGCCTCGAGCGTGAGCCCGGCGCGCTCCGCCCGGCCGAGCACGAACGCCCCCGTGCGCCGGGGCTGCGCGGTGAACGCGTCCGGCGCGAAGGACTGGAGCAGCGTCGCGTCGTAGTACGAAAGGTCGGTGCGCGAGAGATCCGCGCCGCCCTCGAGCGCCAGCCCCGGCGCGGCGCGCCACTCGGCGCCGACCCGCGCGGTCACGCGCGTCTCGGAGGCGGCCGTCACTTCCCCGCCCAGCCCGTCGGTCGGAAACGCGCCGCTCATGCCGTAGGGGTTGAAGCGGAACGTCTGGGTGGCCGCGAGGTCGAGGCGGCCGTAGAGCGGCGGCCGGAACGTGCCGCTCCGGACCTGGCGGATGACCGCGTCCGTGAGCGGCAGCGGAAGGCCGTCGAGCCCGCTGAACCTCAGCCGGCTCATCTCGATCCCGAGGGCCGGCGCACGCGTGGCCGCCTCCGAGGCCAGGTCGAGCGGCCCGGTCTGGGTGGCGTCCGACGCCAGCGACAGGGTGGCGCTGAGGGTGAGCGCACCGCCGAGCGGCGCGACCAGCCGGTGGGTCCAGTTGACCACGGCGAGCGCCGAAGCCGCGCGGGTTCCCGAGTACAGCAGGTTGTCCGCCAGGTCCTGGCCCGGGTTGGTGCGGCGCTGGAAGTCGCTGACCAGCCCCGTGACCGAGACGCTCGAGCCCGCACCGTAGCTGTACTGCAGCTTCGCCTGCGCGCGGCGGCTCGTGGACCAGTCGAGGTTGAGGCGCAGCCCGCTGCAGGCGAGGCCGTAGTTGCTCCGGATCTGGCGCCCGAGCGCGCTGCTGTCGCCGCCCAATTGTCCGCAGCGGCCGCCGGCCTGGGCGAACCGCGGCACCGCGACCTTCACCGTGTCGCCGTTCACCGGGTTCGAGACCACGGTGTCGATGCCGGCGAGCGCGAAGGTCGGCACCGAGTCGGCGCCCGCTCCGCGGTACGCCGAGGCCTGGCCGATCAGCGAGCCCGACGCGAACCAGGTCAGGCGCGCCACGCCCGGCACCGGTCCGCCGGCGAACGCGTCGAACCGGTTGAAGCCCACCGTCGCGTCGCGCGAGAACGGACCGTCGGTGCTGGCGCGCAGGCCGGAGGCGAACCGCGGTCCGCCCGCGCGCGTCACGTAGGCGATCGTCGCGCCGCGGGCGTCCGCCACGGAGGCCGGCAGCACGCCGGTCGCGACCGACGCCTCGCCGATGGCGTCCGCCGGCAGGTCGAGCCCCATGGCGCCGAGCGTCTCGAATCGCGCCGGCGCCCCGTCCACGAACGCGGACGTCTGGTCGGGCCCGCTGCCCCGGATCGTGAGCGAGGGCAGCGCCGCCACGCCGGGATCCACGCCGCGGCCGACCACCCCTTGCCCCAGCGCCAGCCCCTGCCGGGAGTCGTCGATCGGCAACGCCGACAGCTGGTCGCCGCTCCAGACCGTGCGCGCGGCCGGGCCGCCGTCCGGCACCGGATCGGCCGCCGCCTCCCCGCGCTCCCCGAGCCGCACCGCGACGCGCACCACGGCGCCGCTGGTGACGCGCACGCCCGCGACCTCGCCCGGCGCGGCTCCCGGCGTGGCCTGGGCGCGCACGTCGTACCTGCCCGCGGGCACGAAGTCCATCCGGAAGCGGCCGGCGGAATCGGTGACGGCGGAAAAGGCCGTGCCGGCGAGCGACACGCGGGCGCCGGCCGCCGGGCCGTGTGCATCCGAGACGGTGCCGCGAACGGTGCCGAGCACCGACTGGCCCGGCGCCTTCCCGGGCGCGAGGATGGCGCCGCAGCACGCGGCGGCGGCGACGAAGGCGAGGCGGACGACGGGGCTGGCACGCATGGGACGAGCACCTCCCGGCTCGGTCCCACGCTAGGCCGGGGGCGTCAGGCGGGCGTCACTCGCCGGTCCCGGCGCCTCGACGCCCGTGTTCGGGCATCACCGAGAAGCGCGCCCGGAGTTCCGGCGACACGTGCTTGGGGCGGCCGGTGACCGGATCGATCGGGCACCACAGCGTGCGGGCCCTGGCGATCACCTTGCGGTCGCCGGCGCGCAGGATCTCCGTGTGGCGCTCGAACTGCTGCCCCGCCGCGGGGCCCACCCAGGTCTCGGCCACGAGGGCGTCGCCGAGCCGCGCCGGCCGCTGGTAGTCGATCTCGTGACGCACCACCACCCAGGCGCACTCGGCCTGCTGCTCGGGCGTCGCGAGCACCCGCCAGTGCGCGATGGCAACGTCCTGGATCCAGCCGACGTAGATGACGTTGTTGACGTGGCCGAGCACGTCGATGTCCGCCTGCCGGACTTCGATCGGCAGCGTGAAACGCGCCCTGGGGTCGATGCTCACCGCCGTCGCCGCTCCGTGCTCGGGGCCCCGCAATGGACACGGGCCGGCGCCGCGGGGCAAGGCCGTGCCGGCGCGGCGCCGACGCGTTGGCGCCGGCCGCGGTGCGCCGGCATATTGCGCGCTCCCGTTCTCCGATCTCGAGAGAGGACCACATGCGACTCCGTCCACCCCTGCCGGCGGCCGCGCTGGCCGCGCTGGCGGCGCTCGCCGCCGCTCCCGCCGGGGCGCAGCAGGCACGCCAGCTCACCGCGGCGGACTATGCCCGGGCCGAGCAGTTCCTGGGCTACAACACCGCGCCGCTCGTCTTCGGCGCCGCCGTCCGCCCGGTCTGGCTCGCGGGCGACCGCTTCTGGTACCGCAACACCATCCCCGAGGGCGCGGAGTTCGTGCTGGTGGATCCGGCGCGGAAGACGCGGGCCCGGGCGTTCGACCACGCCCGCATCGCCGCCGCGCTCTCGCGCGCGGCCGACACGACCTGGGACGCGACCCACCTGCCCTTCAACCGGTTCGACTTCACCGCCGACGGCGCGAGCATCACGTTCCAGGTGCGGGGCCGCGTGTTCACCTGCGCGCTCGCGGGCGACGCATGCACCGCTGCACGCCGGCCCGAGAGCCCGATCCCGCCCAACGCGGTCGTCTCGCCCGACAGCTCGAAGGCCGCGTTCATCCGCGACTGGAACCTGTGGGTGAAGGACCTCGCGACCGGCCGCGAGACCCAGCTCACCACCGACGGGGTGAAGGACTTCGGCTACGCCACCGACAACGCGGGCTGGATCCACAGCGATCGCCCGATCCTGCTGTGGTCCCCCGACTCGAAGAAGATCGCCACTTTCCAGCAGGACCAGCGGGGCGTCGGCGAGATGTACCTCGTGCGCACCCAGGTGGGGCACCCCGTGCTGGAGGCGTGGAAATATCCGCTGCCGGGCGACAGCGTCGTGACCATGATCCAGCGGGTGGTCGTCGAGCTCGCCGGTCCGAAGGTGGTCCGCCTCCAGATGCCTCCCGACCAGCACCGCTCGACCCTGTGCGACCACATCACCTGCTTCCAGGGTGCGGCCCTGCCGGCCAGCAGCGGCACCTGGGCCGACGTCGTGTGGATGGCCGACGGCAACCAGCTGGTCTTCGTGTCCACCGCGCGCGACCACCGGCACGAGTGGGTGCGGGTCGCGGACGCGCGCACCGGCCAGGTGCGCGACCTGTTCGACGAGACCGACCCGTACTTCCTCGAGTCCGGCTTCAACGCCATCAACTGGCGGGTGCTGGCCGCCACCAACGAGCTGCTCTGGTACTCCGAGCGCAGCGACTGGGGCCACCTGTACCGCTACGACCTCGCCACCGGCCGGCTCGAGGCGCAGCTCGACAGCGGCGCCTGGAAGGTGCTCCAGGTCGTGCGGGTGGACGAGGCGAGCCGCACGATCTGGTTCACGGCCGCGGGCCGCGAGGGGGGCGACCCGTACTTCCGGCGCCTCTACTCGGAGCGGATGGACGGGACGCACCTGCAGCTGCTGACGCCCGAGGCCGCGGACCACGACGTCACCCTCGCGCCGGACGGCCGGTACTTCGTGGACAGCTGGTCGAGGCCCGACGCCCCGCCGGTGGCCGTGCTGCGCGACGGCGCCGGCAAGCTCGTCCTCACCCTCCAGACCGCGGACGTCTCCCGGCTCGTCGCGACCGGCTGGAAGCCGCCGCTCCCCTTCACCGTGAAGGCGCGCGACGGCAAAACCGATCTGTACGGGCTGCTGTTCCGGCCGACGAACTTCGACTCGACCCGCCGCTACCCGATCGTCAACAACATCTACCCGGGGCCGCAGACCGGCAGCGTGGGCACGCGCAGCTTCGCGGCCGCGCGCGGCGACTGCCAGGCGCTGGCGGAGCTGGGGTTCATCGTCGTGCAGCTCGACGCGATGGGCACGCCGATGCGCTCGCACTCGTTCATGGCCGCCTACTACGGCGACATGGGCGACAACGGTCTGCCGGACCAGGTGGCCGGGATGCGCGAGCTGGCCCGCCGTTACCCGTGGATCGACATCGACCGCGCGGGGATCTGGGGCCACTCCGGCGGCGGGTTCGCCGCGGCCGACGCGATGTTCCGCTACCCCGACTTCTTCAAGGTCGGCGTGTCCGAGGCCGGCAACCACGACAACCGGGAGTACGAGGACGACTGGGGCGAGAAGTGGCAGGGCCTGCTCACGACGGGGCCCGGCGGCGCGACCGACTACGACAACCAGGCCAACCAGCTCCAGGCGCAGAACCTCAAGGGCCGGCTGCTGCTGGCGCACGGCACGACCGACGACAACGTGCCGCCCTACAACACGCTGCTGGTGGTGGACGCGCTCATCAAGGCGAACAAGGACTTCGACCTGCTGCTGATGCCCAACCGCCGTCACGGCTTCGGAGCGGAGCCGTACATGGTGCGGAGGCGCTGGGACTACTTCGTCAGGTATCTCCTGGGGGCGGAGCCGCCCAGCGGGTACGAATTGCATCCGCCCAGAAGGTGAGGCGCTGCGGCTGTGAGAAGTGATGGGTGAGAGGTGAGACGTTCAAGTGAGAAGTGAGAGGCAACGGCCGTGAGAGGGAATCGCTTCCTCTCACGGCTTCTGCTTCTCACCTCTCACTTGAACGTCTCACTCCTCACGTCTCACCTCTCACTGGCAGCCTCGCCCCTCCCATCGACATACACCAGGTAGTCCGTCGCCGGCGCCTCGGCGTGCAGCTGGCGCAACATCGTCACCACCTGGCCCCGGTGGTACGCGGAATGGATCACCAGGTGCTGCATCATTTCGCCCAGCGAGTACTCCCACCGCTCGCCGCGCGCGTTGACGTAGTTCTGGCGCCGGCGCTCGACGCCAGGCACCCAGCGCGCGAGCAGCGCCGACCGTCGTGCCTCCACCTCCGCCCACCGCTCGGCGATCGCAGCGACGGTCGGATACGCCGCGGGCTCGAACACGTCGCGCGGCGAACGCCCTTCCCACCGCTCCAGCCACAGCCACTCGGCGAACAGCACGTGCACCAGCGTGTCGCGGACCGAGGTGAAGCTGCTGCCGAGTGGGCGCAGCAGCTGCTCCGTGGTGAGTCGCGCGGCCGCGTCCAGCACCCGGTGGTTGGCCCAGCAGTCGTAGTCCATCAGCTCGACGAACGGTATCACGTCGACGTCTCCTCCCGGCTCGGTCGCGTCCGGTCACCCCTCACGTGTCTCAATGCGGTCCCGCCGTGCCACTCGACCGCTCGACCCCCCGCACGAAATCCACCCGGAGCTCGACCCAGCCATCCAGCTGGTAGTACTGCACCGTGAGCTCGTGACGGCCGCCCGTGAGCGTCGCATCGTCCACCACCGACTCGTGCGGCGCCCAGTCGTCGATCGCCAGCGCCCCGTCCACCCACACCCGCACCGCGTCGTCGCTGATCGTGCGCAGCGTGGTGCGGCCCGGCGGCAGCGTCACCGTCGCGGTCGCCTCCATCGCCCACCGCTCCAGCGGCAGGCCCTCGATCCCGGGCCGGTACCACTCCAGGTCGAGGCGCGGCGCGCGCAGCTCGAGGAGCGGCGTGCCGGCGAGGAGCGCCGCGAACGCCGCGGGCCGGGTGCGCGGGTCGGTGCCGTCGCTCCACGCGAAGAACCGCGTCGCCCAGCTCTGCGCCGGCTCGAACCGCCGGTACGAGAACCGGACCGGCACGCCGGCCGCCCGCGACGTCCCGCGGGGCGAGACCGTCGCCGCGCCGCGGTACTCGAGCGTCACCTCCCAGTCCGCGCCGCTCGCCGGTGCCGGCGTCACCGCCACCGTATCCCCGATCCGGCCGGAGGCCGGCGCCACCGTCGCCACGCCGGTGCTGGCGACCACGCGCCACCGTCCCGCCGGTCCGAGCGTCATGAGATGGAGCGGCGCCGCGCGCGTGCTGTCGGTGGGCCAGAGCTTCGGTGAGCGCCAGTCGTACGGCCCCCACTCGTCCACCACGATCGCCGACCGGTCCCGGCGGGCGAGCGGCGACGCCGGCACCGAGGTGTCGCCCGCGGGCGTCGCGCCCGGGACCGCCGCCGGAACGGCCGGCGTGAGGGCCGCGACCCCGGGCGGCAGACGCGGCACCCCGCTGTCGCTCGTCTCCTCGAGCGCCGCCGCGTCCTCCGAGACGCGCACGTTGTCGGTGCCGGTCAGCACCCGCGCGCTGTCCACCGCCCACCAGCGGTTCCCCACCAGCGCGAGGCCCAGCGTGTTGCGCGCCCGCTGCCCGACCCTGAGCCGCCGGAACAGGTTGCCGGCGACGACCTGGTCCCGGCTCCGCACGTCGCGGTGCTTCGGATACCCCCAGCTCGTGTCGGTCACCGGATCCGCCCACAGGCTGACGCCCGTCGTCCCGTCCGCGATCCGGTTCCACGCGATCGTGTCGTCCTGGCCGTGCTCGATCGCCACGCCGATCCGGTTGCCCGACAGGTCGTTCCCGGCGATCAGCGTGCCGTAGCTGTACCCGCCCCACACGCCGTAGTCGCTGCCGTTCGAGCGGTTGGCGACGAACGCGTTCCGCGCGAACGTCGCCTCGATCCCGTTCGCCGCCGCGAAGCTGACGTCGTTGCCGTAGAACAGGTTGGCGTTGGCGCCGCCCGCGCCGCCGTCCATCGTGCTCTGGCCGGCCCACAGGAACACGCCGTCGCCGCCGTGGGTGATCGAGTTGTACGCGACCACGTTGTGCGAGCTCTGCTCGTACATCAGCAGCCCGGCCGAGTCCTGGCCGCGGCGGTAGAACCGGTGGCTGTACCCCCGCACGTCGTAGTCCGCGCGGTTCCGGACGATCGTGTTCCAGCTCGAGCGGTACAGCGCGATCCCGGTTCCGGAGTTGAACGAGAAGTCGCCGTCGCGGATCACCACGCTGTCGGTGCGCACCAGCATCAGCCCGTTCGCGCCCTGCACCGCGCGGCACCCGCGCACCTCGCCGCCCGTGACGCCGGCGAGGTAGAAACCCGCGCCCCACCGCAGCCACTCGTCGTGCTCGTCGTGATGGTACGACTGCCAGTCCACCAGGCTCTCGTGCTCCACCAGGCTGAAGAGCCGCGGCTTCCACCCGTAGCTGGCGTCCACGTCCTCGAGCACCAGGCCGCGGGTCCCGCGCGCCAGGAGGCCGACCCGGTAGCCGCGGATGGTCGCGCGGAGGATCCGCACGTTCCGCCCGCCTTCGACCCGGATCGCCACGCCCCGCGCGAGGTCCGGGTCGGCCTCGGCGTCGAGGCCCACCAGCCGCGCGCCCGCGAAGTCCACGGTGACGTCGTCGCCGCGGACGGTCACCACGGCGGAGTCGAGCGAGGCGGGCGCGGACAGCCGGTAGGTGCGGGGCGCGATGCGGACGGAGCGCGTGATGACGAGGCCGGGACGGAGCGCGACCGTCGGCACGGGGCCCGGCGACGCCGCGAGCGGCGCGGCGAACGCGCACGGAAGCAGCAGCGCGGCCCAGGTGCTCTTCATGCAGGTCCTCCCGCGCGTGGCGCTACTCGCCGCCGTGCCGCTCCCGCCACAGGCGGCTCGCCAGCTTGAGGCTCCGCACGACGCACAGCAGCGATCCGGCGCCGAAGACGAGACCCATGACCGCCGCGTACGGCGCCCGCGACAGCGTCACCCGCAGCACCAGCGCCAGCCCGAGGCACAGCAGGCCGAGCAGGGCGAGCTCGCGCCCCGCCTGCGCGTTCACCTCGTACCAGATGTGCTCGTCGGCGAACGTCGCCCGCACCCGGACGCCGTACCACCGGTTGGGCGGGATCCGGCGGTCCGCCATCGGCAGGCCCACCACGATGGACAGGACCGCGATGGCGACGAACACGTCCTCAGGCCGCATCGCGCCCCGCCCCCGCGACCTGCGCCACGCTCAGTAGTACCGGATCAGGTAGTAGATCACGTACAGCCAGCCCAGGATGCCGTGCACGATCACCCACAGGATGGACTTGTTCGCGGTCCACGAGATGGTGATCGCCAGGGCCGTGCCGAAGCCGATGCCGACCTTGGCCGCATCCTTCGAACGAATCGCTGCGCTCATCGGCTTTCCTCCCGCCGTCGTGTGGATCGCTGCCGCCGCCCGCGCTCCCGCGGCGTCCCGCCGCGCCCCTTCGTCCCCTGCGCCGCTACGTCGCCGCGCCGGTGCCGCCCCGGATCCGGTGGCGCCGCAGGTGCTGCACCAGCAACGCCACGATCGCCAGGTTGAGCAGCAGCGCCGCCGCGCGCACCCAGGTCACGTGGCGCGCCAGCTGGAAGACCTCGATCGGCACGAACAGCGTGGTCGCGATCACCGTCAGGTACTGCGCCCAGCGCCGCCCGAGCCACAGCCCCACGCCCTCGACCAGGAACAGCGCCGCGAACACGAACGCGCCGATCGCGATCGCCTCCAGCCGGTGCGGGTGCATCCCGCCGACCCACGACAGCAGCCCGACCACCAGCCGGCGCTCGCGCGAGGTGCCGATCGCCGAGGCCCAGTTGTCCATCACGATTGCCATCCGCGGCTGCAGCAGCTTGAGGGCGCCGAGCCCCACGGCCGTGAGCAGCGCGACCTTGGCGAACTTGTAGTAGGCGATCGCCCGCAGCACCCGGCTCGGCAGCGGCGCGGCAGCCCCTCCCCCCTCGCCCGCGGGCGTCACGGCCCCGCGGCGCGCCGGTGCGCGCGGTGCCATCCCCACAGCAGCAGGCCGAGGATCGCCGCCGCGGCGGCGCCGGACAGCGCGCCCGTGATCGGCGCCGCGTGCCCCCACACCACCGGTGCGAGCGTGCTCGTGGCCGTGAGCCCCGCCGCCCAGACCAGCCACGCGCGCGTGAGCCAGGGCCGGCGCGTCGCCCACGCCACCAGCACCACCACCGCCGTCACGCCGTAGACGATCTCGGTGCCCGTGGCCGCCCACTGCCCCGCCGTGCGCGCCTCGCGCAGCAGCGGCAGCCCGCCCGTGAGCCCGAAGAAGGCGGACGCCAGGAGCAGCAACAGCAGCACGACGTCGAGCACGACCACCACGATCTTCATGCGCGCTCCACTCCCGCGCGGGCGCCGGCGGCGCCCGCGGTTCCCGGCCATCGTTCGATGGAAGTTACTGCGATTCCCCGTCAGCGCGCCCGGCGGGCGTACGTCCCCATCATCGTGGCCTCCGCCAGCACGTGGCCCTGCATCGCGCGGTCCACGTCCTGGCGCGTGGCGCCGGCCGCGAGCGGCAGCGCCGCGCTCAGCGCGTACAGCCGGAAGAAGTAGCGGTGCGCGCGCCCCGGCGGCGGACACGGTCCGCCGTACCCGATCCGCCGGAAGTCGTTGCGCCCCTGCAGCGCGCGCCCCAGCCCCGCCGGCGTGTCGGTCGCGGCCACGCCTTCCGGCAGCGCCGCGAGATCGCCCGGGAGGTTGAACAGGACCCAGTGCACCCAGGTGCCGTTCGGCGCGTCGGGATCGTCCACGATCAGCGCGAACGCCGCGGTGCCGGGCGGGGCGCCGGTCCACGCCAGCGCAGGCGAGACGTCCGCGCCGTCGCACGTGTGACGGGCGGGAATGGGACCGCCCGCCGTGAAGGCGCCGCTGGTGAGCACGAGCGCCATGATCACCTCCGCGATCGTCGTCCCCATCGACCGGGCCCGGCCGCCCTCCGGCAGAGCGGCCGCCCGCGGGGAGGTCCCGGGGCGGCCGCTGTCGTCACTAGGAGCCTGCCGGGCGCAGGCGCCGCGTCAGGCGCTGGCCTTGTCGAAGAACAGGATGAGAATGCCGGCGATCAGCGCGAGGATCGCCGAGACGTAGGCCGGGAAACTGACCTGCGTCAGGACGAGAATCCCGTGCAGGATGAGCCACACCGCCAGCACGATCATGCCCCAGTTCTTGTTGATCTTCATCGGGACCGTCTCCTTCTGAAGAAGGGTGGATTCTCGCCTGCCGTGCGGGGATGCGGGGCGCGACGCCCGGCTGACCGTGCCTCCCGCCCGCCGCGGGGGTCAGATATGCACCGCCGCCGCCCGGCCCGCCAGACCCGCCTACCGGGGCGCCGTGCCGGGGATCGGCAGGCCGACGTTCGCCACGATCCGCAGCGCCTCGTCCCGCGAGAAGCCGTGGCGCTGCAGCGCGTCGAGGTAGTTCTTGGCGAACGTGGCGAGCTGCTCCGCCGTCTCGGGCCGCGCCAGCATGGCCAGCGTGCCCTGCATCATCGCCGCCATCATCTGCGAGAACATCGGGACCATGGTCTGCATCTGCGCCGCCATCGCCGAGTCGTTGCGGGCGGCGGGCGGGGCGGGATTCTGGGCCGCCGCCGTCCCGGCCAGCACGGCCACGCACGCCACGGTCAGCGAGAAGCGAACGATCGAGCGCCGCATGAGCGTCCTCCCAGGCAAGAGAAGTTCCGATGGGGGCGGCCGGCGCGGCGGCCCGGTTCCTACCGGGTCCGCTCCGCCGCGGCCGAGTCCACGCGCCGGCGGCCCCCGCCGTCCCGCGCGTAGTAGCCGTAGCACCGCACGCGCGGGCCGTCCGGCTCCTCGCGCTGGATGCAGGTGATCGCGTCGGGCCGCTTCCCCCACCAGCTGCGCTCGCCACGGAACACGAGCTGCAGGCTGTCCGCGCTGCCGGCGCAGAAGCCGTAGGGCTGGAACGCGGCGTCGAAGGGCAGCAGCACCATCCAGCCGTGCCGTCGCTCGGTGGCCGGGAGCCGGAACGCGCCGGCCGCGTCGGTGGTCGTCTCGACCGCGGGCCGGGCGCACGACGAGCCCCCGTACTGCGTGGCGATCCCGATGCGGACGCCCGCCAGCGGCCGGCCCTCCGCGTCGCGGTACACGCCGACCACGGCCGGCGAGAGCGGCTCCCGCCAGTGGATCGGCAGGCACCCGCCCAGCACCAGCGGGACGAGGGCGGCGAGGCGGAGCGCGCGCCTCGCGGCGACGACCGTCACCGGCTCCCGGCTCCCGCGTGGGCCCGCCCGCTCACGCGTCGCCGCCCCCGCTCCTCTTGAGCAGCGTGAACGCCCACCCGCTGAGGACGCCGGCGGCGACCACGATCGCCCCCATGCCGAGCACGAACCCGCGGTCGTGCCCCGGCAGGTGCCACTCGGTCAGGAGCAGGTACAGGTGCCAGACGGCCAACAGCCCGTACAGCGCGCCGGTGGTCACGAGGTAGCTCTTCACGTCCATCCTCCGCGTCGCGGGAGCCATCGCCCCACCCGCCCGGCGTACTGCCGGTACGATGCGCCGAAGCGGCGGCGCAGCGAAGGCTCCTCGTAACCGATCACGAACACGTTCACGCCCGCGAACCACGCCGCCCAGTAGAGCAGCAGCGGCGCCGACCGCGCCGCCAGGGCCTCGCCGAGCAGGATCGCCGTCACCGCGAGATACATCGGGTTGCGAACGTACCGGTAGAGCCCGCGCACCACCAGGACGCGCGGCGCGTCCACCGGCGCCAGCGTCCCGCGTCCCTGCCGCGCGAACGCCCACACGCACAGGCCGAGGGCCACCGCGCCGGCCGCGGCGCACAGCGCGCCCGCCGCCTGCTCCGGCCGCAGCAGGTCGAGGCGCAGCCGCCGCAGGCCGAAGAACCGCCACGGCACGTAACCGGCGACGACGCCGGGGAGCGCCAGGGTCCACAGCACGCCGCGCACCGCCACCGCCAAGCTCACGCGCGCGCCCCGCGCCTCACCCGGCCGCGGCGGAGCCGCTCGCCGCGTACCGCACGACGAGGCAGCCGTTCGAGAGCCGCCGCGACTCGAGCAGCGTGAACGCCCGGCGCCGGAGGCCGCGCGGGAACAGCGGCCGACCCGCGCCGAGGATCACCGGGACGATCGCGAGGCGCACCTCGTCGAACGCGCCCGCGTCCATCAGCGTCTGGGAGAGATCCGCGCTGCCGAAGACGAACATGGGGCCGTCGCCCTCGCGCTTGAGCCTCGCCACGGCGGCCGCCGGGTCCTCGCGCAGCACCGTGGTATTGGCCCAGTCCACCGCGCGTGGCGCGCGCGAGAAGACGACCTTCGGCAGCCGGTTCATGAAGTCCGCCACCTGGCCCGTGGCCGTGCGCCAGTAGGCGGCCATCCCGTCGCCGGTCGCGCGCCCGAACACCAGCAGGTCGGCGGCCTCGAGCTGCTCGATCGAGAGCCGCTCCAGCTCCTCGCCCCACGCCAGCTGGTGGAAGGCCAGGTCCCAGGCCTTGGTGCCCTCGAACAGCCCGTCGAGGGTCACCAGGTTCCACAGGACGAGCGGTCTCATGCCTTCCGCCCTCCGCGGCCTGCGCTCACGCGAGCCGCGCGCCGTGCTCCGCGAGCAGCGTGCGGAGCACGGAGCGGTGGCACCGGGACTCGTCCGCGCAGTAGCAGCCCACCGAGAAGCCGGTGTCCTGCGACAGCGCCGCCAGCAGGTCGAGCAGGCGCCGCTTCTCGGGCGCGCCCATCTCCGCCCGGAAGCTGCGCACGAACGCCGCCCACGCGCCCGCGGTCTTCGCCGCCAGTGCGCGCTTGACCAGCGGCTCGCTCGGCGACAGCTCGGGAAACCAGACGTCGTACCAGTTCTCCGACGCGAACCGGCTCTTCGGGACGCCGCGCGGCGGCCGCCGCACCGTGCCGATCCTGAGCCCCTCGCCGCGGAGCCGCGGCGTGCCGAGCCGCACGATCCGCACCGCCATGGCTACCTCCTCACGCCTTCGACCCGCACCGCCCACGACGATGCGAACGGCGCGCCCGTGCTCAAGCTGCCGGGGTGCCCGCCCGCTGGCAAGCCGCGTGTCACCGCTTCGGCCCGACCCGTCCGGCGATCAGCGCCCGCACCAGCTGCGCCACGAGCCGCGCGGGCGGCGGCGCGTCGGGCGGGAACCGGATCGTGCCCCTGGCCCGCTCGTACTTCGCCAGCGCGGGGTGCGCGCGCATCGCCGCCGGGATCGGGTACAGGCTGCAGTGATGCTCCCAGGCCGCGTACCACACGAACGTGCGGCCGCCCAGCGCGAAGGACGGGACCTTGTAGCTGATGCGCTCCTCCGCGCCGGGCGCGGCGGCGCGGATGGCGGCGCGCACCTTCCGGAGCGCGCTCCGGTGCCGGGGCGGGAGCGCGGCGAGGTAGGCGTCCACCGCCGCCCGCGCGCCGCGCGCACCGGCCTCGCGCGCTCCAGGCGTCCGGCTCACCGGTCCGCCGCCGCAGGCACGGGGAGGCCCGCGTCCACCACGGCGGCCGCGCCCTCCCGGCGCTGCCGCATCACCTGCCGGAGGAGGTGGCGCTCGATGCCGCGGTTGATCGGCGCCAGCGAGAAGATGATGGCCATCTTCACGCCGAGCAGCAGGAAGTAGTTGTCGCTGGCGAGGAGCCGCAGCGCGGTGCGCAGGATGGCGTCCTGGAAGATGAACAGCACGACGGCGAGCCCCAGCGTCATCGCCTTCGCCTTCCGCCCGATTCGGGCGCGGGTCAGCTCGTCGATCGTATCCTGCAGTCGGCGGTTCTGCCGCTGGATCTCCGCCTTCTGCTCCCGGATGATGGCGTTCTCCTTCCGGGTCTGCTCCGCCTCGAAGATGGCCTTCGCGTCGGCCAGGTGCCGGGCGCTGTCCTCGCGCTCCACCTCCTCGCGCAGCGCGTGGAACCGCTTGTAGTGCGCGAGGCCGCGCGCCGGGTCGCCGGTGCGCTCGTACAGCTCCGCCAGCTGCTGGTGGACCTGCGCGAGCTTGGGCTTCACCTTGAGCTCCTCGGCGATCGCGAGGCCGCGCTCCAGGAGCGGCAGCGCCTCGGCCCAGCGTCCGCGCCGGCCGCGGATCTCCGCCAGCCGCAGGCAGCTGGTCACCGCGCCGGCGAGCAGCCGGTGCTCCTCGCGGATGGCGAGCGCGCGCTCGCTGAGCCGCTCCGCCTCGTCCAGGTTCCCGTGCTCGAGGTGGTACGCCGCCAGCTCGCTCAGCGAGTTGGAGACGTGGAGGGGGAGCGCGTGCCGCTCCGCCAGCGCCAGCGCGCGCTCGAACGTCGCCTCGGCCTCCGCGCCGCGCCCCAGCCGCGCGTACACGCGCCCCAGGCCGTGCAGCCCGTAGATCCCGAAGTAGAAGTCGTCGGCCCGCGCGCTCTCGGCCCAGGTCGCCTCGAACATCGGCAGCGCCTCGTCGAGGTGCCCCATGTCGAAGTGGATGTTCGCCATCGAGTTCGCCGTCGCCGCGAGGAACACCGGGTACCGGCCCGAGGCCTTGAGCAGCTCGTAGCCCTCCCACAGCACGTGGAGCGCGAGGTCGTAGTTGCCGAAGGTCCGGTAGGTCGCGCCGATCAGCATCGCGCACAGGCCGCGGCCCTCGGCGTCGTCGAGCTCGGCGAACGCGGCGCGCGCCTCCGTCAGGAGCTGGAGCGAAGCCTGCAGGTCCTCGGCGATGAAGCGGTCCATCGCCCGCAGGAACAGCGCCGAGGCTCGGACCAGCGGCGCGTCCTCGCCGCGCGCGTCCGCCCAGCGGAAGAACGCCTCGGCGGTGGCGCGGCGCTCCGGGGCCGGAATGAACCGGAACCGCCGGGTCGCCTCCGCGAACAGCGGATGGAACTCCGCCGCGGAACACCCCTTGAGGGCGTCCAGGCGTCGCGTGACGTCGTCCAGGTCCGTCATGGGGGCTGGCGCGCGCCAGCTGGATGGGGGACGGCGGGTAATCTGCACGGGCGGCCCCGCAGCGGCGAGGGGCGCCGCCGGCCGCCGCCTAAGGGGCGAAGCGCGCGACGAGCGCCTGCACCTGCCGCAGGTGCGTCTCCTCGTGCTCCGCCATGTGAGGCAGCGTCTCGTTGACGTCGGGGTCCACGTTCTTCTCCTCGTGGGTGAGCAGGTGGCCCGCGAAGTCCGCCAGCGACCAGCCGGCGCACACGCGTTCCGCCTCGCACGCCGCCCGGTTCGGGCAGTCTCCGTCGCACGGCGGGACGTCGTCCTGCGGGGCGGCGAACCGCTCCTCGGACACCCGGTCCAGCTCCGCGAGGAGCGCGAACCGTGCCCGCTCCAGCCGGCAGATGTACCGCGCGTCGTCCGGACCCGGACGGCCGAGCAGCTTGGCGAGGTAGTCCGCGCGCACCGACGCCAGCCTGCCGAGAACCTCGCGCTTGGTGAGTCCGCGGTGCTCCGGGGCGATCCGGCCCGGCCCCCACAGCCATGCCTTCGTCATGTGCTCCTCCGCTTCGCACGGCCGGCGGGCCGGCGTCGGCGGGTCTTCTTCCTGCCGGCCGCCGACATCGCGCGGCTCGCCTCCCGCTTCATCGTCTTGATGAACTCCGTCCGCCGCAGGCGCGCGGCCGACCAGTCCTCGTCGATCGCCACCAGGCGCACCGGCTCGAAGCCGAGGTCGCCGAGCACCTGCCAGCCCGCGTCGCGCGTCAGCTCGCTCCGGTAGCGCTTCGAGGATCCCTTGGGATAGGCGAACCACAGCATCGCGTCGCCCGGGGCGCGCGCGGCGAGCGCGCGGGCGTGGGCTTCCAGCTCGGCGCGCCGCGTGACGAACGCGATGGCGAACGCCACCTGCGGCGGGTCCGGCGCGCGGTGGACCCGCACCCCGCGCAGCGAGCGCAGGTGCGGCTCGAACTCCGCCGGCGCGTCCAGCACCACGATCTCCCGCTGATCCTTGAGCTGCAGCTTCGCGAACACGCCCGCCGCCATGCCGCCTCCCCGCCTCACGCCGTCACTTCGTACTCGGTCTGGACCAGCCCGCTCGGGTAGTGGCGCGTCGCGACGTGCCGCAGGGCGACGTCGCGCCCGGTCTCGCCGAACAGCGGGATTCCGGCGCCGATCAGCACCGGCACGCGCGTGACCACGAGCCGGCGGATCGCGCCGGCGCGCAGGAACCGCTGGATCGTGATCCCGCCGTCCACGTACGCGTGCCCGAGTCCCCGCTGCGCGAGCCGGGCGAGGATCTCCGTCGGCTCGCCCTCCATCCGCTCCACCTTCGCGCCGGCCGGCGCGGGAGCGAGCGGCCGCGTGCTCAGGACGACGACGGGCCGCTCGCCGTACGGCCACGCGCCGAACGACAGCACCGTCTCGTAGGTCTTGCGCCCGATCACCAGCACGTCCACGGTGGCGATGAACTCGTCGTAGCCGTGCGGCTCGGGGGAGGGCGGCAGCCAGTCCAGGTCGCCGTTCGCCCGCGCGATGAAGCCGTCGACGCTCGCGCCGACGAAGACCGAGGCGTGCATCGGGACGCCCTCCCTGTCACGCCGGGCGAGGGGTCGAGATCGCCCAGCGGTAGCCGTCCGGGTCGCGGAACCGCAGCACGCGCGACCCCCACGGCATGTCCTGCGGCTCGAGGTCCAGCGTGCCGCCCTTCTCCTTGATGCGGCGCGCGATCGCGTCGGGGCTCTGCACCGTGACGATGTGCAGGGAGAAGCCCTCGCCCTTGACGCGCTCCCATCCCCTCGCGCCGTCGTCCTGGTTGAGGATGATGCGCACCTCACCCGCCGACAGGGCGACGCCGCGCAGCTTCCCGTCCCGCTCGATCCGCCGCTCGGCCGTGAAGCCGACGACGTCGGTGTACCACGTCACGCTCTTCTCCAGCTCCTTCACGGTGAGCGAGACCTGCAGCGTCTTCCCGCTCAGCGGCTCGTAGGTGCTCATGACGCTCCGGTTGGTGGAAGGTGGCCTGCGGCGCCGGGCGCTCCCGCGTCCGGCGTCATCCGCCCGTCGTGCGGCCGGCGCCGGGCGGCGGCGTCACCGGCACGGAGCAGCGCACGGCGGCCCGGCCGATGCGCGCGTCCCGTCCGCGGCCCACGAACGACAGCACCAGCGACCAGCGCACGCACGCGCCGCGGGTCGGCGCGTCGAACCACACCAGCGTGCTCTCGCCCTTCGGGCTGCCGCTGCCCAGGTACAGCTCCCGCTCCAGGTCGCGCAGCGCGGACGAGTCCTGGCGTGCCTGGTGCAGCGCCCACTGCACCACCGCCGGGTCGGCGCGCTGCCGCACCAGGCCCGCCGAGTCGGCGGCGAGGGTGGCCCGCAGGAAGGCGTGCGCGGGAGCCAGGTACGACGAGTACGACGGACCCCCGGAGTAGACGTGCATCAGCAGCCAGCCGGCCGTGGCGACGGCGAGGATCGCGACGATGCGGACGGCGAGGGTCGTGGCGCGGGAATCGAGGCGCATCGTGGGCCTCCTTCGAAGCGCTGCATCGAGCACCCGATCCGCGAAAGTAAACACCCCCCGTCAGCGCGGCGTCAGGGGGCGGCGGGACGCGTGCGCCACTGCCACAACCCCGCCGTCACGCCCGCCGGGAGGCGCAGGCCGAGCTGGCGCGCCGCCATCACCAGCTGGCCGCGGTGGTGCGCCTCGTGGGCCACGAAGTACGTCAGCACGTGCTCGACGGACAGCCCCAGGTTGCGCCACACGTAGCGGCGCGAAGGCGGCACCTGCCCGCCCCGGCGGATCCCCAGCTCGAGGATGGCCGCGATGCCGCGGGCGCTGCGCCGCAGCGCCGTCACCAGCCGGGCGGGCGTGACGGCCCGCTGGTCCACCCGGGCCGGCGCCGCGATCCCGTGCTCGCCGCCCAGCGTCCGGATCCAGCTGCAGCGCGCGTTGTGCAGGTGCGCGGCGACGCCTCGCACCGTCCGCGTCGGAATGCCGGGGATGGCCGCGCGCCACAGCGCCGGGGGGAGGCTCGCGACGAAGCGCTCGGTGACGCCGCAGCTGGTGCTCCAGGCGGCGAGCCGCGCGTCCCCGGCACCGCGCCCGGCGCGCCCGCGGCGGCCGGCCGCACGCGCCGCCGCGGTCTTCGGGCTCAGCCGGCCGCCCACGCGCAGGCGACGCCGACCAGCAGCAGACCGGCCAGCGAGTCGAGCAGCAGCCCCACGGTGACGCCGCGGTGGAGCCGCACGTAGACCGCCGACACGAGGTGGTACGGGCAGGCCGTGGCGAGCCACAGCACGCCGCCGAACAGCAGGCCGCGCGCGACCCACGCCGACGCCGCGGCGTGCGCGGGGCCGCCGGTCACGTACCACAGCAGGCCGACGGCCGCGCCGCCCAGCACCTGGACGAGGCTGCTCAGCGCGTACTGCGCCGGCCCCTCGGGGCGCCACGTGTCCGGCGTCAGGCGCTGGTAGCGGTGGAACAGCGCGCCGGTCACGAGCCAGCTGGTGAAGATGGAGGCGAAGCCGCCGACCGCCCCCGCGACGAGCAGACGCACGAGCGACATGATCTATCCCACCCCCTCGACGATGCGCACCTCGCGGTCCACCGCGCCCACGAGCAGCCGCGCGGCGTCCTGGTACCGCTGGCCCTCGTAGGTGGCGACCGCCTGCTGCACGCTGGGGAACTCGACCACGACGGTCCGCTCGTTGGTCCGGCCCTCGAAGGTCCGGACCGCGACGCCGCGCGCCAGGATGCGGCCGCCGCCCGCCTCAATCGCCGGGGTGGCGAGGGCGGCGTACGCGGCGAGCCGCGCCGGGTCGGAGACCGACCGGTAGATGGTGAGCCAGTAACCCTTGGGCATCGGTGCTCCGAACGTTGAGGCGGCCGGCGGCCGCACGCCAGCCCCGGCCCGGCCGGGGCTCAGGAGCTGCGGGCGCCGGACGGCGGTGGGGACCGGTGCGGCGTCACCTCGACGATGCGGTCGCGTCCCACCAGGAAACGGGCCGTCGAGGTGCCGGAGGGGCAGCAGTCGGGGTCGCCCTGCAGGTAGTTCGAGAAGTCCACGACGACGGTCTGGCCGTCCACCGAGACGTCCGTCGGATACCGGTCGCCGTAGTCGTCGCCGATGTTGTCGATCCGGAGCGCGAGCGGCGCGCGCCCGTCGCGGCTGGTGAGGAACACCATCAGGTAGCTCTCGTCGTCGCCGGATCCCGACGCCGGCTCGACGTTGAAGGTGACCACCAGGTCGTCGAGCGAGTCGCCGTCGATGTCCTCGACCGCGTAGTGGCGGTGCTCGCAGTACTCGTCGCCGCTCCGCTGCCGGGCGACCGAGGCGATCGCCGCCTCCACGGCCGTGTCCGCGAGCTCGCACCACTGCCCCACGTCGGCCGTCGCGGTGTCGCGGGGCCGGGCGGCGGCGGCGGCGGCCGCGGCGGCCGCGTGCGGAGCCGGGTGGTGCCGCGTTCCGCAGGCGCCCGCGAGGACGGCGAGCAGGCAGGCCGCCGCGCGCCTCGTCAGCGCGACTTCCCCCGGGCGCCCGCGGCGCCGGACGCGGACGCCGTCCCGAGCGCCTTCAGGTCCTGCATCAGGCTGCCGGCGTCGTCGGTGTGACGGAAGTCCACGAAGATCCACCCCGTGCCCCCCCCCTCGCTCCGCGCCATGACCTCGGCGATGACGTCGGGCGCGGCGCGCGGCTCCCGGCCGGAGCACATCCCCCCGACCGCGACCAGGACGGTGTCGCCGCGGCGGGTCGTGCCCATGACCTGGTAGGGGTCGCAGGGATCCTGCGTCTCCAGGAACGGGTCCCAGTCGAGGCCGACGACCTCGTCCGGGTGCTGCTGCTTCGCCGCCGAGTCCGCGTGGAGGCCGGCGAGGAGCGCCGGCGCGAAGAAGGCCGGGCTGTCGTGCACCGCCTGCTGGTACAGGTCGCCCAGCTTCCCATACCACTGGTAGAAGGCCTGGACGAAGGCGGCGGCCGACTGCGCGGCGCCGTCCGCGGCGGGGAGCCCCAGCGTCGTGTCCCGCACCGCCGTGGACGCGCTCGCGCTCGCCGGGGGCGGCGCCTCCTTGTGGCAGCCGAGGGCGAGCGCGGCGGCGAGGGCGAGCGCGCAGCGCCGCGGAAGACCGTACCGGTGGCTCACCTCAATCTCCCTTCTCGCGGGGCCGCGGCCGCACGTTGTACCCGGCCGGCGGCCAGGGGCTCAGCTTCTCGAGCCACAACGCCTCCAGCGCGGCGAGATCGTCGGCCGGGTCGTCGCCGGGCTCGTCCCGCGGCTCGAGCGTGTCCAGGACCTGGAACTCGAACGCCGTCTCGCCCTCGGACTGCCAGTCCGCCTGCAGGTCCCGGTTGCGGTGGGCGCCGAGGCGCAGCTGCGCCTTGTGGCGGTTGAGCAGCGACGGAACGTCCACGCCGCACACGAGCAGGAGGCGGCCGTTCCTCGTGTTGCGGACGGCGCCGACGCCCATGACCCGCGGCCGCGCCTTGTACTCGCGGATGAGCTGCCGGCGATCGGTGGTCATGGAGGGAATCTACACGTGCCGACGACCGGCTACGCCAGCTCGTAGTCCAGCACGAACGGGAACTCGGTGCCGTGCCCGACGGACGACGTGCCTCCGCCGGTGAGGCCGCGCAGCTCGCCGGTCCCCGAGCCCGGGAGGACGGCGTACGACTCCTTCGCCTGCCCGCCCTCGAACGTGCCGCTGCGCTGGAGGACGAACGAGCCCGACTTGCCGCCGACGCGCCCGGAGATCCGCTCGAGCCCGACGAACGAGGCCGTGCCGTCGCTCCGGTACATCATGAGGTACTCGACCTGGCCTTCCCCCTCGATGTCGCCGGTGAACGTCTTGACCACGCTGGCCCGCGTGAGCTTCGGCTGGTCCGGAACCTCGCTGTACGGCTTCTCGTCCCAGCTCTTGAGGACGAACCGGGCGTTCGCGGTCTTCTTCATTGGGAGGAGTCCTGGTCGGAGTGATCGCCTGACCCAGTCTAACCAATCGCGCCCCGGCGGCGGCCAGGCAAGCCCGCCCGCCGGCGCCTCCCGTCAGAACAGCACCGCGACGATCGCGACGGCGAAGGCGCCGAGCGCCAGCACCGCGAGCGCGTGGGCGGCGAGGCGCCGCCAGCCGCCGCGGGACCGAAGGCCGTCCGTCGCGTACCAGCCGGCGCCGGCCAGGGCTCCCGCCAGTGCCACGGCCGAGAAGAACAGGGCGCCCTGACGGAAGGAGAGACCCGTCAGCGCGTGCGGGTCGAAGACGAGCCGCACCGCGGTCGCCGCCAGCGCCAGCGCCGCGCCCTGCCCCAGCCGCGCCGGCAGCGGCGCGCCATGCAGCTCGGCCACGCTAGGCCTCGTCGGCCGCCCGCGCCGGCCGGCCGCCGCGTCGCACGCCGCTCAGGCTGCGGGGGCCTCCGGCGAGCGGCCCTGTCGTCCGATCCGGACCACGCCCCAGAGGTAGACCGCACCGGCCAGCGCGGAGAACGCGGAGAACATCGCGAACCGCACGGGAATCGCGCCGCGCGCGACGGCGATCGCCTCCGGCACCACCTGGATGCCGCGCAGCAGGTAGATGGCCGCGATCGTGAACAGCACCGCGCGGAGCAGCGGCAGGCGGCGGATGGCTCCCGCACCGGACAGCGCGTAGCAGGCCCAGACGACGAACAGCGCGGCCACCGCCACGGTGAGCAGCACGGGCACCAGGGCCGCGCCCGCCTCGATGCGCGCGGCCAGCGAGGGCGCACCGAACCAGCGGTACCACGGCGGTCCGAACACGGCGATGGCCACGTGCAGGAGCGCGACGGCCGCGCTGCAGCCGGCGGCCACGAGGAGCAGGATGCGTCCCGGGACCTTCATCGTGCCTCCAGAAGATGATCGAGCACGCTATGCGCCCGCGGGCGCGGCGGCGAGCGCCGGTCCCAGCGCCACGAGCAGCACCCACGCCACGAGCAACCCGACGGCCGCGAACAGCGCCGCGATGTGCGGCTGGGGCGGACCCCACACCAGCGCCGATATGCCGCCCGTGGCCGCCAGTGTCGCGGCCCACGCGATGCGCAGCGGTCGCGCCAGGGTGCGCCACCGGAACCGCGTCACCACGACCGCGGGGCACAGCACCCCGCACGCGAGCTGGACGATCGACTCGGCGTACTGCCAGAGATTCCGGGACTGGTGCAGGTTGCGCACGGCCCCGGTGACGAGCCACCAGCACAGGCCGAGCACGAGCACCACGGCGACGTAGCACAGCACGCGCCGCACGACCGAGCCGAAGGTCACCGGGGGTTCCTCGCTGCGTCGAGCGTGATCGCCTGCGAACGCTTCCGCTCGAGATCGGCGCGCCACAGGGCCCAGCCGAGCAGCACGATGCCGACGTCGATCCCGATGTCCGCCACGTTGAACGTCCAGAATCGCCAGGCAGGCGTGCCGATGTCGATGAAATCGACCACACCCCTGGCACTCACCAGGCGATCGGCGAGGTTGCCCACGGCGCCGCCGATGATCAGGGCCAGGGCGGCCGCTCGGGGGCGGTCCCCGGGCCGGGTCGCGAACAGCAGTCGCGCGAGCACGACCAGGAGCACCGCGGACACCGCGCTCAGGATCCAGCGGCTGTCGGGACCGGCCGGCAGTCCCATGACGCCTTCCTGGTTGTACGCGAGCGTCAGGCGCACCACGTCGCCCACCAGCCGGTGCGGGGCGTACGGCGGCTGGAGCCGCGCGACGGCCAGCGCCTTCGTCAGGAGATCCACGGCCAGGACGGGCAGCGCCACAGCCGCCAGCATCCGCACGCTCGACGCGCGTCCTCCCGCCTGCCGGGCCGCGCCGCCGCTCACCGGAACTCGTGCCTCCAGAACGTGCACGTGCTGTCCCGCTCCCGCCGGCCGGTCATCTCGGCGACGGTGATCTCGACTGCCGAGCACGTCGCCACCTCGTCGGCGGTGAGCTCCCGCGCGCCCGGCTGGAGGCGGCGGTTGAACGCGCTCAGCGCCCGGCGGCGCTCCTCGACGTCGTCGATGATCCGTGCCGTCCCGTAGCAGATCACGCTGTCGCTGTTCACGTGGCACGTCGCGCCCTGCGGGTGCGGCACCACCGCCCCGAACTGCCGCGCCACGGTGAAGCACACACGGGGATTGGCGCGGATCCAGTCGAGCTTCCGGCCCGCCGGCGCGCCGTGGAACAGGATCCTGCCCCCGACGTAGCCGTAGGTCAGCGGAACGACGTACGGCTGTCCGCCGGCGGACAGCCCGAGGTAGCCGACGCGCTCCTCGGTGAGCAGCTGCTCCATTTCACGTTGCGAGTCGGCGAGTACGTCCGGAGAAGCCACTGCCGCCCCCTGGGGAAGGCCGTGTGACGTGACGGCGCACCTCGGCGGCGGGCATCCGAGGGAGCCGGAAGAAGCCCTCCTACGCTACCTCACAGCGGCGCGTTGGGCGAGCCGTGCGGCGGCCGCGCGGGTCTCAGCCGTTCGCGTCGTACAGGTTGGCCTGGCCTCGCGCGCGCAGGAGCAGGTGGACCACGAGCTCCGCCGCGACGAAGCCGGCGCCTCCCGCCCACCACGGCCACCGGCCGGCTCCGCGCCCCGTCACCAGCATCCAGGTCACCAGGGCGCCCGCGTAGAGGATCGACCCGGACGCGAACCAGTACGCGAGGCGCGCGCACAGGGTCACGGCCGCCCGGCGCCCGAGGCCGGACGCGAGGCGGTTGCGGAACAGCAGCTCCGCGAAGTGGCCGCCGAGCGTGAACCACAGCGCGAGCAGCGCGGTCAGCGGCGCGACGCCGGGCCGCCGCTGGTAGAGCGCGTTGCCGAGCGCGACCGCCAGCGCGATCCCGCCGGTGCGCAGTGCCGTGGCGCGCCACGGCTCGTGGAACGGCTGCCGCACGGGCCCGTTCATCGCCGGCGCCTCACGCACGACTTCACGGGGCGCTCCACCACCCTCTGCACGCGCGGGGTCAGGCGGCGCCCAGCACGTAGATGGTCCACGGCGGGATCGTCGTCTCGCTCACCCACTCGACCGGCTCCGTGCCGGTCGCGAGCGGACGGACGGCCTCCACGACGCTGAGGCCGGCGGCCGCGAACAGCTCGCGGTAGTGCGCGTCGCCGCACACCACGTCCACCACGGGGCGGCGGTCCGGCACGTCGAGCATCACGATCCGGACGGAGTCGCCGTCCCGCGCGCTGCGGTTCGCCGGGTAGTCCCGGGTGCTGAAGGACGCCCACTCGTGCAGGTAGATGGCGGGCGACGACACCACCGCGACGAGGCGGCCGTCGGGCGCGAGGACGCGCCGCGCCTCCCGCAACGCGGAGAGCTTCTGCCCGTCCGTCGGGATGTTGTCGAAGGTGAACGCCGCCAGGATCAGGTCGAGCGTGCCGTCGGCGAATCCGGCGAGGGTGCCGTCGGCGACCAGGCGATAGTCGCCGCGCGGATCCCGGCCGCGGGCCTGCTCGAGCATGGCCGCGGAGACGTCCACGCCGGTCGCGCCCAAGCCGAGGTCGCGCAGGAACCGGGTCGAGCGGCCCGTGCCGCAGCCGAAGTCGAGGGCGCGCGTGCCGGACACGTGCCGGCGCAGCAGCGCGGGGAGATCGCGGAAGGCGAGGTAGTACGTGCCGGGGAACTCGAGCGCCGCGTACGCCCGGGCGCGATCGGCGTCGTCGTACACGTTGCTGAAGGTCCCGCTCATCGCACCGGCTAGTCGCCGCCGAAGACCAGCACGTAGCCGTTCGGGTCCGCTACCTCGAACTCCCAGTCCCCGTACGGCTGCTGCTTCAGGGCCATCCTGACGAAGGCCTGGCCGCGCACGGTCTCGTACAGCGCGCGGACGCCGTGCACCCGGATGTACGCGTCCCACAGTCCCTCGGGCCGCCGCGCGCTCAGGTCCGGCTTCCGGTACCCGGCCAGCGAGAGGAGCATCAGCTCCGCGCCGCCGCGCTGCAGGCTCGCGTAGACGAACGGCTCCTGTCCGGGGACCGAGCCGGCCACGCGGAAGCCGAGCCGCTCCGCGTACCAGCGGGCCGTGGCGGCCACGTCGGACACGAGGAACGTGGGCACCGACGACCGGATCACCGGCGCGGCGGCGTCGCGGGCCATGGTGTCCGCGACCTATTTCAGGGCGGTGAGCCGGCTCTGCAGCGCGGACGACAGGTCGCCCTCGACCCAGACGACCGACGGGCCCTGGCAGAAGCTCGCCGCCTGGGCCCCGACGTACTGCTCGTAGCCCGACGTCCGGATGGTGGCGAACGGCGTCCACTGGACCCTGCCTGTCGTCCGCACCGGCAGGAGCTGGCCGCACAACAGGTACTGGTCCTTGCCGCCGGGCGCGCGCACGTGGCCGAGGCGCACGTTGCGGACGCGGCTGGGATTCGGCGTGGGGTGGGCACGAAAGTCCTTCGCGGCCGCTGCGACGAGGAACTGGGCGATCGAATCGGCCGCTCCGGTCGACGGCTCGGACGGAAGCGTCGGAGCGGCGGCCGCCGGAGGCGTGGCCTGGGCCTCGTCGCGGGCGGCGGGCGCCTTGCTGCAGGCTGCCAGGGCCGCTGCGGCGAGCAGGATGGTGAGATGACGCATGCTTCTCCTCGGGGGACTTGCTCTCGGCTTCGTTGACACGCGGTCTTCCGCCGACAGGGAATTCGTAGTCAACCGGCGTGCGGTGCGCCAGACCCTGGTGACGGCGGTCGTCGTCAAGGCAGGGATCGTATCGCAGCGGTCGCGCCGGGCGCGGCGGCCGCGCTAGGGCAGCAGCCGGCTGTACTGGAGCACCTCCGGGCCCCAGCCGGTCGTGGACGCGACCAGCACGTGGCCAGCCGAGTCCACCGCGACCGCCACCTTCCCGCGTGATCGGTAGCCCCGGACCGCCGATGAGATCGGGGTCGTCTTCCAGCTCGCCGGCGCCAGGCAGTCCGCGGCGCACCGCGAAACGGCCGGGCCGGCGGTGTCGATGGTGGCGAGGTACAAGGTGCCCGCGCGGTCGGCGGCCAGCGACACGTCGCTCGTCACGAAGGGGAGACTGGTCGTCGACCAGGAACCCGGTGAGGTGCACGGCGCGGCGCACGTGGCGAACGCAAGGCCGCCGAGGCCGTCCAGGTACGCGAGGTCCAGCGCGCCGCCGGGCCCGAACGCCAGCGACACTGCCCGCACGTACACCCCGAAGAACGTGCCGGGGCCTCCAGGCAGTGCGATGCCGGGGATCGCACCCGATTGCCACGCAGGCGCGGCGCAGCCGGCCGCGCAGGAGGCGTGGATCAGCGTCGCACCCTTCGCGTAGAAGACGTGGACGCCGCCATCGGGCGCCGCGGCGATCAGCTTGGGCTCGTCCTCATTCACCTGGCGGCTGGAATCGAGCACCGTTTCGCGCCAGTTGGCGGAGTCCCCGCACGCCGCGGTGCAGCGTGCGTAGGCGAGCGTGGCCTGCCAGGCCGGGAAGCTGCCCGCATCGAAGAAGAGCAGGTGCAGCGCGCCCGAGGCGTCGGAGGCGAGCGGCTGCCCGCCGCCGAGCCACGGCTGCCCCGGCATCCATCCGTGGCCCACGAACAGGTACGACACGGACCAGTGGGCCGCGATGTCGCAGTCCCCGGGGCAGGCCTCGTACAGGATGGTCGGGCCGTAGTAGCCGTAGACCGTGACGGTGCGGACGGCATGGAAACCGTCGGCGGCGAGGACCGCGCCCGTGTACCAGCCTCCACTTCCGAAGTCGTTGGTGAACGTGTCGGCCGTCGCGGCAAACCAGAGGGCGGGATGGTCGCATTGGCTGGCGCAGCCGTGGTAGCGCTGCAGGGAGTTCCAGTTGTTCATGGTGATGACGTGGACGCTCTGGTCGGACCCCACGAACAAGGCGGGCTCGCCCCATTGATCCGACACGTCCAGGTACGGCCCGAGGATGGTATCGAGGGCGACCGTGACGGACGTCGGCGGGGGGGGCGGGGTCACGACCGGTGCCTGCGGTACCTCGCGGCACGCCGCGAGAGCGAGAACGAGCGCCAGTGTCAGCTCGGCGGTCTTCACGGGCCCTGCCTCCGAGTCACCTCACCAGCCGCCAAGCTACGGCCCGGGCGTCAGTCGGGCGTCAGGGCGGCCGGACCCCCGCGGTCAGAGTGGCACGATCAGCACCCGCAGGGAGTCCGGCCGGAATCCGCCCCTCCCGTCGGCGACGGAGTGCCACCAGTACGTGAGGACCTCCGTGGTCGCGGCGGTCAGGCCCGGCACCTGTGCGTGCGGCACGTCCACGGTCCCCCCGGCCGGGATCGCGGGGCAGCCCGGCCCGGCGCACGGCGCCCAGTCGATGAGCGGCGACGCGTCGCGCGCCAGGAGGAAGTAGTTGATGACCAGCACGGAGCGGCTCTGGAGCCGAATCGCGCCGCCGCTGCTGGTCGCCGCGAGCACGTCGTCGAAGAGCGCGGTGGGTGCGGACCGGCAACCGATCGCCGCGAGCACCGCCAGAGCCGGGAACAGCGACCGACGAATCAGCGGCATGGTCACCTCCGCGCGAGCCCGGGACGGGCGCCCGGCGTCAGTCGGGCGTCGTCGCGAGCGAGCTGCCACCATCGAGTGCGACCCGGGCAACGGTGGCACGCGTCACCGCTGCTCCTCCCGGGCGTTCGCCGGCCCGCAGATCACGTACAGCAGCAGGGCGCGGATCCCGTCGCGCTCCCGGTCCGAGAGCCGCAACCGGGTCGCGCCGATGGAGCCGGCGATCGCCGGGCGGCTCGCGAGCGCCACCGCCGTTTCGGGGGGCACCAGGAAGATGAGGCGTTCGACGACGGCCCCCGCTCGGCTGAGCGCCGGCACCGCGCCGGTGACCGATGGATCCACCACGACCGGGGCCTCGGCGCCCCGGTCGATCGTCAGCTGGCGTTGCGCGAACGTCCGGGGCGCGGGGCTCGTCACCATGACGTCCAGCTGCAGCGTCCCCGGTCGAGCCGGCGGGATGCCGCCGACGACCATGAGGGCACTCACCGAGCCGACGCCCTCGACTCCGGCGTAGCGGACGGGACCCTGGTCGAACATGACGACCGTGGAGTCCTCGAAGGACCGGTATCGCGCGGAGACGTCGCGGGAGGACGGGGCCGCCGCGAGCCCCAGCTCGGCCAGCCCCTCCGGGCAGGCGGCGGCCTCGACTCCCGGCACCGGCACTGGCGGCCACGGCGGAGCGGGAATGCAGCCGAGCAGCACGAGCGTGACGACGAGCTGGCGCGCGCGGCTCGTCTGCGTGGCCACGGTGCCGTGCGTCAATGGACGCCCACGATCTGCCGGGCCGCTTCGGGAGAGCCTAGTGCCGCGCCAGCGACACCCGGGCAAACGGGCGACGGACGCCGAGGCTGTCGTTGTCCATGTGCCACTGCCAAGTGTCGGCCGCACGATCGTACACGAAGGTGGTGTGGAAGCTGGTGGTGGCCGTGTACCGGAACAGGAACGGGATCGAGTCGCCGGCGACTGCACCGCGCCCGATCCCGGCGTCCGGGAACGCGCTCGCGCCCGTGTTGTCCATCCACAGGCACGCATACTCGCCGGAGCCCGGGTCCCGCCCGAACAACACCACCGCCTCGTACGCCGGCGAGCCGTCGGCCGCCCGTTCCCGCGACACCTCGTGCATCCGGACGTACTCGCGGCCGAGCATCCACTGGAACGTGACGTCGTGGGTGGTCTGGCGCCGCGCGATCGTGCCCGTCAGGACCCAGTGGCCGACGAGGCGGTCGAACAGCGAGTCGGCCGCGAGGCCCTGGGCCGCGAGCCGCGGCGCGACGACGATGCACAGGACGGCGGCCGCCAGGATCCTTCTCACGACACCTCGGGGATTCAGGAAACGCGCGACGGGGCGCGGGGCGCGGCGAGCACCTCGTCCGTCGTCACGACCGTGCAATACTCGCCCGCGAGATTCGCCACCGACATGTCGTGCACCTCTGCCGCCGTGCGCGGCCGACCGCTCCAGTCCTTGCGGGCGAACGCGAAGCACGCGTCCTCCACCAGGTAGATCGTGAAACCGAGGTTCGCGCCCATGCGAACCGTCGCCTCCACGCAGTTGCTCGTGCTCACCCCTGCGACGACGAGCACCCTCGCGCCGCTGGCGCGCAGCCGCGGCTCCAGGTCGGTGCCGACGAAGGCGCTGTTGGTGCGCTTGGGCACCACCACCTCCCCCGGCAGGGGCGCCGCTTCCGGCTTGAACTCGTGGCCCGGTTGTCCCGGCCGGTACGTGGACGCCGGTTCGGGCGAGTCGTGGCGGATGTGCACCAGCGGCAGATGCCTGCGGCGCCAATGGCTGAGCAGGCGAGCGACGTTCTGCTCCGCCCCCGGGTGGTTCCGCGGCCCCCAGCTCGGATCGTCCACCGCGCGCTGCAGATCGATCAGCAGAAGCGTCGCGTCGTCCGGGATCACTGGCGTCGTCGTGCCGGTCATGAGCCTCCAAGTCGGAGTCGTCCGATCATTGGCCCGGCGGCGGCTCCCACAGCTCGATCTTGTTGCCCTCCGGGTCGACGACCCAGCCGAACTTCCCGAACTCGGAGTCGTCGGTCTTGTCCAGCACCTGGCAGCCTTCGGCGCGGAGCGCCTGGAGCAGTGCGGCGAGGTCCGCGACCCGGTAGTTGACCATGAACGGCGCCTTGCTCGGGGCGTAGTGGTCGCCGACGGCCTCGATGAACCAGGCCGTGGTTCCCTTCACCGGGTTGCCGCGCTCGTCCGCCCAGTCGAACGCGGCCCCGCCCCAATCCTGAACGTCGATGCCGAGGTGCGTCTTGTACCAGGCGCGCAGCGCGACGGGATCCTTCGCGTGGAAGAAGATCCCTCCGATTCCGGTGACTCGCTTCATCGGCATGCCTCCAAGGGTCGGTGCAGGAGCACGGACGTCGTCCTTCGGCCGCCTAACGAATCGCGCCTCGGCGCCGCGCGCGCAACCGGGGGGCCGCTGCACGCCGCCGCACCTCCCGCCACGTCAGGCACCGCGTCGCGCCGGGCCGCTCACCTTCTCGTGACCGGGTAGCGCAGGTGGGTGACGCCGACGCCCGGGATCACCGTCGGGTTGCCAAGGACGGCCGGCCCGCCGGCGAGGTGGTCGAAGAGTCGAACGCCTGAGCCCAGAAGCAGCGCCACGATGTCCACGTGGATCTCGTCGAGGAGACCGGCGTTCAGCAGCTGCTGGATGGTGTCGGCGCCGTGGACCCCGACGGACTTCCCGCCGGCGGCAGCTTTGGCCTGGTTCACGGCGCTCTCGAGGCCGTCGGTCACGAAATGCACCGTCGAGTCGGGTCGCGGCCATCCGGCCGGGACGTGGTGGGTCAGCACGAACGCCGGTCCCCATGCGTGATTGCCGCCCCAGCCGTGGGCGACGTCGAAGGTGCGCCGGCCGGTGAGCACCGCACCGAGGCCGGACCAGAGACCGCGGAGGTGCTCGGCGCTCGGCGTGGACACCTTGAACGTCATCGGGTCCGACCCTCCGGTGTGGAACTCGACGTCCCCCGAGGTGAGGTACCAGTCGAACACCTCGGCCACGCCGTCGTTGCGATCGGCGACGAAGCCGTCGAGCGACATGGACATGATGGCGACGACCTTCGACATGGCGATGGTCCTTTCGAGAGGCGAAGGGCTGGACCGCGTGCGGCTCCCGCGACGCGGGCTGCGGCTAGTGCGGCACCGACAGCCGCTCGCGGTGCCGCCGCACGAACCAGTCGGCCAGGTACGGTCGGTACTCCGCCTGCAGCGCGGCCGGCAGGGCAAAGAAATCGCCGACGACCTCGCCGCGGCACCGGGCGGCGCCGCACCGACACGGCCACCGGCTGCCGCCCGTCAGGTTGATCTGGTAGTCGCAGGTGATCTCGGCGCCGGGCACGATGGCCCTCCTGGCCACCAGCGCGCAGCCCCCGCCCTCGTAGCGCACCCAGGCGTTCGGGTCGCAGCTGTGGTTCACGTGCCGGTCCGGATCGCCGATCAGGAATACCCGGCCGTCGGGATAGTCGCAGTGGTCGGCACGCTCGCCCAGCTCGGGCCGGAGCGGCGCCTCCGGCGTGATCTCACGGACCACGTGCATCGCACGAATGCGAGCGCCGGCGGCGAATGCGCGCCGCGCAAAGAGGCCGAGGCCCTCGATGCCCGACGGCCGCACCTCGACGTCGGACAGCTCGCTTCCAGGTGCTGCGCCGGTGCGAACCTGCTCCTCAGCCGACATGCCCGGAACCGACTCCTTTCGGCCCGCGCCTCGGACCGGGCCTTACGTGAACTTCACCTTCGCGACTTCCGGGTTCGGCGTGAAGCTCTCACCGAAATCCTCGATGTCCATCAGCTTGCGGATCTCGACCACCGCCCGGCCGTTCGGAGCGACGTTCGGCGAGCGTTTCACCCACTCGATCGCCTCTTCCTTCGAGCTCACCTTGATGATCGAGAAGCCCGCGACGACCTCCTTCGTCTCGGCGAACGGTCCGTCGATGACGGTGCGTTTCTCGCCGTTGAAGACCACGCGCACGCACAGGTTGGTGTCGGTTGCCGCGCCCGTCGCGGCCTCACCAGGACGTCGAACGAGACCGGTCGAAATCGACACGGGCGCCGCGACAACCGTAAACCGTCGGGCTCGAAGCACTTGGCGTCATCCCCGGTAGCGGAAGGGGACGGGCTGCCACCCGGCGCCCGCCTCCTGGGGTCCGGCAGCTACGCGTCTCGCGTGCGAAAGAAGGCGAGCACGTACCCGTCGGCATCCGTGACTTCGAAGCCCCAGAGACCGTCGTCGATGTACGAGAGCTCCTTGACGAACGAGGCGCCGCGACGCTGGAAGTCCGCGAACAACGCATCCGGGTCCCTGGTGTACACGTAGGCGTCCCAGCGCGCCCAGGGGTGGCGCGCATGGTTCGGCACCGGCAGGACGTCGGGCGCGATCGCCTTGAGCATGATCCCGATGCCGTCCCGGCTCACGTGACCGTAGTAGACGTCGTCCGCAGGGCCCTGGAAATCGAGCGTGAAGCCGAAGCGCTCGACGTAGTGCCGGATCGACGCCTCCAGGTCCTTCACGATGAAGAACGGGCTGATGGCTTCCAGGTTGCGCGTCGCCGATCCGGTCGGGCTCGAGCTCATGCGTGGGTCCCCTGTGCCTGCTGCCGGGCGGCGTGAGACGTGAAGGCGTGGCGGAGTACGTAGCCTAACCTCGCCGGGCGGGTCGTCACAGGTCGCGGCGACCCCGCGTCACCGGTGCTCGAGGTAGTACGCCGCGGCGTAGAGCAGCACGGACCCGGCAATGTAGGCGTACTCCACACGGGCCTTCCGCTCCGGGGCGTCGCGCGAGCCCGTGAGGTCGGTGATCGCGTGCCGGAGCAGAAACGTGTACAGCACGAAGTAGAGAAACGGGATCACGTGGACGTACACGGGGTAGTCGCCGGCCCGCCTCCCCACCAGGGACAACAGCCAGCTGATCTGGCTGTAGATGCCCAGCAGGCCCAGGCCGGCATTGATGAACATCCACTTGACTTCGTCCACCCCGAAGATGGCCACGTAGAACAGGGTGTAGACCGTGATCGCAATGCCCCCGTGCGCGTAGAGGAACAGCACCGAAGGGCGCTGGGAGCCGTAGGCCATCAGGAAGCCGGAGCCGCCGAAGATCAGCATGTGGAGCAGGAAGAACGGATAGATGGCGAACCACGGGACGTCCGTTCCCGCCGGATACCGCCGGTTGTTGATGGTGATGTCGCCGTGCAGTCGCATGGGCCGCTGTCCCCTACCCGTGAAGCCCCGACGTCATGGACCCGACACCGTGCTCCACGTGTAGCTCCACTTGTAGGACCAGGTGTCCGTCGTCATGACGGGCTTCACGCTGAGCACGTGCCGCCGTTGCGTGGGATCGACCCGGAGGTGAAGCGACACCAGTCCGCAGGGCTCCACGTTCACGCAGTCCGTGACGTGCACGCTCGTGACGATGACGGACGCGCTCGAGCTGTTCGTGATGAACAGCTCGTGGACGTCGTACGATGGCTCGGACTCGCCCACAATGGTGAACCGGGAGGGCGCCCGGTAGCCGGGCGTGCCCGGCGCCAGCTGCGGTACGGGATGGGAGGCGGCGCAGCCTGCCGCCATTGCCGCCAGCAGCAGGGTCTGGGCGCGGCACGTGACGCTCGGGAATCGCATGGGGCTCTCGCTTCGCGGCCTGACGCATCGCGCTTCGGCGGCGGGCCGGCTGCCCGCCTGCCGGCGATGCGCCGTCAAGCTGCGAACGGGGCGTCACTCGAGCGTTAGGGCGGCCGCGGCCGTCCCTGCGGGCGCCGGTCAGACGGCCCCGCCATCGGACGAGAGCACGCGCTCCATGGACTCCGGGGCCCGCCGCCGCGGGCCGGGACTCGCGCGCGCGAACCGATGCACTAGATTGCGTGGTGCTGGCCCCTATGTGCCACCTATAACCGAGGAGGTGATCCAGTGTCTAATGACCTTACGAAGGCGCGGATCGCCGGTAGCCGGTAGCGCAGTGGCATGAACTGACGACCGACGCATCCGCGCCGATCGGTCATTCGCAGGAGCGAGGTCCAGCGTGCCAAGGGGGCGCGCTGGACCTCGTGCTTTCCCGGCGCCTGGTTGGGCCGCGACGGCATCAGGCGGTCGGCCCACCGGCGCCTCGGCCACGCCCGGCTCGCCACAGCTCGCGCAGCCCAAGGACGAGCGAGAACAGCGCGGTCACACCGAGGGCGATCTGTGTCCAGACGAAGAACAAGGCGCCGCTCGACCCGGCGACCCGGCCGCCCGCAACGCCCCCGGCGTTCTGGAAGTGGACGAGGGGGACTGCCAGCGCCAGGAGCGATCCGAGGACGATGATCACGACTCCCGACCGCCGTTCGGCGAGCACGAGCGTTCCGTACAGCCACGCGACCAGGACGGGGACGGCCACCAGGTCGGCAACGCCTCCCGGCTCCATGCCACGCACGATGTCGTCCGCCAGGTGGAGCGACATGAGGAGGATCGAGAGCAGAGACGCGATCGCGAGCACGGGGTTGCGCTTCATCGGGGACCCTCCAGGAAGCCACGGCCTTCGAATATCGCCGCCCTCGCCTTTTCGATCCGCGCCACGCGCGTCGCGGACCGCTTGGCCGCTGCGAAGTGGTACAGGTAACCCCTCTGGCGCCCCGGCGTCAGCGCCTCGAAGGCGCGCTGGAAACGCGGGTCCCTGCGAAACCGCTCCGTCAGCTCCTCGGGCACCGGGTAATCCGAGGTCTTCCGGCGCTCCATCCGCAGCCCGGCCTTCTCGACGGCGATGGCCGCGCGCACGTAGGCCTTGATGGTCGCCGCCTTCGCCGCGATGTCCTTGGCGCTGCCGAACTTCATCACCCGCCCGGCGTGTACCTGACCGAGCTGCACCAGCAACTTCCGGGGATCCTTCAGCAGGGCGCCCTGAAAGAAGCCCAGCCCGAAGTACTCCTTGAAGCCCTGCAGGATGACGATGTTGCTCCCATCCACCGTGTAGGTGGGCTTGCCCCACTTGCGCTCTTCGGTCATCGCCAGGCCGGCGAGCACCCGCCGCATCTGCGCGATCTCCGCCTTCCACCGCCCTTGATATGGCATCTTCATGCCAGCACCTCCACCGGTCGCGTGGGCGGCCCTAACGGCGGCTCGCGTGCCATAGCCACCAGAACAGGGCCGCGACGACAACCACGACAGTCCAGACGATTCTCAGCGGCAGCGTCTGCGTGGGCACACTCGTGGCGCTCCGCTCGAGGCGAACCCGGATCGCAACGGCCGCCTCATAGTCGCTGTCTCCCACGACGACCGTATAGCGCGCGGGGTGCGACCGTATCCCCGCGTCGTGAACCTGGCCGGTGATTCCCTCGGCGAGCAGCGCAATCCGGAGGTTCTCGGCATCCGTCCACTGTGTCGAATGCAGGACGTCTCGCATGGAGCCCTCGCGCCGCCCGACGACACGCGCCTCCGCGCCTTGCCGGCTGGGGGCCCGCCGGGCGCTCGCGACCGAAGATGTAAGGAGGCGCCAGGGAGGCGCCAGGGCACCGCGGCCCGCCGCGGCAGGTGAGGGAACGTCGCGACGACCGCCCGCGCCCGGTCGCCGTGGTCCGCCACCACCGCCGGGCGAGTCGCGCGATCAGGCAGGAATGTACGTCAACCGCATCACGTCATCGGCGATCAACTCGCTGGCCACCAGGTGGAGCGGTGGCCGGGGGCCGGCGAAGAACGGCGTGCCGCCGCCGAGCACGACGGAGCGAAGATACAGGCGATACTCATCGATCAGGCCGGCCTCGGTCAGGCTGTGCGCCAGGACCGGCCCGCCAACGTGAATCTCGCCGGCCAGCTCGGCCTTCAACCTGCGTATCACCTTCTCGACGTCATCCGGGACGAGCGTGGCGTTGGGGCCAACGGACCCCAGGGACCGCGACACGACCCACTTCGGCCGGCTCCGCCACGCCGCCGCGAACTCGTGGTCCTCGGCGTCCCAGCCGGGAAGATCCTCGTCCCAGTAGCGCATGATTTCGTACATCCGGCGACCGTAGACGAGGCCCGTCAGGCCACGGACCAGATCGAGGAAGTGGCGGAAGGCTGCGGGCGGAGGCGGCCCGAGCTTGGTGTGGTCGACGTAGCCGTCGAGGGACTGGAATAATCCGTAGACGATTCTCGCCATGCTGCAGGTTCCCTCGGGCGGCAGGTGCCCGTGCACGGGGCGCATGCGGGCGCCGGCTGACGAATCGCGCCTCGGCGGCGAGTCGCGCGCTCGTCTAGTTGGCCGGCACGGCCAGGAATCGGACCGTCCGGAGCACCTGGAGTTGCTGGGAGGCGGTCACCGCATCGCCCGCCTCACCCTGAAAGTATACGCCAGCATCCGGCCACAGCCCTCCCGTCATGTGACGGTTGTCGCACTCGTTGTCGTAGAGGGTGGCAACCTGGCCGCCGACACGCTCGGAATGCCGGTAGCTCGAGCATGACGGAGGCCCCTGCCCCTGCGCAGCTGCGGCGGCCGCAACCTCGGCGGTCGTGGGGGGGCCGCCGCCGGGCGGCACTCGTACCCGCACCTGCACACTTCGCACGACGTGGCGCTCGGGCGCGACCCCCGTCCCCCACGTCAGGGAACCACCGGCCCCACGCCACGTGCGGCCGTCGGCGGTGGTCCACTCCGGCGGCACGCAGAACGTGAATCTCGGCGTCGTGACCAATTGCCAGGCTGGGGCGGTGGCGTCCTCCGGCGGGGCGCACGTGGCTGCAGACGTGCGGGCCGCCGGGGTCCACACGGGCGGGCCGCTGGCGCACGCGGGGAGCGTGAGGGTCAGTGCAAGAGCCCAAGGCCGCATAAGACCTCCTGGATGCGACGTGCTTTCCGCCGGGCGAAGTGCGTCTGTGCGCACCGCTGGCGCTAGCCGGGTCCCAAGTGGCGCGCGGTGCGATACAGATACCCGCGGATCTGCAGGCGCTCCAGGACGGTGATGCCCGCAGCCGTGCGAACCAGGAAGTCATCGAATGCCGCGATTTCTCCGGGCGAGACCGGGAAGCCGACGTTGGCGCCGTCGGGCATCACACGAGAGTCGGCGATCTTCTTCCCGCTTGAGTCCAGAGCCACGAAGAACGGTATGCCCGACACGACGCCGCTCATCGTCGCGAGCATCCGCTCACTCCCGGGATTCTCAAGGGCGCGGTTGGCAGGTGTTTCCATAGCCACCACGTTCGCGACGACATAGTGCGCCGCGAGCACCGGCCCGACGCCGGAATCGACCAGGAAGTCGTGGAACAGGCGGCATGGCTCGCACCAGGAGGCGCCGAAGATCACCAGCGCGACCTTGTGCTCGGCCGCAGCTCTGCGGACAACGGAATCAACCACGGCCTGTGCGGAGGGAGGCGAGCTCTCCTGTGCGACGAGTCGCGCTGAAGAGCGGAGGGGCACCCCGCCTGCTGCGAGCGTGCCGGCGGCGACCATCCAGGTGGGAAGCCTGGCCACAGAGCCACCTCCTGCGGGCGCTGGCTGGACGGCAGCGTGCGCCCGCTAGTACGTGAAGGTCTGCACCCCGGCCTGTCGGTAGAAGCCGCCGGTGTACCACCGCGACACGCTGACCACGCAGATATCGCCACTCAGGAGCACCGGCCCTGACGTCTCGATTTGGGCGCCGCCAGGCTTCTGTCCGTAGCGGACAGGTGGGAGAATCCGGTTGCTGTCGGATTGGACGATCCACGCATCGCCGCCGAAGCTCACGATGAGCAGGCCGACCGGACACGCGGGCGTCCATGAGAAGACGAGGGCGCCATTGGGCCTCGTCACGGCCACGGCAACGCCATCCGGGCACGGAGCAGGTGGGACGGGCGCGACTGGTTCGCGACAGGCCAGCCAGGCGCAGCTGAGACATGCAACCGAAACTAGGACGCGGAACGAGCGCACTGCCGCCGCCTCAGGCATAGGGAACCGAGTCGCCGGGAATTCCGGCGCGACGGACTCGGACGCCTGCAGGCTAGGGGGCCACCGTCACTCAGCCGTCACTTCGCTCCGGGTCCAAAGCTCCAACACGCTCGAGGGACGGAGGATGAAGTAGATCCCGAGCCCGACCTGGATGACCGTTGCGATCACCTGCTGCAGCGGATACGAGACCATCGGGTACACGACCGTGGGGTGGACGTTCAACGCCGTGCCGATGGCACTGACCGCCACCGGCAGTGCCCGCACCAGGAGTGAAACGCCAAACAGCCCGATCAGGAGCGGGCGTATGTCAGCGACGCCGGGGACCACCGCATCGACGATTCCCGAACGCGCGACGACGGTCCGTGCGATTCGGCTGTTGTGCACAACGAGTGCATAGCCCGCAGCGAAGAGGGCGAGCACCCCGAGGAGGACAAACAGGAGTGCCACGACGCCCCGGCCGCCGGGCGGGAGGTTGGCCATCGACCCGAGGCCGGAGACTACCGCGAGCGTCAGGCCTTGAATGAACGCCGAGACACCGAGCAGACCGAGCCCGACTTGGAGCAGCGCTTGTACCCCCATCGGATGGCTCCTTGGTCAAACTCTCGTGCGCGCCGCCTATCGCATTGCGCCTCAGTGGCTGGCGACTGGGCCCGCCGAGGGCAGAACGCCTCCCCTATCCCCAAGTCACGCAGCCAGGCGAACCGCCTCCCGCTCCGCCGGCCGCTCGAGGCGCGGGTGAGGCTGCCCGCATCCTCGCGTCAGTCGCGCGGGATCTGGCTGAGTGTGTAGAACAGATAGACCACGGGTGCCCAGAGGATGGCCGCAAACACACTCGCTCGCCAGTCGGTCGCGCGGACCTGGACTGAATCCACCGCCGCCCGCGCCACGCGGATCGCGCAGCTGTCGCAATCCGGCGGTCGAATGAAGGGTACCGCGATGACCGAATCACGCTGCACCCGCACGCCGTGGACCTGATGCCCGTGGCCGCGGACCCACAGGCGGACCTGGTCGCGCGGATCGAGCGGGCCATCCAGCACGTGTTGCCGTCCCTGCCAGGAGGCGCAGGCGCTGAGGAGCAGCGCGACCAACCCGAGCCGCCACACGGAGAGCCGTGGGAGTTGGGACCGTGGAGTAACGCCCGTAGTCTGCCCCCCTTGGAAGCGACCGGGCTGCCTGACGCATCGCGCTTGAGCGGCGGGCCCGCCGCCCGCCGAGCGCACGAGTCCCACCATACCTAAACGCCCCCCGTTAGGGAGGCGTTAGGGCTGGGCACGCCCGCCGCGGCAGGCGCGGGTTAGGCTGCCCCCGCACGTGGCCGGTTCACTTCACTACGGCGATAGCGTCGACCGAGAACTTGAGGCCCCGTGGCAGGGCCACGACGGGCGTCGATCGCACCGGCGGCTGCGCCGGGAAGAACTCCGCGAACAGCTCGTTCAGCGTTCCGAACGCCTCCGGCTCGGCGACAAAGCAGGTGACCTTGATGACGTGAGCCAGTCCGCTGCCGGAATCCTCCAGCAGCGTGCGCAGGTTGGCAAAGGCCTGACGAGCTTGGGCGACAAAGCTGTCGCCAGCAACCTTGCCCGTGGCCGGATCGATCCCCGCCTGGCCGGCCGTATAGATCAGATCTCCGACCCGGACCGCTTGGGAGTACGGGCCGAGACGCGGGACGCGCGGACTGTCGATGACGGTCTTGGATGGCATCGGGGTTCGGTCCTCCCAGGCGGAAGCCTGGCGTGGGTGCAGCCTAACGAAGCCGCTCCAGGCGCTGGTCAGGCGGCCAGCGCTCAATTGCGTGTGAGCGTGATCGACTCCATGAGCCCGCTAACATAGAGCCGGCCGCCTATGGGGCCCCGCGCGTCCTGCACGGTTCCGAAGAACTGAAGCAAGATCAACTCGGTGCCAAGGTAGTATTGCAGGTCGAGAGTGAGGCTTGGCGCCTCGTAGGCACCCGCGACCGACAGTTCAATGGCCGGGCCTGTCTGCCGACTCGTGTCGACGATGACCCAAGGCGTGAGCGCCCCGGTCCCCGTCACGTTGGCACCGCGCTGCGATAGGACGAGCACGAGGGCGGAATCGGGACCACCAGAAGGCAGGACGGCGGACCAAGTGCCCGTGAGGTCTACGGTCGGCCCGACGGTGCTCAACGAGCAGCAGTCGACCAACAGGCACGCCAAAACGCCAAGTGCGTGTCGCATTCAAGCACTCCGCCTCAGGCGCCACGGCTCTCAAGACGCCGGCGCTGCTGCAAGCTGCTGGCCGCCTGACGAATCGCGCCTCAGCGGCGGGCGCGCCGCCCGCCGAGCGCACAACACCCACCCTACCTAAACGCCCCCCGTTAGGGAGGCGTTAGGGCTGCGCACGCCCGCCGCGTCAGGCGCGGGTTAGGCTGCATCCCTACCCTCGCGCAGATAGAGAAAGAGCGGCAGGCCCAGCGACACCCCAACCAGGACCGTGGCGACTATTGGGGCCCAGAGATGCTTCATCCCGGCCCGACGCCCCTCCACTCGGACGAACGTGAATAGCACCACCGCTGACACGATGACATCGAGCGCGAAGAAAGCCGCAATCCGCGTGGCCCAGAGCTGGGCCACAAAGAGGCGAGCATCCAGGCCGTGTTCCCTGAGGAACGGTAGGAACTGGGTGTAGGGCACCACGGCGCCGAGGACGCAGAGGATCAGGTATCGGTGCTTCGGTTGCATCGCAGCTCCCTGGGTGGAGATGCCGCTTAACGAATCGCCCCTGAGCGGCGGGCGCCGTGCCCGCCGGGCGCACAACGCCTGACCTACCTCAGTTCAAGCCGCCGAGCGAGCCGGCAGCCGGCGGAGCCCGCCGCCGCAGGCGCTAGTCAGGCCGCACACCAGGACGAAGATGGGGTTACCGCTTCTTCCCTCCTGCACCGGGCACGGCCGCGATTTGCTTCATCCACGCAGCGACTTGGCTCTGGTCGAGATCATCCACGGACTTGAGCTCCACGCCTCGCGTAGACTTGCCCATCGCCACCGGCGTCAC
>DASPSV010000093.1:0-21766 GCA_035623755.1 Gemmatimonadales bacterium
GCCTCGTCGCGCCGCAAGTAGTAGCGCCGCAACGCCGCCACCGCCGGCCGGCCGACCGGCAGCAGCCGCTCCTTCCTGCCCTTGCCGCGCACCCGCACCTGGTCGGACACCAGGTCCAGGTCGTCGAGGTCGAGCCCCACCAGCTCCGACAGCCGCATGCCGGTGGAATAGAACAGTTCCAGAATGGCGCGGTCCCGCGTCGAGCGGAAGGTGTTCTCGGCCCCCCGGCTTTCCGCCAGCGCGAACAGCCGGTCCACCGCCTTGCGGTCCAGGTAGCCGGGCAGGCGCTTCTCGAGTTTCGGCGTGCTGGCGGCCTTGGCGGGGTTCGCCTCCACCCCGTGGTGGAGGTTGAGGAAGCGGTAGAAGGCGCGCACGGCCGACAGCGCCCGCGCCATGGTGCGTTTCGACCAGCCGCGCCGGGCGGCGTCGGCCAGGAAGCCCCGGACCGACAGCCGGTCCACGCCCGCCCACGTCCAGCCCTCGCCACCGTAGTGGCGGTCGAGGAAGCCCTCGAAGGCGGCGAGGTCGCGCCCGTACGCCTTGACGGTATTGGGCGAGTCGTTGCGCTCCGACGCCAGCCAGCGCAGGAAGTCCGCCGCTTCAGCCCTCATCGACGCTCCCCGCGAACGCCCGCATGGCGGCCAGGGCCCGCTCGACCAGCAGCGCGCGCTTCGCCGCCCGGTCGCGCGGCGCCTGGGCGAGCGGCGGCAGCAGGCCGAAGTTGGCGTTCATCGGCTGGAAGGCGGCCGGGTCCGCGCTCCGGAGATAGGCGTACAGGGCGCCGAGCATCGTCTCGGGCGGCGGGAGCAGCGGCTCCCGGCCCCGCAGCAGGCGCGCCAGGTTGATCCCCGCGAGCAGGCCGGTGCCGAGCGATTCGGTGTAGCCCTCGATGCCCGTGAGCTGGCCGGCGAACAGCGTCGTGGGCGCATCCCGCAGCGCGAGGTGCGCCGAGAGGCAGGCCGGCGTGTCCAGGTAGCTGTTGCGGTGGATCGAGCCGTAGCGCAGGAACTCGGCCGCAGCGAGCCCGGGGATGGTGCGGAACACGCGCTGCTGCTCGCCGGTCCGGAGCCGGGTCTGGAAGCCGACCAGGTTCCACATCTGTCCGGCGCGGTCCTCGCGCCGCAGCTGCACGACCGCGAACGGCCGCCGCCCGCTCGCCGGCTCCGCCAGCCCGACGGGCTTCATCGGCCCGAAGCGCAGCGCGTCCCGTCCCCGGCCCGCCATCTCCTCGACGGGCAGGCAGCCCTCGAAGTACGGCACGTCGTCGAAGGCATGCGCCTGGTAGCGGTCCGCGGTCGTGAGCGCGGCGACGAAGTCGCCGTACTCCGACTCGCTGAGCGGCGCGTTGAGGTAGTCGTCGCCGTCGCCCTTGCCGTAGCGCGACGCCGCGAACAGCCGGGAGCGGTCGAGGGAGTCGTCCGCGACGATGGGCGCGATGGCGTCGTAGAACGCCAGGGCCTCGGCGCCGAGCCGGCGGGCGATGGCGGCCGACAGACGGCTCGAGGTGAGCGGCCCGGTGGCCACGATGCCCACCGCCGGCAGGTCCGCCGCTTCCTCGCGCACCACCCGCACGCCGGGATGGCCGCTCACCAGCTCCGTGGCCCGGCCCGCGAACGCGGTCCGGTCCACCGCGAGCGCGGCGCCGCCGGGGACGCGGGCTTCGTCCGCGCAGCGGAGCAGCAGGCTGCCCAGGAGGCGCAGCTCGGCCTTGAGCAGGCCGTGCGCGTTCGACGTCTCGACGCTCTTGAAGGAGTTGCTGCACACCAGCTCGGCCAGCAGGTCGGTGCGGTGGGCCGGGGTGCCCACGCCGGGGCGCATCTCCACCAGCGTGACCCGGACGCCGCGCTCGGCCAGCGCCCAGGCCGCCTCGCACCCGGCGAGGCCGCCGCCGATGACCGTCGCGGTCAGGTCGCGGCCGGCGTGGCCGTCGCCGCTGCCGGCGTCTCCTCGGCCGCGAACTCCGTGCCGCACTTCAGGCACTTCCGGTAGGCTCCCCTCGCCTTGGTCTGCTTGCTCTCCGCCCCGACGTAGCCGCAGGACGGACAGGTCGCCGGCACCGGGCGGTTCCACACGGTGAAATCGCACTCGGGGTAGCGCGAGCAGCCGAAGAAGGAGCGGCCGCGCTTGCTGCGCCGCTCCGCCAGGTCGCCGATGCCGCACTTGGGGCACTTGACGCCGAGCGGGACGGGCTGGGTGTGGTCGCACTTGGGGTAGCGCGTGCACGCCATGAATTCGCCGTAGCGGCCCGTCTTGATCACCAGCGGCGCGCCGCACTTCGGGCACAGCTGGTCCGTGGGACGGTCCGGTGCCCGCGGCTTGCGGAGCGACTTGGTGTACTTGCACTCCGGGTCGTTCTGCTTGGTACACGCGATGTACGGGCCGAACCGGCCGGCCTTCGCCACCAGCGGGCTGCCGCAGCGCGGGCAGCGCTGATCGGCCAGGCCCTCGAGGTTGTGCGCCTCCGAGATCATCTCCTCGGGGCGCGCCTTCGAGAGCGCCTTGGCGAACGGCTTCCAGAAGTCGTCCAGCACCTCGACCCGGCTGATCTCCCCCTCCTCGATGCGGTCGAGCTCGCTCTCCATCTCGCTGGTGAACTCGACGTTGAAGATGTCGGGGAAGCGGGGGATCAGCATCCGCTCCACCGTCGTGCCCAGCTCGGTGGGGTGGAACCGCTTGTCCTCCAGGCTCACGTAGTGCCGCGCCACCAGCGTGCTCGAGATGGCCGCGTACGTAGACGGACGCCCGATGCCCAGCCGCTCGAGCTCCTTGACCAGCGACGCCTCGCTGTAGCGCGGCGGCGGCTCGGTGAAGTGCTGCTCGGGGACGATGCCGCGCAGGGTGACGCGGTCGCCGACGGCGAGCACGGGCAGCGGGGCGAGGTCGTCGAGGGTGCGGCCCTCGCCCTGCTCGCGCGCCTCGTGGTACAGCCGGTGGTAGCCGTCGAACAGGATCACCGACCCGGTGGCGCGGAACAGCCAGCGGCCGAGGTCGAAGTCCACGGTGGTCGTGTCGTAGACGATGGGCGCCATCTGGGACGCGACGAACCGCTGCCACACCAGCTGGTAGAGCTTCAGCTGGTCCGGCGTCAGGTCCTTGCGGACGCTCTCGGGCGTGCGCTCCACCTCGGTGGGCCGGATCGCCTCGTGCGCGTCCTGGGCCTGCGGATTCTGGGACGCGCCGTAGAGCACCGGCTTGTCGGGCAGGTACTGGGCGCCGAACTGCCGCTTCACGAACGCCCGCGCCGCGTCGACCGCGCTGCCCGCCACCCGGGTCGAGTCGGTCCGCATGTAGGTGATGAGGCCGACCGCACCCTCGTCGGCGAGCTCCACGCCCTCGTACAGGTCCTGGGCCACGCGCATGGTGCGCTTGCTGGAGAAGCCGAGGCGCTTGGCCGCCTCCTGCTGCAGCGTGGAGGTCGTGAACGGGGCCGGCGGGCGCTTGCGCCGCTCCTTGCGCTTGACGTCGGTGACGACGAACGCCAGGTCGCGCACCGCGGCGACGACCGCCTGCGCCTCCGCCTCGGTGTGGATCTCGGGCTTCTTGCCGTCGAGCTTGTGGAGCTCGGCGTCGAACGCGTGGCCGTCCTTCTCGCAGTTCGCCGTGACGCTCCAGTACTCCTGCGCCACGAACTTGGTGATCTCCTCCTCGCGCTCCACGATGAGCCGCAGCGCGACGGTCTGCACCCGGCCGGCCGACAGCCCGGTCTTCAGCGCCTTCCACAGCAGCGGGCTCACCTTGAAGCCCACCAGCCGGTCCAGGATGCGGCGCGCGAGCTGGGCCTCGACCTTCTTCTCGTCGATCCCGATGGTGTGCGTGATGGCGCGCTGGATGGCGTCCTTGGTGATCTCGTGGAACAGCACCCGGCGCACGCGGTCGGCGCCGAGCTGCTGGCGCACGTGCCACGCGATGGCCTCGCCCTCGCGGTCCGGGTCGGTGGCGATCAGGACCTGGCCGACTTCCTTGGCGGCTTTCTTGAGCTCCTGGATCGCCTTCTGCTTGCCCTTGACGGTGACGAACTTGGGCTTGAAGCCGGCCTCGATGTCCACGCCCAGCTCGCGCTCGGGCAGATCCCGGATGTGCCCCACGGTCGCCTTCACCGTGTAGCCCTTGCCGAGATACTTGCCGATGGTCTTCGCCTTGGCGGGCGATTCGACGACCACGAGCTTGCTGGTTGCGGCCATGATCCTCACGATCGGGTTTTCAGGTCACCGGCCCGTCATCCACCCGTCTTCCGCACTACCACCCCGGGTGCGCCGGGGTTCCGGCGCGACGGCACCGTCGGGGCGCGGAGTCTACCAGCCGGCGAGGTCGCGGGCAAGCGAGACCACGGCGGCGGCGATCTCGTCGGGGCGGCGCCCACCGGTCGGCACGGTCCGGTCGGCCCCGCGATAGCTCGCACCGCGCACCGCGAGCAGCGCAGCCATGCGCTCGCCGGTTTCACCGCCCTCCAGCAGCGGGCGCCCCGCCGCCGAGCCGAGGCGCGCGGCGGCCTCCTCGGGTCCGGTCTCAAGGTAAACCACCAGTCCAGACCCCCGGGTCATCGCGCGGGTAACGTCGCGCGCGAAGAACCCGGCGCCGGGCGCGACGACCGCCGGCGGGCCGGCGAGCGCCGCGCCGCCCAGCTCGGCCTCGAGCGCGCGGAACGCGGACTCGCCGTCCTCGGCGAACACCCGCGCGATCGACTTGCCCGCGTTCCGCTCGATCAGCTCGTCCAGGTCCACGAACGGCGCGCCGAGCGCGGCGGCCACCAGCCGACCGACGGTGGACTTGCCGGCCCCGGGCAGCCCGACCAGGACGATGTGCCGTCTAGTCAACCGGCTCCCAGCCGGCCCGGCGGCGCTCGAGCTGGGCGAGGTAGCCGTCGCGGTTGCGCCGCAGCTCGTCGAGGGAGTCGCCGCCGAACTTCTCCGCGACCGCGTCCGCGAGCGTGAGCGCCACCGCCGCCTCCGCGATGACGCCCAGCGCGGGCACGGCGGTGACGTCGGAGCGCTCGCTCTGCGCCGGGGCCGGCCGGCCGCTGCGCAGATCCACGGACCGGAGCGGGGTCATCAGGGTCGAGATGGGCTTCATCGCGGCGCGCAGGACCAGCGGCTCGCCTGTCGTCATGCCGCCCTCGAGCCCGCCCGCGCGGTTGGTCGTCCGCGCGAAGCCGCCGCTCGCGGCGCCTGCCGCGTCGGCGCGGACGATCTCGTCGTGCGCCTGGGAGCCCGGCAGGCCGCCGAGGGCGAAGCCCAGCCCCACCTCCACGCCCTTCACCGCCGGGATGGACATCAGGGCCGCGGCCAGCCGCCCGTCGAGCCGGCGGTCCCACGCCACGTGGCTGCCCAGACCCACGACGAGCCCGCGCGCCACCACTTCCACGACGCCGCCGAGGGTGTCGCCCGCCGCGGCCGCCGCATCGATCTGGGCGACCATCGCGCGCTCCGCCTCGGGGTCCAGGCAGCGCACCGGCGAACGGTCGGCGGCCGGATCCAGCGGCACGGGAAGCGGCGAGGGCGGGCTGGCGAGCACGCCGCCGAGCGCCACGACGTGGCTGCCGATCTCGACGCCGAGCTCCGCCAGGAGGCGCCGGCACACCGCCCCCGCGGCGACGCGCGCGGCGGTCTCGCGCGCCGAGGCCCGCTCCAGGATGTCGCGCGCGTCGGCCCGGTCGTACTTGAGCGAGCCCGCGAGGTCCGCGTGGCCGGGGCGCGGCCGGGTGAGCTGCCGCCGCGGCGGCTCGGCGGCCGGCTCCGGGGCCATCACGTCCCGCCAGTGCTCGAAGTCGCGGTTCTCGACCAGCAGGGTGATGGGCGAGCCGAGGGTGGCGCCGGCGCGCACGCCCGACAGGAGCTGCACGCGGTCCGCCTCGATCTTCATCCGGGCGCCGCGGCCGTAGCCCTTCATGCGGCGCGCGAGGTCCGCGTCCACGTCGGCGGCCAGGAGCGGCAGGCCGGCGGGCACTCCCTCGAGGACCGCGAGGACGGCGCGTCCGTGCGACTCGCCCGCCGTGGTGAAGCGGATCGCGGTCATCGGCGGCCCTCCCGAGAGAACGCGAGCCCGACCGCGCGGCCGGGCTCTGGCGTTCCTTCCTCGGAGCGAACCGTGGCGCGGGGCGCTACGGCCGGCCTCGCGACCGCGCGGGCGGCGTGTTCAGCACGCGCACCGGCGGGAGGGCCACGCCCGGCTGCGGCCGCACCGGGTACGGGTTGACGAAGTTCGGCAGGCGCACGACCACCAGCCCGCGCGACGTGACGCCCACCAGGATCAGCACACCGCCGGAGCTGGCGACGCGGACCGGCCCGATGATCGTGTCCCGGATCGGGACCGTGGCCACCCGCGCGTACCAGTACGTGTCGAACACGTCGATGAACGGGTCGGGGCGCGCCGCGAACACCAGCCGGTCGTTCTTGTTCAGCACCCCGGTCGTGCGGCTGTTCGCGTCGAACGCGTTGTTCGGGTCGAAGTCCATCCCCGGCTGGCCGCTCGGCACCGGCAGCAGCCCGGTCTGCTTGAGCGTGTAGTCGAAGGCGTAGATCGAATCCGCCCGCACCAGGCTGGTCCGGCCGTTGAAGTTGGTCGCCACCGACAGCACCGGGGCGGCCCGGTTGATCAGGAAGTCGCTGACCAGCACGCCCGGCGACACGCCGTTGTCCACGATCGCCGTGCAGTTCAGGAACCCGATGGTGGCCCCGGTGCTGGGGTTCTTCAGGGCGCACGGCGGCAGGTTGATCGCGGTGATGGCGGCGCGCCCGTCGAGCGACAGCGCCCGCGCGAAGCCCTGGTTGAACCCGCCCTCGCCGATGACGGCGTGGTTGAAATCGCCCGAGTTGCGGACGTAGGTGGACTCCTGGAACGCGACGGTCCCGAGGGTCACCATGTCCCCGATGCCGGCACCGAGAATGGTGTCCCGGATCTGCTGGCCCGGGAGGGTGTCGCGGACGGCGATGACCTGCAGCGTATCCTGGCCGGCCAGCGCCGTCTCGTAGAACAGGTGCCCGCTCTTGGCCGTGATGGGCGCCGAGAGGTTCTCCGACGCGAGGTAGCCGCGGCTGGTGAACGGCCCCGGCTGGGCCGGCGTCGGCGCGGTCGAGTACACCGCCTGGACGCTGTCGCACGCCGCGCCGGTGAGGTGGCGGCACACGGCCCCGACATACTGCGGCCGGTCCGCGAAGTCGTAGTCGGTGGTCAGGATCTCGATGCCGCCGGCGGCGGTCGGCGCCGTCTTCACCGTCTGCACGATGTAGTCGGCGAGCCGGCGCCGCTGCACCTCCGAGCCGGCCACCAGGTCCACGATCGACAGGTTGGTCCCGCCCGAGTTGGCGACGATGACCGTGTCGGCGTTGTTGCCGAGCGTGTCCCGCGGCCAGAGCGCGATGCCGAGCGGTTGCGAGCCCACCCGGATCGGCGCCGCGAAGGTGTTGGTGTTGAGCCGGAACACCTCGATCTGGTTGAGCAACGTGTTGGTCAGCAGCAGGACCGGGCCGTTCCCGCCCACGTTGTTGTGGTCGATGACCGCGTCACCGAACTGGCCGCCCTGCGGCAGCTTGATGGTGGTGCCCGCCACCACGGTCAGCGTGTCCTTGTCCGCCGCGGGGGACTTCTTGGGCGTGCCGGTGAAGCTGGAGCCGCCGCGGTTGGACGGCGACGCGCCGTCGACGCCGAACGCCTCGACGGTCACGATCCTGGGGAACGTCGTGATCGTGTCGAGGCCGAGCCGGAATTTCTGGGTGACGTTGGTGCTCGTGCCGGCGAAGATCACCGAGTCGCCGTGCAGGATCGTGCCGGCCGTGTCGCGCACCAGGATGCCGACCTTGGTGATCCCGCTCGGATCGGTGGCCGAGACGGTGACGCTGTCGCCCACCTCCACCCGCAGCGGCATGGTGTCCGTCACCAGCGGCGGGATGGTGTCGCCGACCACGGTCTGGACCGCGACGGTGACGCCCGGCGCGACGCCGGACGGATCGTTCAGCGAGTCGGTGGCGAACGGCACGATGACGACGTTGCCCACGGCGGTTCCCGCCGGGATCGCCAGCGTGCTGGTGAACGTCTGCGTGTCGGCCAGCACGCCGTTCACGGGCGCGAAGACCGTCGAATCGTTCTTGGTCACCACGCCGGTGGCGCGCCAGCCGAGGACCTTCACCCCGATCGGGTGGATGGCCTTGACCTGCACGGTCACCGACTTGCCCACCGCCGTGACCGCGCCGGTCACCGGCTGCAGCACCGAGACCTTCGGCCCGTTCACGACCCGCACCACGGACGTGTCCCTGGAGGTGTCGTTGGCCGCGTCGACCGCGATCGCGGTGATGGTGACGTACTCGGACGTGGAATCGGTGAGCACCGCGCGCAGGTAGCGCGTGATGGTGGTATCCGCCGTCTTCGGCAGCGTGACCGTCCGCGACGTGAACCGCGTCACGGTCGAGTCGGTGCCGAGGTTCTTGGACCCGCGGACGCTGGTGCCGGTCAGCTCGAGGCTGGTGAGCCCCTTGCTGTCGCTGAGCAGCACCTGCACGAACACGCTGTCGCCGACCGAGACCGGCACGGTCACGGTCTTGGACGGCTGCTGGATGGTCGCCGCACCCGTCCCCGTGCCGCCGCCCCCGCCGCCGCCGCCGCCGCCCCCTCCCCCGCCGCCGCCCCCGGTCGTCGTGGGGAAACGGCCTTGCTCGCCGCACACCGTCACGGCGAACACGCAGCCCGCCAGGGCCGCCGCTCGCGCCGTCAGGCGCAGCACGGGTCTACCGGTTGTCGGTCGCACCGGAGCTCAGATCGTCGATGATGTGGGGCGTCACGAGAATCAGCAGGTCGCGGCGCTCCTCCTGGCTGGTCCGGAAGCCGAACAGGCGGCCGAGGACCGGCAGATCCACGAGGAACGGGATGCCTTGGTTGGCCACCGTGATGTTGGTCACGGTGAGGCCGCCGATGACCGCGGTCTCGCCGTCGCGCACCAGCAGCTGGGTGGTGCCTTCCTGCGAGGCGAACACGAAGCCGGCTTCGGCGATGGTCGAGGCCTGGAGCGACGAGTTCTCGGCGTGCAGCTCCATCAGCACCTCGCGCGTGCCCGCCACCACGTGCGGCGTGACGGTCAGGCGGATGCCGGTGGGCTGCAGCTGCGTGGTGGCGCGGGCCACCGCGCCGCCGGTCGCCGTCGCGCCGGTGCTGGCCACGTCGATCTGGCGGATCGGTGTGCGCTCGCCGACGAACAGGTCGGCCTGGCGGTTGTCGGCCACCGTCACCTGCGGCTCGGCCTGGATGTCGGACAGCTGCACCGACTGCAGCGCCTGCAGGAAGCTCGACAGCGCGAAGTTGCCGATCACCGTGGAGTAGACGAGCCGCAGCGCCGGATTCTGCTGGAACTGCGCCGACGCGTTCGCCACGGCCGCCACCGCGTTGCCGCCGAGGTTCACCACCAGCGGCGTCCGCGTGGGATCGAAGGGCGTGTTCCCCGTCGTGTCCTGCGGGTTGGGCCGCGCGATCAGCGTGTTGAAGAACTGGCTGGACGTCCCGAGGTCGTACTGCATGCCGATTTCCTCGAGCTCCGTCCGGTCCACGAAGATGATCTTCGCCTGGATCGCGACCTGCGGGGTGCGCTGGTCGAGGGCGTGGATGAACGCCGCGATGGTGTCGATCTGCGACGCAATGTCGGTGACGATCAGCGAGTTGGTGGTCGTGTCCGGCGCCACCTTGCCGCGCCGGGAGAGCATCGGCGCCACCGAGGGCGCGAGCACCGACGCGCGGGCGTAGTTGACCTTCACGATCGTGGTCGCGGTGCCCTCGAGCGAGTCCTGCGCCGCGAGGTTGGCGCGGCTGTCCACGCGGAGGATGCCGCCGGGCAGCTCGGTCGCCGCCAGGCCCTGGCCGGCGAGCACCGCGTTGAACGCCAGGTCCCACGGCTGGTCCTTGATCTCGGCCGTGACCGTGCCCTGGATGTCCTTGCCGGCGATGATCGAGCGGCCGGAGAAGGCCGCGAAGTTGGCGATGACCTCCGAGATGCTCGCGCGGTCGAAGGTGACGCTGATCCGCGGCTGCTGCGACGGCGAGCGCCGCTGGCTCCGCAGGACCGCGTTCTCGACGTCCGACGTCGTGGTGCTCGGGGCGGGCGCGGGCTCGACCGGTGCGGCCGCGGCGCGCGCGGGGATCGCCGCCGGCAGCGGGGCCGCGGCGTTCCGGGCCCCGTCGCTCGACCAGGCGGCGAACGCCTGGGCCGCGGCGAAGGTCACGTGCACGCCGGCGCTGTCCTGGCTCACCTGGTAGTCGCGCGCCTCGTCGAGCTGCACGACCACGCGCACCACGTCGGACCGGAACTGCGAGTAGCGCACGTCGCGGATGCCGCCGCGCGCGACGCCGTCGTACTGGATGGTCGGCGCCACCAGGTGCGCCCCGACCAGGTCCAGCACCAGCCGGGCCGGATCGCGCAGCACGAAGTCCGAGACCCGCACGGTGCCCTGGACATCGACCACCACCTCGGCCCGTCCCGGGCTGGGCAGCACGCTCACCGCCGTCACGTCGCCCGGTCCCGCATGGGGCGGCCGGAGCGCGGGAAGGGCGGCGAGCCGTTGCAGCGCGGCGGCCCCAAGGGCAAGGCCGACGCACGCGATGAGAAGGGCTCGCTTCATGGGTTAGCCTCCGCTTTGCCTTTGGAGCGTCAGCGTTTCCTGGTGCTCGAGTCCGAACTCCTCGACCTGGAAGACCACTTCGTACTCGCGGATCTGGATCACCCGCAGCCGCCCCACTGTGTCGCCGCGCTTGAGGCGGTGGATCTTGTCGCCGGGCGACTCCCTGACCACCGCGACGCTGCGGCCGTAACGCGGATCGTAGATCACGGACACCAGGCGCAGATCGGAGATCATCGGGCGCACGTCGCTCGAGTTGATCAGTGACTGGAACGGATCGCGGGACGCGCCGCCGTAGTGGAAGACCTCGCGGCGGTACTCGACCTTGCCGCCGGTCGTGTCGATGCCCACCAGCGACGTGTCGCGCCGCAGGCTCGGCCGATTCGCCGCGGCCCCGGCGGCCGGGCGCTGCGCCCGGACCGCCGCCGGCGCGAGCAGCGCCAGCAGCGACACCCCGACCCACCACGCGCGCCTAGTCATCGCCACCTCGCGGCGCGGCGGCCTGCGCCGCCGCGGAATCCCCCGGCACCGACGGCTTGACGTAGGTGCGCACGGCGAACGTGGCCTGGAGCAGCGCCGCGGCCTTGCTGGTGTCCGCGACCGGCCCCTGGACCCGCTGGAAGTGCACGTCGTAGGGCACGATGATCCGCGGCAGGCTCGCGACGTCCGTGAGGAACTCCGCGATCTGGTCGTACTGCCCGGTCACCGAGAGCCGGTAGCGCTGCGTGTCGAACGGCGTGCCCGACTCGACGGTCTGCGGCGTGAAGCCGGCGAAGGTCGCGCCGCGCATCTTGGCGCGGCTGGCGATGTCGTCCAGGAGGTTCGGCACCTCCGCCGACGTCGGGACCAGCTGCCGCATCAGGTTCAGGTTGGTCTGGAACTCGCCCAGCCGGCGCTCCATCTCCTGCATGCGCCCGGTCGCGATGTCCCGCTTCGCCCGCGCCACCTGGGCGGTGAGCGAATCGAGCTCGACCTGGAGCGAGTCGCGGGTCTGCCCCAGGGGGCTGACGCCGCGGAGGCCGACCAGGGAGAGCCCCGACCAGCCGAAGTAGCCGACGACCAGCGCCACCACCGTCACCAGGAGGAGGCTCTGGCCGCGCCGATCCTGCGGAATGAGGGCCATGGGCTATCGCCTCGCGCCGCCGCCGGACCGCACGCCCTGCACGATCGACGCGGCCAGCGGCTCCATCGCCAGGATCGAGGGACTCGGGACCTGGTAGTGCGCGTTCAGCGTGAAGCTCGTGACGTCCCGTCCCTGCTCGGTCACCATCGCGCTCGAGACCAGCGTCACGCCTTCGACGAACGGCGACGCCTCCAGCTGGCGCATGAAGCGGGTGACCGCCTGCGCGTCGCTGGCGGTCTTGCCCTGGAGGGTGAACGACGCGCCGGTGCCGATCGCCGTGTCGCCTTCCGCGGTCCGGCCCGCCAGGTCGTCCAGCCAGGTGTAGTCCGGGAGCGCCTTGGTCACGGCGTCGAGGATGTGCGGCCACACGTAGCGGTCGCGGTCGATGTCGCGGATGTACTGCATCTCGGCCAGCAGCGAATCGCGCGTGCGCTCCATGTCGTGCCGCTTCTTCACGGTGGCGGCGTTCTGGGCGCTGTCGCGCTTGGCCGCCACGATCTTGGGCTCGAGCGCGCGCACCTGGGCCTGCCGCCGCAGGTACAGCGGCGTGCCCAGGCCCGCCACCACGACCCACGCGGCGATGGCCGCCACCAGCCACGGATCCTTGACCGCGGCGAGCATCGCCCCGACGTTGGGCAGCGTGAAGCCGCCGCCCTTGGCGCGCTTCCGCTTGGCACCGGGAAGTAGATTGATTGCGATCATGGCCGTCGCCGCCCGTGTCCTATGCGGCCCGAAGCGCCAGACCCACCGGCAACATCAGCAGGGGTCCGACTTCCTCGACCGGAAGGGTGTCGAACACGCCCTCCCGCACCGTGACGTTCTTGATGGGATCCGCCTTCTCCACCGGCACCCGCAGGCGGTCGGCCAGCACCTCGCCGAGCCCCGGGATGCGCGAGCCGCCACCGGACATGTAGATCTTCCCCATCGCCACGCCGCTCCGGCTCGCGGTCTGGAGGAACGCCGCGGCGCGCTCGATGCCGACCGCCATCTCCTCGCCGCGGGTCTCCACGTAGGGATCCACCGCCGGATTGCGCTCCGACCCCTGCAGCAGCGCGTCCGCCTCCTCCGCCCCCATGCCCCGCTCGCGCTGCAGGTCCTCGCGGAAGCGCCGGGTCCCGATCGCGAGATCCCGCGTCAGGATCGGCACGCCGTCCTCGAGGATGTTGATGTTGGTCACCTCGTGACCGATGTTGAGCAGGCCCACCATGCCGGCCTGCTCGTCGGGATAGTTGAGCTCGAAGGCGTTGTGGAGCGCGAACGCGTCCACGTCGATGATGTCCGGCGTCAGCCCGGCGTCGGTCAGCAGGGACACCTTGTTCTCCACCAGCTCCCGCTTGGCCGCCACCAGCAGCACGTTCATCTGGAGCCCTTCGCCCTCGGGATCGAGGATCTGGAAGTCGAGCTCCACGTTCTCCATGTCGAACGGCACGTGCTGCTCCGCCTCCCAGCGGATCACCTCGCGGGCGTCCGACTCCTTCATGCGATCCATCTGGATCTTCTTGACGATCACGTCGCGGCCGCCCACCGCCGTCACGACCGCCTTCTGCTTGATGGCCGCCGTGACGAACAACCCCCGGACCGCATCCGCCACGATCCCGGGGTCCATCACCTCGCCCTCGACGATCGCGTCGGCCAGGACCGGCGTGATCGCCACCTTGACCAGCTCCGGCTGGGCCTTGCCGTGCTCGATGACAACGAGCTTGATCAGCCCGCTGCCAATATCGAGGCCCACCGTCCGCTTCTTCCGACCGAAAGGTGACATATCCGTTTAGAGTGCAAGAAGATAGACGAAAATAGGGCCTGAAGGCGATCTACGATAGCGTCCGGCCATGGAGTTTGTCAAGATACTTGAAGCCAGGAAGGCAAAATACCTCTCATGCAGTGACTTACGACAGTTGGGCCCCTAGTAGAGCTCCGCCCAGGCCCTCTCCCCCAAAGGACGCACCGGGGCGTTCGCCAGCAGGGCATCGTCGAGGGCGCAGCGCGAAAAGACGAACTCCGCACTCCCCGCAGCGGAAGGCGTGAGCGCGGCGCTCCTCGCCCTGACGCTGCCCCGAAAGCGCGCTCCCGCGCCCTGGACGATCAACCTGCCTCCAACCAGCACCGGCCCGTCGAAGGTGAAGCCTCCGTCCACCGTCAGGTCGCCGTCCACCAGCAGAACGCCCTGCCCGCTCCCTCCGAGGACGCTCAGGTTTCCCCTCGCATGGACGATCGGGAAGTACCGTGCGCAGGCCGGCACCGCCGCGCCGCCCCAGTTGCCGCGCACGCTGGTGTCGCACGCGGCCGCCGACCCGACCGCGCCCGGACGCTCGAGCGGCGCCTCGGCGGCGTCGTAGACCTTGCCGCCCGACGCGGCCAGCGCCGCCCGCGCCGCGGCGGCGGCGGCGCGCGACGCGGACTCCTCGGCGGCGCCGGCGAGCCTCACCGGCGGAGCGCCCCGGACGCACGACGAATCCGCGCAGCCGGCGAGGTCGAGACGGGCCGCCGGACCGAGCAGGATGCCGGGGACCGCGCCGCCCGCGGGCGGGCAGCTCGCGTCCGGCGGCGAGTCGCCGCCGTCCACGCTGGATCCGGGTCCCACGACCAGCTCGTCCGTCACGCTCAGCGTGGCGTCGGCGGGAAGCGCGACGGGTGCGGGCCGCACCAGCCACGCGACGGAGCGGCGGGACAGCCCTCCGGCGTCCGTGCCGCTCGACCGCACGAGGAAGATCGCCCGGTTGAGCCGCAGGACGGTGCCGGCGAACGATCCGGTGCCCGAAGGCAGGCTGCCGGCGAACGCGGACATCTCGCCCGGCGCGAGCGAGGGGAGCCGCCCACCGTCGAGAGCCGCGGCGAGTCCCGCCTCCGCCGCGGCGAGGGCGCGCGCGGCGTCGCGCACGTTGCTGTCCATCCGCATCGCCTGCCGGGCGGCGAACAGCACCCCGGCGACCAGCGCTCCGATGAGGACCACGGCGAACAGCGCCACCGCGAGAGCGAAGCCCCGGCGGGCGGGCGGCGGCCGGCCCGTCACGGCGCCCCCGGATTGTTGCGCAGGGCGACCGCGACGGCGACCGAGTCTTCGAATGGACGACCCGAGGCCGCCCGGCCCGGGACGTCGATCGCGGCGGCGCTGAGCCCGCGTGCCGTGATGCCGACGCGGACCACCGCCCGCGGGTCCGACGTCGCCGCGCCGGCCGAATCGAAGAAGGCGAACGCCAACCCGCCCGCGCGGCGGAGCGGCCCCGCCACCGGCGAGAGCGCGGACCACGAGCCGCCGCCGTAGCCGCGCTCGCCCAGCCACGACTGGCCCTGGTCGTCGGCGTAGAGCCGGTAGACCACGCGCTCGTAGGTGCGGACCGGCGAGCCGGCGGCGACGCTGTCCAGGTCGGCCGTGGGACCCGCCAGCCGCAGGCCGGTCCCGGGGCCGCCGTCGCCGCACCGCGTGGCGGCTCCCACGGACGTGACGGTGAAGTCCAGCCACCGGTCGTCGGCGGCGGTGCCGGGATCGCCGTCCCGGAAGACCAGCGCGCGGTCGCGCGTGGGATCGATGCCGCGCCACCCGTAGGTGAGGCTGTCGGCGATGACGACCGAGCCCGAGGCCCGGTCCGGGGCGGCGCAGATCACCGCCAGGCCGCGCATCGCACGGATGCTGACCGAGTCGCGGCCGAGGGCGACCAGGTCGCCCGCGCGCGCGTCGAGCTCGCGCAGCTCCGCGGGGAGCAGCTGGACCACGGCGCGCAGACCCTCCTCGACGTCGAGGATCTGCGACTCGGAGCGGTAGAACCGCTGATGGTCGTGCAGGACGACGCCGACGGCGCCGGCGACCACGCCGCCGAGGACCAGCGCGACCACGAGCTCCACGAGCGTGGCGCCGGCCGTAGGACGGCGCGCGACCGTCACGGGCACCACGCGATCGCCTCGAAGCGATCCCGCCGGTCGAGCCGTCCGTCCGGGTATTCGACGGCGAGATCGATGACGCGCCCGGTGCCTTGCGTGGTGACGGTCCAGGTCAGGCGGTAGAAGCCCGACGAGTCGCGGCCGCCGGCGAGCGCCTGGCAGCCTGCGGCGCGCAGCGTCTCGAGGCGCGCCGCGGCCGCGATCCCGGCGCCCGCCCGGCGGCGCCCCTGGCCGGTCAGCCGGGCGATCGAGGCGGCCGAGCCCGCGAGCGCGAGCAGGCCCACGGTCACCACCAGCAGGGCGACGACCACTTCGACCAGCAGGAAGCCCCGGCTACCGCTCACGCGCCAACGATGGGTGCCGCCGCCGAAGCGGCGTCACCGGTTCATTGTGGCGCGGCGCGCGCGAGCGCGGCCGGTCACTCCTCGGAGATGCCGAGCTCCTTGAGCTTGTAGAACAGCGTGCGGACCGACACGCCGAGCAGCGCCGCCGCCTTGCGTCGGTTCCCTTCGCTGCGCCGGAGCGCTTCCCGGATCACTTCGCCCTGCAGCTGGCCCTGCCGGGCCCGCAGGGAGAGGTCGGCGGCCACCGGCCCGCGCGGCGCCGGCCGCCGCTCGCCGCCGAGGACCGCGGGAGGCAGGTCCGCGCGGCGGATGACGCCCTCACGCGCGATCACCAGTGCGCGCTCGAGCGCATTGGACAGCTCGCGGACGTTCCCCGGCCAGGAGTGGTCGAGCAGCGTGCGGAGGGCTTCCGGCTCGAGCTGCGGCGCGCTCCGGCCCAGGCGGGCGCAATGCCGCGCCAGCAGGTTGTCGATCAGCGGGGCGAGGTCCTCGGGCCGCTCGGCCAGCGGCGTCAGCCGGATCGCGACGACGTTGATCCGGTAGTAGAGGTCCTCGCGGAACCTCCCTTCCGCCACGTCCGCCTCGAGCTCGCGCGCGGTGGCGGCCACGACCCGGACGTCGACCCGGCGCTCCGCCCGGTCGCCGACCCGCCGGACCTGGCCGTCCTGCAGCACCCGCAACAGCTTCGCCTGCAGTCCGGTCGGCAGGTCCCCGATCTCGTCGAGAAACAGCGTGCCGCCCGACGCTTCCTCGAACAGGCCCCGGTGGTCGCCGACCGCGCCGGTGAACGCTCCGCGCACGTGCCCGAACAGCTCGGACTCGAGCAGTGCCTCGGGGATGGCGGCGCAGTTGACGGCGACGAACGAGCGCTCGGCCCGCGGCGACAGGCGATGCAGCTCGCGGGCGAGCACTTCCTTCCCGGTGCCGCTCGGCCCGGTGATGAGCACCGTGGTGGTGTGGGGCGCGACCTTCGCGACGACGTCCAGCGCGGCCCGCATCGCGTCCGACGCCGCGACGATGCCCGGCGAGGCGGCGCTCGGACCGAGCGCCGAGCGCAGCGACTCGACTTCCCGCCTCAGCCGCTCGCGCTCTTCCGCCTTGCGCAGCACGAGGATGACCTCGTCGGCGCGGAACGGCTTGGGGATGTAGTCGTACGCGCCTTCCTTCATGGCCGCGATCGCCGCGTCCTCCGACCCGTAGGCGCTCATCATGATGACCAGCGCCGGGCCGCCCGCCGCCCGGTAGCGGCGCAGGAACTCGAGGCCGTCCAGGGCCGGCATGCGGACGTCGCACAGCACCGCGTCGAAGCTCTCGGCCAGCGCGCGCGCCAGGCCCTTCTCGCCGTCGGCCTCGTCGGCGACCTCGAAGCCCTCCTGGCTGAGGAGCAGCCGCAGCGACTGCCGCAGGCCGGGCTCGTCGTCCACGATGAGCAGTCTCACGGCGCCATCCCGGGGAACGTGACGGTGAACGCGGCGCCGCCTTCCCTCGCGCGGGCGACGTCGACGCGGCCGCCATGATCGTGAACGATCCGCTGCACGATCGCCAGGCCCAGGCCGGTGCCCTTGCCGGGCGGTTTGGTCGTGAAGAACGGGTCGAAGACGCGCTCGACCAGGTCCGGCGGCACCCCCGGCCCGCTGTCCCCGACGACGACCTGCACGGCCGTGCCGCCGTCGGCGACCGCCTCCAGGTGGCGGCTCGACCGCCGCATGCTGCGGCCGGTGGACGCCGCCGCATCCGCGTCGCCGCCGCGCCGAGTGGCCTCCCCGTCGGCGCCGAGGCGCGCCTGGCTGGCGACCACCGCGATGCGCCCGCCCGCGCCGGCCGCGTCCACCGCGTTGAGCAGCAGGTTCACGAACACCTGCTCGAGCGCGGGCGCGTCCCCGAGCATGGCGGGCAGCCCGCCGGGACGCACGACCTCCACGCTCACCAGCTTCAGGAGACCCTGGGCACGCAGCAGCTCCACCGCGCGCTGTGCCACCGCTCCCACGTCGACCGGCTCGCGCTTCGCGTCGCGCGGCCGCGCATAGTCGAGCAGGCTGCGCACGATCGTGTCGATGCGCTGCGCCTCCCGCTCGATCGCGGTCACCAGCTCCGGGGCCTCGCCCCGCCGGGAAAGCAGCTCCAGGTAGTTGCCGATCGCCGCCAGCGGGTTGCCGATCTCGTGCGCCACGCCGGCCGCCAGGCGGCCCACCGACGCCAGCTTCTCGGCGCGCACCAGCGCGCCCTGCGCGTCGAGCAGGCGCTCGGTCATGAGATTGACGCTCTCGGCCAGCCGGTCGAACTCGCGGGTGCCGGCCTCCGGCGCGCGCCGCGACATCTCGCCCGTGGCGACCGCCTGCGTCGCGGACACGAGGGCCTCCATCGGCTCGGTCACGAGGCGTGAGACCAGGTATCGCCCGAAGCCGATGAAGATGACGACGTCGGCCATCACCAGGACGGTGACCAGCGCGACGCCCAGGAAGCCGCGCCCGAGCAACGGAACCAGCACGGCGGAAAAGACCGCGAGGACCAGCGCACCCGCGGCGAGCACCGCGAGGTTGACGAGCAGCTCGGTGCGCAGCGACGGCTTGGTGGGGGCCGCGCCCCCGGCCGGACGTCGTGCCATGGCTCCACGATGCGTACGCGGCCCGAAAATGCAAAGGGCGGCACGTGGCCGCCCATCGCATGGAGAGGCTGCGGGGAGCGCTACTGGCAGACCGGGGCGCCTTCGTTCTGGCCCGTGATCGGCGGCGTGGCGCTGCCGACGAAGATCCCGCAGGTCTTCGTGGTCGCGTTGTTGCTCGACGTCGCGGCCCACCCCGTCCCGGTCGCCGAGGAGATGGACACCGTGTTCCCCGCCGAGACGTTGTAGTTCAGGTTGGTGAGCACCGACGCGTACGTCACGTTGTCGGCGAAGTACGCCTCCTGGGCCGTCACCAGGTTGCGCAGGTCCGCCTTCATGCCCGCGATGTACGCCTTCTCCTTCGTGTTCGCGAACTTCGGGATCGCGATGGCGGCCAGAATGCCGATGATCACCACCACGATCAGAAGCTCGATGAGGGTGAAGCCCTTGGTGCTGCGCACGGGAGACTCCTTTGACGAGTTGCCGACTCGCCGTTCGGGGTGACGACAGGAGCGCAATGGCTGTAGGGGGCAACCCATATGCCAAGTGCCGGCGGATTGCGCTCAACGCGTTCCCGGACAACGAGATGCGATCGGTTTGATACCCAACGAACGAGCGCACGGCAGGTCCGTTTGCCTTGCGTTCTGCGAGTTCGACCGCTCCTCGCAAACGGCGGCTAGTGCGGAAATTGCCGGGTGGAGCCCGCGACCTGCGTGCGCACGGCGCCCAGCGCGGACTGCGACGCGCTGTCGCCCGGCGCGAGGCGCGCGGCGGAATCCAGCGCCGCGAGGGCCCGGGCGCCGGCGCCGAAGTGCGCCGCGGACGACGCCTCGAGCAGCCACCCCTCGAAGGCGGGGCCCCCGCCCCGCCGGAACGCCGGCCACACGTCGAGCGCGCTGTCCTTCCGACCCAGTGCGGCGTAGCTCGAGGCGAGCGCTCGCGCGGCTTCCAGCTCGCGGGGTGCGAGCGCGACGGCGCGCCGCGCGTGGGAGAGTGCCGCCGCGCCGGAGTCCACGCCGAGGAGGGCGCGAGCCGTGAGCACCTCCGTGAGCGCGAGCGAGCTGTCGAGGACCGCCGCCCGGCGCAGGTACGCGAGCGCCTGGCGCGGCCGCGCGGCGTCCAGCGCCGCGCTCGCCGCTTCCGCCAGGTCGTAGTAGTCCAGGGGATACAGCTCGATCGCCAGGTCGTACTGATGCAGCGCCGCGTCGAGGTTGCCCATCCGGACCAGAGCGCGCGCCGCCGCCTGGTGCTGGCGGTAGGAATCCGGGTGCTCCTCGAGCGCCCACAGCACCAGGTCCCGGTTGCTGCGCCACACCGGCGCCTGCGTCGCGGTGCGGGCGCCGAACGCCACGACCACGATCGCCGCGCACCAGGACGCGGCCGGCCGGCTCCACCGTCGCTCCACGCGCTCGAAGACGGCCGCCACCATCAGGGCGAGGCCGACCGACGCGAGGTACAGCGTCCGCTCGGCCATGACCACGCCGGTCGGAAAGAGCAGGTTCGAGGTCGGCAGCCAGGCGATGCCCACGAGCAGGAGGCCGACCGAGAGCGCGCGATGCCGCGCCCACGACGCCACGGCGAGCGCCGCCAGCGCGCCCAGCACCAGGAGGCCGGCCAGGCCCAGCGGCGTGAGGTGCTCGAGGCGTGGCACCAGCGGCGGCAGGTAGTCCGGGGACAGGCTGAACGGCCAGACCAGGAGCCTCAGCAGGACGAACACCGCCGGCAGCATCGTGCTGAGGCGCCCCACGAGGCCGAGGTCGAAGAACGTCGGGGCCACCATCGTGAACGACGCCCCCGCGTCCACCGAGCGGCGCAGGCCGAGCCACACCGCGGTGAGCGCCGCGACCGCCGCATAGTCGCGCCACGGGAGGCGCCGCGCGAACCGGCCCCGCGACGCCAGGTCGTCCAGCGCCAGGAGCGCCACGGCCACCGCCGAGTGCTCCTTGGACAGCAGCGCCAGGCCGACCGCGGCCAGCAGGGCCAACTCGAGGGGCCACGTCGAGCCGCCCTCCCCGAGCCGCTGCCGCACGCGGCGGCCCAGCAGCAGCGCCGCGAGCAGGAAGACGGCCGCCATGGGCTCCGCGCGACCGACGAGGTTGGCGACCGCCTCGACGTGCACCGGGTGCACCGCGAAGACGAGGCCGCCCGCCAGCGCCGCCGGCTCGGGGACGTAGAGGGCGAGGAAGAAGACGACGAGCGCGGCGGCGACGGCGTGCCACGCGACGTTGACCAGGTGGAGCCACGCCGGGCTCCCGCCCGAGATCTGCCAGTCAGCGGCGAAGGAGAGGATCAGGAGCGGGCGCCACTGGCCGGCGCCGTTCTCCGGCGGCCAGTAGGCCCGGTCGAAGGCGCCGAGCGCCGCGCCGACCGAGTGGGCCGCGGGGTTGCGCTCCACGATCGGTCCGTCGTCGAGCGCGAAGCCGTTGCCGAGCGCCGGGAGATAGACCACGGCGGCGGCGGAGGCCGCGAGCAGCGCCGCCCGCGCTCGCGTCACGCGCCCTCCAGGTCACAGCGGGGACCCGTCCCGAGCCTCGCGAGGAGCGCCGCCGGTCCAGGCGCGGCCGCGGCCGGCGCGAGGGTGACGGCGCGCCGGAGCCTGTCCCTCGCCTCGTCGCACCGGCCGTTCCTCGCCGCGGCGAAGGCCACCAGCTGCTGGTACGTCCAGTCGCCGGGCACGAGGTACGCGGCCCGGCGCGCCAGCGCGAGCGCCTCCCGCGGGCGGCCCGACGCCAGGTACGCCTGCTCCGTCACGACGAGGAGCGGCGCACTGGCCGGGAACCGGCGCAGCGCTTCGGCGCCGACCGCCGCCGCCGAATCCGCGCGGTCCCCCTTGAGCAGCGCGAACACCGCGCGCATGGCCGCTTCGCTGCGCAGCGTGTCCGCGTGGTAGGCGGCGAGGAGGAAGCGCGATGCCGGCAGGAAGATGCCGCCCTCGAGGTACCGCTCCCCCAGCTCCTGCAGGACGGCCGGGTCGTCGGGATAGATCCGCAGGGCAGTCAGCATCTCGCGCTCGCCCTCCACGGGTCGGCCCTGGCGGAACGCTTCGGCGCCGAGCGCCCAGTGCGTGCGGTACGAATCGGGCGCATCCCGGACCAGCGCGGCGAGAAACCGCCCGGAATCGTGCCAGACCGGGATCCGCGCAATCGTCCGCGCCGCCAGCAGCGCCAGCACCAGGGCCGTCGCCGGCCACAGCGCGCGAGCGCGCGGCAGCGCGTCCCACACCGCCCCG
>DASPSV010000116.1:0-7628 GCA_035623755.1 Gemmatimonadales bacterium
CAGCCGAACGCGCGGTAGGTCTCGTCGCGCAGGTACGCCGACACCGCCGTCACCGCGTCGGAGTGCTCGATCGAGTACTTGGTGATCGCGTGGTAGCTCGGGTCCTGCCCCACCAGCGTGATGTCGGTGCCGTGCAGCGTCGTGACCACCGCGACCGGGTGCCCGCCGGTCATCAGCTGCCGCGCCTCGAGCGCGCTCATCGCGTGCGGGATGGCGTAGTGCGCGTGGATCACGTCGAGCTGGTGCTTGACCGCGACCTCGTGGAGCATCACCGCCAGCGCGAGCGAGTACGGCGGGTGCTCGAACAGCGGGTACGCCCCGATCTTCACCTCGTGGAACGTCACCCGCTCGTTGAAGCCGCGGAGCCGGAACGGCTGCGCGTAGGAGACGAAGTGGACCTCGTGGCCGCGGTGCGCGAGCGCGAGCCCCAGCTCGGTCGCGACGGCGCCGGAGCCGCCGTAGGTCGGGTAGCAGACGATGCCGATGCGCATGGCGTCAGGTCGCCGCACGATAGCGGGCCAGCATCTGCCGCGCCAGCGCCCCCGGATCCTCGGCGGCGTCGAACCACGCCACCGGGCCGCGCAGCTGGTGGCGCAGCCACGTCTCCTGCCGCTTGGCGTACTGCCGCGTGGCGGCCGAGATCGCGTCGGCGAGCCCCGCCTCCTCGTGCTTGCCGTCGAGGAACTCCACCACCTCGCGGTAGCCCACCGTCTCGAGGCCCGGCGCGTCCTTCGGCACGTTCGCCGCGAGCAGCCGCCGCACCTCGTCCACCAGCCCCTCGCGGAGCATCACCTTCGTCCGCTCGGCGATCCGCTCGGCGAGGTCGTTCCGCGGCAGCTTCAGCACCGCGTACCAGGGCGCGAGCCCCGTCGGGGGCGGCGCCCCGGTGCGCTGCAGCTCCGAGAGCGGGCGGCCCGCGAGGAGCGCGATCTCCACGGTGCGCATGGCGCGCTGCGCGTCGCCGCCCGTGAAGCCGGGGTCGAGCCGCGCCGCCCAGCGCGCCAGCGTGGTGCGGCCCAGGGGCTCGAGTGCCGCGCGCAGCTTCCCGCGCCGCGCCGGATCCAGCGGCGGCTCCACGAACAGCCCCTCGAACAGCGCCCGCAGGTAGAAGCCCGTGCCGCCCACCACGACCGGCATCCGGCCGCGGTCCACGATCTCGTGGATCCAGCCCCGCGCGTCGCGCGCGAACCGGCCCGCCGAGTAGCGCTCGGTCGGCAGCACGAGGTCGAGGCCGTGATGCGGGAGCGCCTCGCGGTCGGCGGGCGTCGGCTTGGCGGTGCCGATGTTGAGGTAGCGGTACGCCTGGCCGGAGTCGGCCGAGACGATCTCGATCGGCGTGAGCTGGGCGAGCGCGGCCGCGACGCGCGACTTGCCGATGCCCGTCGGGCCGGTGATGACGAGGACGGGAGGGACCGGTGCCCCCACTCAGCGCCGCCCGAAGCGGCGTTCCAGCTCGCCCAGCGGCAGCTGCACGATCGTGGGCCGGCCGTGCACGTCGTGCGCCGGCAGCTCGGTGCCGAACAGCCGGTCCACCAGCTCCTGCATCTCCTGCCCGGTGAGCGCCTGGCCCGCCTTGATCGCCGCGCGGCACGCGAAGGTCGAGGCGAACCGCTCCAGCGGGTTCGCGAGCCCGCCGAACCGCCCGCCCGCCAGGTCCGCCACCACGTCCTTGAGGCAGCGCTCGGCGTCGAACCGCGCGTGCGGCGCGGGCACCGCGTGCACCGCGATCGTCCGCCCGCCGAACGGCTCCAGCTCCCAGCCCAGCTTCGCCAGCGGCTCGGCGTGCGCCTCGATCGCGTCCAGCTCGGCCGGGGTGAACTCCACGGTGAGCGGGAACAGGAGCTTCTGCGACACGGCCTCGGGCCCGGCGTGCCCCTGCGCGCCCGTGCCTCCCTGCCCCTGCGCACCGGCGCCGCCTTCCAGCCGCCGCATCGTCCGCTCGTACAGCACCCGCTCGTGCGCCGAGTGCTGGTCCACGATCAGCAGCGCGTCGGCCGACTCCACCAGGATGAACGACTCGTGCACCTGGGCGAGCACCCGGATCCGCCGGCCGGCCTCGACCTCGAGCGACGGCTCGCTCCACGCCGCGCCGCCCGCGACGACGCCCGCCTCGTCCGCGACGTCGAGCCCGTCCGAGTCCAGGAGGCCGAGCCCGTCGGTCTCGTCGCTCACCAGCTCGGCCGATGGCGGGGAGCCGGTGCGCACTCCGGTCGCGACCGCGAGGTGCTCCCACGGCATCTGCGCCGCGCCTGCGCCCAGCGGCGCCGCGCTCGCCAGGGCGCCGAGCGCGCCGTGCACCGCCTCCTCCACCGCGGCCTCGAGCGCGTAGCGGTCGCGGAAGCGGACCTCGAGCTTGCCCGGGTGCACGTTCACGTCCACGTCGCCCGCCGGCAGCTCGAGCACCAGGATCACGCTCGGCCGGCTGCCCGCCGGCACCGTCGCGCGGTAGCCGCGCTCGGCGGCGCGCACCAGGAAGTGGTCGCGGATCGGGCGGCCGTTCACGAACAGGTAGGCCACGCGGCCGGTGGGCGCCGCCTCCGCGGGCCGCTGCACCATGCCGGTGATCTTCACCGCGCCGGCCTCGTGGGCCACCGGCAGCAGCGTGGCGGCGAACCGCCGGCCGAGCACCTGCGCCGTTCTCTCCGCCAGCGAGGGCGCGGGCAGCGCCTCGACCACCTGCTTGCCGTCGGCGAGCATCGCCACGCCCAGCCTGGGCAGCGCCAGCGCCAGCGTGGTCACCGCGTCCACCGCGGCGCGCGTCTCGCTCCGCGCCGAGCGGAGGAACTTGCGGCGCGCCGGCGTATTGAAGAACAGCGAGCGCACGGTCACGGTCGTGCCCGGCTGGCGCACCGCGTCCTCGACCGTCGAGACGAGGCCGCCCGTCGCGGCGAGCCGCGTGCCCACCGCGTCGCCCGCCGCCGCCGTCTCCAGCTCGAAGCGGCTCACGGCCGCGATCGAGGGCAGCGCCTCGCCGCGGAAGCCGAAGGTGCCGATCCCCACCAGCTCCTCGGCGCTGCGGAGCTTGCTGGTGGCGTGGCGGTCGAGGGCGAGCAGCGCGTCCTCGCGCCCCATCCCCGCCCCGTCGTCGGCGACGCGCACCAGCGTCTTGCCGCCGGCCTCGATGCTGATGGCGACGGCGGTCGCGCCCGCGTCGAGCGCGTTCTCGAGCAGCTCCTTCACGACGGAAGCCGGGCGCTCGACCACCTCGCCCGCGGCGATGCGGTTGGCGACGGCGTCGGGGAGGATCGCGATGCGGCGGACGGCCATCAGGAGCGTCCGGTGAAACGGGGGCTCACGCCCCGGGACCCTGGGCGGCCGAGCGGATCTCGGGTTGCTTGTCGCTCCGGAAAGGCGCGACGGCGGCGAGCGCGTCGGGCGAGCCCATGCTCACCAGCGCGCGGATCGCGGCGACGCGCAGGGCTACGGGGCGCTTGTGGAACATGCCGCCCGACTCGCGCGCGAGGTCGGCGAGGGCCGGCACCGCCTTCGCCTCCTGCAGCTTGCCGAGCGCCTCGATGAGCGCGAGGCCCACGGCCTCGTCGCTCTCGTCCTTGAGCCGGCCGAGCAGGATGGCGCCGAAGCCCTTGTCGCCGAGGGCCGCCGCGCCGCGCGCCGCCTCGAGCCGCACGCCCGCGTCCTTGTCCCGGAGCGCGGCGATCACGGCGCGGCCGGCCTCGCTGCCGCCCAGGCGCGCCAGCGCGGCGGTCGCCGCGCGCCGCACGCCGGCGTCGTCGTGGCGCACCAGCGGCACCAGCGCCGGCACCGCGACCGCGCCCGCGCCGGTGCCGCTCAGCAGCGTCGCGGCGGCGCGCAGGGCCTCGACCGTGCCGCCGGCCATGGTCGCGCGGTCGGCGAGGTGGCGCGCCGCACCGCCGCCCGCGCCCAGCAGCGCCCGCGCCCACAGCTCGCGGATGCCCGGATCGCTCGCCGCCACGTAGGCGTCGAACATCGCCGGCACCGCCCGGTCGCCGAGCGCGCTCAGCGCGCCCAGCACCGTCTGCCGCGCCGCCGCCGCGGTCTTGAGCTCGGCCACGAGGCCGACCATCGACGCGACGGCGGCGTCGGTCACCAGCGGCGCCAGCGCAACCCGCGCCGCCTCGGCCGCCGCCGGCTCGCTCGAGGCGGCCCACTTGGCCAGCGACGTCACGGCCTCCGCGAGCGTCGCCACGTCGCGGCCCGCCGCGAGCCCCGAGGCCACCGCGCCCAGGCGCCCGAGCGGCGTGATGGCCGCCGCCGGCGTCGCGCCCTCGAGCTGCTCGGCGAGCCGGTGCACCTCGATCTCGGGCGGCAGCGCGTTGGGCCGGAACACGCCGGTCGAGCGCGCGCCGAGCGTCGGCGGCGCGTCCACCACCGGCGTCGAGCCCGGGACCGGCGTGCGCCCCGTGCCGGCGGGCTTGCGGACCGCGCCCTCGAGCCCGATGTGCGCCGAGCGCGGCGCGGCGGCGGGCGCGGCGCCCTTGCCCGCGCCGCCGGACGCCTGGCGCATCAGCGTCACGAACTCGTCGGCCGTGACGCCGGGCTCGAGGCTCATCGCGCGGTGGCCCGCGGCGTAGAGGAGGTTGGCGAACTCCTGGACCTGCGCGTTGCCCGCCAAGAGCGGCCGGTTGCCGAGCGCGAAGCCGGCGGGCCCGATGCGCAGCTCGACCGTGCCCTCGGTCGCGAGCGAGGGGAGCGCCACCGTGAGGTCGGCCATCGCCTGCTTGACCGCGGGATGGCCCGCCGGGTAGAAGCGGCAGACCCGGAAGGCCTTGCCCACCTCGGCGAGCACCGCCTCCACCACGTTGGCGTCCATCGTCAGCGCTTGATGCGCTCTCCGCGGTCCTCGTGCCGGAACACCCAGACCGCGAGGCGCCACGGCGCGATGGGCTCCACCGGGTTCACGCCGAACCACTCCTCGTCGCTGCCCGAGCCGCCGTCCGCGGCGAGCCGCGCCTCGGCCTGCGCCACGATCTTCTTCGCCCGCTCGATCCACAGGCCGCAGTTGGCGGGCCGCAGGTCCACCCAGCCGCGCGGCGCCGCGGCCAGCGCGTCGCCGGGCACGGGCGGCACCACCACGTTCGCGCCCCGGTACAGCGACTTCCCGTCGTGGCACAGGACCGGGATCCCCACCGACAGGATCTCCGCGCGGAGCCGCGCGTCCTTCTCGACCAGCGCCTGCGCCTCCCGGCTCACTTCGGCCGGCTCGGAGGCCGCCAGCTGCTCGATGCTCGGCGCGAGCTGCCCGAGGATGTGCGCCTCGAACAGCAGCTTGCTGAGCCGCGGCGGGCCCAGCATCTCGAACGCGACCGACGTCACGTGGTGCTCGGCCGTGAGGTCGGCGAGCCGCTCCATCGCGGCCTCGCGCAGGATGCCCGCGCGGTAGGTCGGTCCGGCGGTGGCGGAGTCCATCGCGCCGATGATGTCGCGCCCGGTCGGCCGCCCCTCGATCTCCATCACCACGTGGTCCGCGACCTCCTCGGGGGTGATGAACTCCATCTGCCCGAGCGCGGTGATCGTCGCGAACTCCTCGTAGCTGAACAGCCCGTTCTCGCCCATGTCGATGTAGGCCGACTCGAGCGGCTTGCCGAGCGGCACCCAGCCCTTGGCGGCGTCGCCGAAGGCGGACGCCACGGGCAGCGGCCTGGGGCAGTCGAACAGCGCGATGGGGGTGCCGCCGCGGCGCACCGGGCCGCAGGCGATCTCGCGCCAGCCGATGGCCGCCGTGGGCTTGATCTCCAGCGTCGCCGGCGCCTCCGGCGTGCGTCCGAGCAGGAACAGCAGCAGCGTGTGCGCGCCGGCCACCGCCGACTTGGTCATCAGCGTGCGCGACGGCCGCTCCTCGGAGTGCGTGTAGGGGATGTTGAAGCCCATGCCGCCGGTGCCGCTGGTGCCGATCTTCACGTACGCCCGGGTGCCGGCGCGGCGCATCCCTTCCATCAGGATCTGGATGTGCCGGGTGAGCTGCGGCATCGGCTCGGTCAGCAGGTGCTTCTCGACCGCCGCGAGGTCCACCCCGCCCTTGCTGGCCATCGCGTGCAGGCTGCGCGCCGAGCGGTACACGTCCTGGTAGGCGAACGCGGTCGCCGTGTTGATGCAGTCCACCACCGCGGCCGGCTTGTAGCGCGTCAGCAGCTGCACCAGGTGGCTGCGCGCGATCGTCTCCTCGGTGAGGTCGCCGTACACGTCGTCGATCAGCAGGCGGCGGTTCTCGGCCGAGTCGGTGAGCGTCGCGCGGTCGGCCTGCGCCAGGCTCGCCGGCAGGTACACGTTGCCGTGCTCGGTCCGGATCTCGGTGTTGCCGGCGTACGGCGCGAGCGCCTTCGCGGCCTGCGACGTCTCACGCTCCGTGAGGGCGACGATGACGATCGCCTTCGGCCCCCGCTCCAGCATCCGGCGCGCGACGGCGTGGCCCACGAGGCCGCTGCCGCCGAGGATCATGATGGTCGTGTGTTGAAGCTCCATACGAGTGCCGGCCTACCGATCGAGAGAAGGTGGTTGCGGGAGCCCGACCGCCGCGTAGATGTCGGCCTGCTCCCGCGCGTCGAGCCGGCGCGAGCGCCCGGGCTCGAGGTCGCCGAGCCGCACCGGCCCGTAGGCGGTGCGCACCAGCCGCCGCACGCCGAGGCCGAGCGCGGCCGCGAGGCGGCGCACCACGCGCGAGCGCCCCTCGCGCAGCTCCAGCTCCAGCACGCCGCCCCGCGCCGAGGCCCGGAACCGCCAGGCCGACGGGCGCACCGCGCCGTCCTCGAGCGGCACGCCGCGCGCCAGCGCGCGCTCCGCGGCATCGGTCAGGCGGCCGGTCACGTCCACCCGGTACGCCCGCGGCACCTGCCACCGCGGATGCATCAGGCGGTGCGCGGCCTCGCCGTCCGTGGTGCACAGCAGCAGACCCTCGCTGTACACGTCGAGCCGGCCCACCGCGACCAGCGACGGCGGGGCCTGTTCCAGCAGGGAGAATATGCTCGGGTACCGGGGGGTTCCGCACCTGCTGGTCACGGTGCCGGGCGGCTTGTGGAGCGCGAGCCAGACCGTCTCGGCCAAGGCGAGCAGCCGCCCGTCGAGCGTCACGCGGTCCGCGGCCGGATCCACCGGGTCCCCGGGCCCGCGGGGCGGCGCCCCGTTCACGGCCACGCGGCCCGCGGCCACCAGCTCCGCCGCGCCCCGGCGCGACGTCACGCCCGCCCGCGCGAGGAAGCGCGCGAGGCGGACGGTGCTCACGGGCGGAAGGCCTCCGCGCGCCGCGGCGCCGCGCCGCTCACGGCGTTTCGGCCTGGGGCGGCCGGAGCGCGACGGCCAGCTCCTCGGTGCGCGGCAGGTCGGCGAGGTCGGCGAGGCCCAGCAGCTCGAGGAACAGCGGGGTGGTGGAATAGAGCAGCGGCCGGCCCAGCCCCTCGGCGCGGCCGGCGACCTCGAGCAGCCCGCGCTCGAGGAGCATGCGGAGCACGCCGCCGCAGGCGACGCCGCGGATGTCCTCGATCTCCGCGCGGCCCACCGGCTGGCGGTAGGCCACGATGGCGAGCACCTCGAGCGCGGCGGCCGAGAGCTTGGCGGGCCGCGCGGCGAACGCGGCGCGCTCGATCGCCTCGGCGAAGATCGGCCGGGTCGTCACCTGCCAGCCGCCGGCCACCTCGGCCAGCTCCACGCCGTGG
>DASPSV010000137.1:0-11121 GCA_035623755.1 Gemmatimonadales bacterium
TACCAGCTGGCGCCGGTCTACCGGCGTCTGGGCGAGCTGTACGAGGCGAAGGGCGACCGCGCCAGGGCCCTGGACTACTACGGCCGCTTCGTGGATCTCTGGAAGAACGCCGATCCCGAGCTGCAGCCGGCCGTGCGCGAGGTCCGGCAGCGCCTGAGCCGCCTGGGCGCAGCGCACTAGCCCCCCTTCGCGGTCTCGCAGACGCTACAAGCGTTCCCCGCGTCAGTGCTCCGTCGGGCTGCGCGCCGGCGAGCCGTCGGACCACGCCCGCAGCGCCACCGGAGCCATCGTGGCGTAGGGGCCGGGCTCAGCTCCGGATCGCCGCGAGAAACGCCTCGAACCTCGGGTCCCGGCGCACCGGCTCCCAGTACCAGTGCCGCGCGAACACCACCGCGTAGAGTCGGCGCGGGAATTCCGGGACGCGCTCGGCCCACCGGACGGCGCCATCCACGTCGCCCAGCTGCGCGTACAGGCCCGAGAGCGCGCCGGCCGACGTGTACGCGAGTCCTCCGGGAGGCGCCGCCTCCACGAGCTGCACCAGGGCCGGCAGCTCGACGCGCACCGCGGCCGTGTCGCCCGCGCGCAGGCGGGCCAGGGTCCGCACCATGCGCGCGCCGAGGGGATCGAATCCCAGGGCCTCGGCGCGGTCGATGGCGGCGACCGCGTCCGCTCCGTGGCCGAAGTACAGCTGCGCGACGGCCTCCTGCCAGTACATCGGCGCGTTGGACGAGTCGACCGCGCGTCCCTGGGCCGTCGCCGCCAGGGCTTCCTGGGGCAGGCCGTCGGCGTTGAGTATCTCGGCGAGGCCGGCGTAGGCGTACGCATAGTACGGGTCGCGGCGCACGGCCAGCCGCTCGTAGGCGATCGCGCTGTCCAGCTCGCCGTTGCCGAGGAATCCCCACGCCAGCTGGTGGACCGCCTCGACGTTCGACGAGTCGAGCGCGACCGCCCGGCGGTGGAGCCGCAGCGCGCGCGGCATGTCGGTCGCCCGCACGGCCATGGCGGCGGCGAGCCAGCACTCGGCGCTCGCCGAGTCGAGCTCCAGCGCGCGATCCGCGGCGCGGACCGCCGAGGGCTGGAGGCTCTCGGCCGGGACGCCGGCGACGGCCCAGCCCCAGTCGCGGGCGAGGGCGAGGGCGTGGGCCAGACCGGCGTACGCCCGCGCGAATCGCGGGTCGAGGGCGATGGCGCGCTGGTACTCGGCGACGGCGGCGGACGCGGCGGCGCTGGTGCGGGACCGGATGGCGACCCGACCGCGGAGGTACGCCTGGTACGCCTCGACGTCGGCGGAAGCCGCGACACGCCCCAGGCGCGAGCGCTCGCCGACCGTGAGCCCGCCGTGCACCGCCTCCGCGACCTGCACGGCGATGCTGTCCTCGACCGAGAAGATGTCCTCCATGGGCCGCTCGAACGTCCGGCCCCACACGTTGAACCCGGCGCCCGCGTCGGTGACCGCCAGCACGAGCCGCAGGCGGCCGCCGCTGCGCCGCAGCGCGCCGCCGAGCACGTAGCGGACGCCGAGGTCGCGGCCCACCTGGTGCGGGTCGGTCGCCGTCCTCCCGCGGTAGCGCAGGACGGCGTAGCGGCTGGCGACGCGCACGTCCGGAACCTGCGACAGGCGCGCGATGATCTCCTCGGTGAGACCGTCGGCGATCGCGGCGTCGGCGGTGTCCCGCGACGGGTTGTCGAGGTACAGCACGGCCACGCTGTGGGCCGCCGGCGCGCCGCGGGCCGGCCGGGCGCCGCACGGCGGCGGCGTGCCGTCGGGGCACTGGCCGCGCGCGAGCGACGCGAGGCCGAGGGCGAGCGGCAGGAGGCGCAGCGGACGCGGGATCACGGGATGACCTGCAAGATAGGGGCGGCGTGCGGCGCCCGCACGGGCGCCGGCCCGCACGCGACCGGGCCCGGCCCCGGGCTCGAGCGGGCGCGAGTGGTGCCGGAGCGCCCGGGAGGACATTATAGGAAGGTGCGCCGCTCCTCCGGCCTGTTCTCCCGTGCCGTGCTGCTCGACCTGTGGGAAACCCGGGCCGGGCGCGTGCTCGCGGCCATGGGCCTCGGCAGCGTCCGTACCACCATCATCACCCTCGCCGTCCTGGCGACGCTGATCCCGGCGCTCGCGACCAGCGTCACGTTCTACCGCCAGAGCCGCAAGGCCATCCGGGCCAAGCTCGACGAGCAGCTGTCCGGCGCCAGCAGCCAGGCGGCCCGCGAGACGGGCCTGTGGCTCAAGGAGCGCCTCTACGACCTGCGCGTGTTCGCGTCGTCGTACGAGGTCTCCGAGAACATCGAGAACGCGACGCCGCAGACGCGGCGGCGGCTGTCGGACTACCTCGGCTCGGTCAACGACCGGTTCGCCGACTACGTCGAGCTGATGGTCGTGGGGACCGACCTCAGGACCCTGGCCAGCAGCGCGCACCAGCCCGGGAGCCTGCACCTCGCGGGCAACTGGCTCCAGCTGGTGCGCTCCGGCGACCCGGCGCTCGGCAACCCGGTCCTCGGCGACGCCTCGACCCCCACCACGATGGAGATCGCGGTCCCGATCCAGAGCACCGCCGGGCAGCTGCTGGGCGTGCTCGCGGGCCGGCTCAACTTCCACGGCATCGAGCAGCGCCTGCGGCAGCAGGTCGAGGGGCACGAGGAGCGCGTCGCGGTCGTGCAGCCGGGGGGCCAGGTGATCGCGCTCGCGGGCGGCCTGTTCGCCGGCCTCCCCGACGACGCGATGAGGCAGCTGCAGCGCGCGGGGGCGGCGGGGGCGGCGGGGGCCGCGGTGTCCTACCGGTCCGAGGACGGTGTGGACGTCGTGGGCGCGCTGTCGGCCGTGCCCAGCTCCGACTGGAGCGCCGTGGCGGAGATCCCGGGGTCGTCGGCGTTCAAGGACATCCGGCGGCTGCGGGACGCGACCGTGCTGATGGTCGTCGTGCTGCTGGTCGTGGTGGGATCGCTGGCCTACACGCTCGGCCTGCTGATCGTCAATCCGCTCGACCGGCTGACGCTGGCGGCCAATCGCGTCGCCGGCGGCGACCTCGACGTGATGGTGCCGGCGTCCGGCGGCGGCGAGCTGTCGCACCTCACCGGCGTGTTCAACGACATGGTGCGCCGGCTGCGCGAGGGCCGCGCCGACCTCGAGCGCCTGTCCGTGACCGACGAGCTGACCGGCCTGGCCAACCGGCGGCGCCTGATGGTGGAGATCGACCGGGAGGTGCGGCGCAGCGACCGCCACGGGCACCCGTTCTCGGTCCTGATGCTCGACGTCGACCGCTTCAAGCGCTTCAACGACAGCTACGGGCATCCGGCGGGCGACGCGGTGCTGAAGCGCCTCTCGGGCACGCTGCAGGAGTGCGTGCGCGACGTGGACACGGTCGCGCGGTACGGCGGCGAGGAGTTCACGGTGATCCTGCCGGAAACGCCGGCCGCGGAGGCGGCGCGGGTGGCCGAGCGGATCCGGGGTTCGACGGAGAAGGACCGCTTCACGCCCGAGGGCGGGCGCGCCGAGCTGAACGTCACGGTCTCGATCGGCTACGCGGTGTTCCCCGACAACGCCCGGACCCCGGACTCGCTGATCGAGGCGGCGGACCAGGCGCTGTACCGGTCCAAGCAGTCGGGCCGCAACCGCGTCAGCGCCGCCGAGCGCGTCGCGGCGAGGAGCGGTACCGCCGGCTAGGGACCGCCGGGCGCGAGGCCCCGCACCAGGCCCTGGTGCACCCACGCGACGCGCCCGTTGCTCATCGTCACCCGGATCCAGTCCTGCGCCCACGCGTACGCGGTGAGCGGCGTGCCGGCCGGCACCGTCGCCACCAGGTCGGCGTTCGCCGCGGGCCCTTCGCGGAGGTTGGCGCGGGTGGTCGTCGTGACGGCCACCGGCACCACGAAGGCCCGCTCGCCCGTGCCCTCCTGGGAACCGCTCACGGCGAGGCGGCCGCGGCCGGCCGTCGCCGCGCGCTTGGCCTGCGTCGCGAGGTAGATCGCGCCGCCGTAGTTCGCCGCGTCGAACGCCGCGCTCGCCGAGCGGAGCGCGGTCTCCGCCTGCCGGACCTCCGGGGGCTGCTGCTGGCCCGCGCCGCCCCGCAGCTGCTGGACCGTCACCTCCGCCTCCGCGATCGCGGATGCGGCCTCCGCCCGCGTGGCCAGGCTCCGCAGCCGCGCCATCGCGCGCACGACCTCGATGGTCGCGTCGTCGAGCCGACGGGAGACGTCGGCCAGCTGCGCGGAGCGCTCGAGCAGGCCCATCCGCAGGCGCAGCAGCTCGCGCTGCTGGTCGGGGTCGCGCACCGTCACGGTCTCGGGGGGCAGGCGCACGGGCGGCGGCGTGGGGGTGACCATGATCGGGGCCGGCGCCGGCGCGGGGGCCGGCGCCGGCGGCTTGGGGCTGCAGCCGGCCGGGACGAGCGCCAGCGCGGCGAGCGCCACGCGCGCCCATGCCGCGGGGAACCGCGTCGCGCCTGCGGATGCGGACATTCCTCAAACTGCAGCGGCGCGGGCGCGGCGGCTAGGCGGGGCGCCGGCGGCCGCGGCGCGCCGCGGCCCGGCCCGGACCGCGGGCCCGCTCGTGCGAGCCTCGCCGGCGCGGTAGGTTTGTCGGCGCCCGGGCGCACTCGACCAGCCGGGATTCCAAGGAGGCACCATGAGAACGACGCTTCTCGTCATGCTGGGAGCCGCGCTGCCCGCGGTCCTGGTCGCACAGGCTCCCGCCGGCGCCTGCACGCACCGCGGCAATGCCGCGGCGCTGGCGCAGCGCGCGAGCCCGCTGGACTCGGCGCAGGCCACGATCGACGGCGCGACCGTGAAGGTCTGCTACGGACGGCCCTCGGCCAAGGGACGCACGATCATGGGCGGCCTGGTGCCGTTCGGCGAGCCGTGGCGGCTGGGCGCGAACGAGCCGACGCGCCTGACCCTGCCGTTCGCCGCCGTGGTGGCCGGCGTGCGCGTCGAGGCCGGGACCTACTCGCTGTACGTGGTGCCGCAGCAGGCGGCCTGGGAAGTGCACGTCAACCGGGCGGTGGAGCGCTGGGGCATCCCGATCGACAGCGCGGTCGTGATGCAGGACGTGGGGAAGGGAACGGTACCCGTCGAGACGCTGGCGCAGCCCGTCGAGCAGCTCACGCTGAGCCTCGCGACCGGTGCGACGTCGGAGCTGGTGGTCGAATGGGAGAAGACCCGCGTCCGGATCCCGATCCGGAAGGCCGGCTGACGATCCCACGCTGAACTCCGGCGCCGCGCGTCACGGCGCGGCGCCGGGCCCCGCGGTCAGGCCGGGTCGAGCCTCGCCCAGAACGCCCAGCCGCCCGTCACCTCGACGACCGCGAACACCAGCTCGTTGCGGCCGCGCTTGAGCGGCAGGAACACCGCGTCCCCCGCCGGCGCCATGACGCCGATGCCCTTGCGCAGGGCGCCCGGGTTCATGGCCATCACCAGCGGCCGCCCGTTCGCGTACACCACGACGCCGTTGTTGTAGCCGTACTGGAGCCGCCGGATTCCGTCGCGCTCGGCGAGGATCGTGGTGCGTGCGTACACCACCCTGGCGCCCGCGATCTTCCCCGTCATCACGCTGTCGGCGAGGATCGCCCCGGTGCTGTCCATCGGCAGCGAGGCTGCGGGCGCGGCGCGGTAGCGGTTGACCAGCACGAAGCCCTCGGGCTCGGGTGCGACCGGCGTCCAGTGGAGCCGCGCGAGATCCGGCAGCGTCGCCGGCGTGAAGTCCCGCGCGTCCAGGACGTCCGACAGCTCCCACCGGTCCAGAGTGCCCGGCGGCAGCGGCACCCGCGCCGCCTCGACGGCGGTGACCGGCGCCGGCGTGTAGCGGATGCCGGAGAAGTACGCCCCGCGCCCGAATGCCCCGGCCCACACGCCGAAACTCGTGCCCCCGGACACCACCACCCGCGGCACGATCAGCGTGGGCGCCGTCGCGGTGTCGAAGAACACGCGCGCGACGGGCCCGTCGAGGTCGATGCGGAGGTGGACCCAGCGCTCCCGCGGGATCTCGGCGACGGCGTTCGCCCCGCCGTCGTCGTACGCCTGCCAGGCGACCCCGGAGCCGCCGTGGTACACCTGCCACGCCACCCCCACGCCGTTGAACGCCGGGCCGTACTGGACCGCCTCCGTCGTGCCGCTGCTCCCCGGCCGGAAGAACACCACGTTGGAGAACCGCGGCGACGTGGCGCGGAACGCGACGCCGAGAAAGCTCGTCACCGGCGTCGCGGCCACGTCCATCTCGATCGTGCCGTTGACGAGCGCGGCGCCGCGCGCGAGTGCGACGCCGCGGTTGACGTACAGGCACGGCCTGCCGAGGTACGACTCGAAGCGGATGCTGTCGGTCGCGTCCCACGCCTCGCCCGTGAGCGGGACGGTGACGGTCTGCGCGCCGGCCGCGGCCGGGGCGCACGCCGCCAGCAGGAGACCGAGCGCGCGGGCGATGGTGCGGGTGCGGGAATGCATGCGGGCCCTCCCGGGGGCGGCAAGGTCGGCGGCGCGATCGTCTGGGTAGTGACTCGGGCGGGCACTACGGCCGCGGCGGCGGGGGTGTTTCAGCGGCGGCCGCGCGGGCGCTAGCGGTAGGCCTTCACCCCCGTCGCCTTGAAGCTCGCATGGACCGGCATGCCGGGGCGGAGGCCGAGGGCGTCCACGGCCTGGCGCGTGACCTCGGCCACGAGCGGCGGGCTGGTGGCGAGCGCCACGCGGACGCGGTCGCCCGCCGGCGGCTCGGGCACGATCTCGAGCACCGCGCCGCGGAACACGTTCTGCGCGCTGCCGGCGGGCGGCTCCGGAGAGAGGGTGATTTCCTGCGGGTTCACGGTCACGTACACGTCGCCGTCCACGCCGGGGTCCGCCACCGCGAGCAGCCCCTCGGCCGTCCGCACGTGCGCCACGCCGCCCGTCTCGCGGCCGATGAGCGTGCCGCGCAGCAGGTTCACGCCGAGCAGCGTGGCGACGTACGGCGAGCGCGGGTGCCGCAACAGCTCGTCGCGCGCCCCCACCTGGGTCAGCGCGCCCGACTCGATCACGGCGATCGTGTCGCCGAACACGGTGGCGTCGACCGGGCTGTGGGTGACGAACACCGTCGCGCACGCGAGCTGCGCCAGCAGCGAGCGCAGCTCGCCGCGCACGGCCTGCCGGCTGCCGAGGTCGAGCGCCGACAGCGGCTCGTCGAGGAGCAGCAGCCGCGGCTCCGTGACGGTGGCCCGCGCGAGCGCGACGCGCTGCTGCTGGCCGCCCGACAGCTCCGCCGGACGGCGCGGCGCCAGCGCGCCGACGCCCATCCGCTCCAGGGCGGCGTCCGCCCGCGCCCCGGCCTCGCGCCGTGGCAGGCCCTGCGCCCGCACGCCGAACGCCACGTTGTCGCGGACCGTCAGGTGCGGAAACAACGCGTAGTCCTGGGCGACGAAACCGATCTCGCGCTCCCACGGCGGCACCGCGACGCCGGCGGACGCGTCGAACCACACCCGGCCCTCGACCGCGATGCGCCCCGTGTCGGGCGCATCGAGCCCCGCCAGGAGCCGGAGCAGCGTCGTCTTGCCGGCGCCGCTCTCGCCCACGACGACCAGCACGGCGCCGGCCGCCGCCTCGACGGCGACGTCGAGCGCGAACGCGCCGCGGCGCTTAGCGACCGCCGCCCGCAGCACGGCCGAGCCAGGGCACGCGCGGCGTGCGGTGCGCGAGCCGGAGCCCCAGGAGCACGGTGAACGAGAGGATCAGCAGGAGCACCGACAGCGCCACGGCCGACTCGAGGTCGGTCTGGAGCCCCATGTACACCGCCAGCGGCAGCGTCTGCGTCCGGCCGGGCAGGTTGCCCGCGAACATGATCGTCGCGCCGAACTCGCCCAGTGCGCGCGCCCAGCTCATTGCCGCACCGGCCACGACCGACGGCAGCGCCAGCGGCAGCAGGACCCGCCGGAACGCGTGGCCGGGATCCGCCCGCAGCGTGGCCGCGGCGTCGGCGTAGCGCCCGTCCACCTCCCGCAGGCCCGCGGTGGCCGCGGCGATGAAGAACGGGCAGGAGACGAACAGCTGCGCTAGCACCACCGCGAGCGTCGTGAACGGGATCGAGAGGCCGAACCATCCGAGGACGCGGCCCGCGAGGCCCGCGCGGCCGAAGGCCAGCAGCAGGCCGATGCCCGCCACCGTCGGCGGCAGCACCATCGGCAGCTCCACCAGCACCTCGAGCACCCGCCGGCCGCGGAACGGCCTCGTCGCCAGCACGTAGGCGGCCGGCAGGCCCAGTGCCACGACGGCGAGCGTCGAGAGCACGCTGGTGACGAGGCTCAGGCGCAGGGCCGCGAGCGACGCCGGGGTGAGGAGCCGCGCCCACAGCACGCCCGGCGGCACGCGGATCACCAGGCTCGCGAGCGGCAGTCCGAGAAGGGCGAGCAGCGCGCCGACCGCCACGGCCACGCCGATCGCCCACCACCGCCCGCGCCGGCGGCTCCGCGCGGGCATCGGGGCCGCAGTCACTCGCCCGCGGGAGCGACGAGCCCGTTCGCGCGCAGCACGCCCCGGCCCGACGCCGAGAGGAGCAGCGCCACGAACGCCCGCGCGGCCTCGGGCTCGCGCGCGCCCCGCAGCACCGCGACCGGGTAGTCGGCGATCACGTTCGCGGCGTCGGGAATGTCGAGCCGCCGGACGTCGCGCGCCGCCTCGGGCGTGACGTCGGAGACGTAGACGATGCCGGCGTCCGCCTCGCCGAGCTGCACCTTGGCGAGCACGGCCTTCACGTTCTCCTCCTCCGACACCACGTTGGCCAGCGCGCGCGGGCCGAAGTCGGCCGGGAACCCGGCCATCCTGCCGAGGCTGGCCAGCGCCTGCCGTGCGTAGCGCCCGACCGGTACGGCGTCGGCCGCCAGCACGAGCTTGAGCCCGGGCCGCGCCAGGTCCGCGAGGCGGGCGATCGGCGCCGCCGCCGGGGTCACGACCACCAGGCGGTTGTGTGCGAAGATCCGGGGCGCGCCGTCGACGAGGCCGTGCGCCTCGATCTCGGCCATCCAGCGCGCGTCGGCGGAGGCGAATGCGTCGGCCGCGGCGCCCTGCTCGATCTGGAGGGCGAGCTGCTGCGAGCCCGCGAAGTTGAACGTCACCACCAGGCCCGGCATGCGCTGCCGCAGGCTGTCCGCCAGCTGCCCGAACGCCCGGGTCAGCGAGGCGGCGGCGAACACGGTGAGCGTCCGGGGCGGCCCGGGCCGCGGCCCGTCGGCCCGCCCGCCCGCCGGGAGCGCCGCGGCGAGCAGCAGGCTGGCCACCGAGGCGAGACGCCGCGCGCGCACGGCCGCCTCACCCCTTCCCGATCATGACTTCGGTGGACTTGATGACGGCGAACACGGCGTCGCCCCGCCGCAGCTTGAGCCGCTCGGCGGAGCCGCGCGTGATGACGGAAACCAGCTCCTGGTCGCCGATGCCGACGCGGACCTCCGCCATCACGCCGTCCACCTTCAGCGCCGTGATCCGCCCCTTGAGCTGGTTGCGCGCGCTCAACTCGACCGGCGCGGTCGCCAGCTCGCTCTCGCGCGCGCCGAGCAGCCGGTCGAGCTCCTCGCGCCGGAACAGCCACTTCCGGCCCACCCGCACCGCGGGGAGCTTCCCCGCGCGCGACAGCCGCTGGACGCGCTTGACGCTGAGGTGCAGCAGCGCCGCGGCCTCTTCGGCGTTCAAGGTGATCATAGATGTCCCTATGTATCTCAACATACCCTCGAAGGCAAGCCATGCGGTGTCCCCGTGGGTGCCCGCGCGGCGGCCCGGGGCGTGCAGCAGGGTGAATCCGCGGCCCGCCGTCGGTATGTTCCGGAAGGCCGCCTCTTCCCCCTGCCAGGCTCGGTTGGCTCACCCGTCGCGCGAAAGGGCGTGCGTCAGCGATGTGCGGAATCGTCGGAGTGTTCGATCTCAAGCAGGACGCGGAGTCGCTGAGGCCCCAGGTCCTCGCGATGTCCAAGAAGGTCCGCCACCGCGGGCCCGACTGGTCGGGCGTCTTCCTCTCGGGGAAGGCGATCCTGGCGCACGAGCGCCTGGCGATCGTCGATCCGCAGTCCGGCCGCCAGCCGCTGTTCAGCAAGGACGGCACCCTCGTCCTGGCGGTGAACGGGGAGATCTACAACCACGAGGAGCTGCGGAACGGCCTCAACGGCTCGTACGAGTTCCTCACCCACTCCGACTGCGAGGTGATCCTCGCCCTGTACCGGAAGAAGGGTCCCGAGTTCATCGAGGACCTGAACGGGATCTTCGCGTTCGCGATCTACGACCGGGAGCGGGACGCGTACCTGATCGCCCGCGACCACATCGGCGTCGTGCCGCTCTACATGGGCTGGGACCAGCACGGGAACTTCTACGTGGCCTCCGAGCTGAAGGCGCTCGAGGGCGTGTGCAAGAAGTACGAGGAGTTCCCGCCGGGGCACCTGCTGTGGAGCAAGGAGGGCAAGCTGCGGCGCTGGTACCAGCGTGACTGGTCCGAGTACGGCGCGGTCGAGCATGCGACGACCGACCGGGGGCGGCTGCGCGAGGCGCTCGAGCAGGCGGTGCACCGGCAGCTGATGTCCGACGTGCCCTACGGCGTGCTGCTCTCGGGCGGCCTGGACTCGTCGGTGATCTCGGCGCTGGCGAAGAAGTTCGCGGCGAAGCGCGTCGAGTCGCACGACACGCAGCCGGCGTGGTGGCCGCAGCTGCACTCGTTCGCCATCGGGCTCGAGGGCTCGCCCGACCTGGCGGCGGCGCGGACCGTGGCCGGGCACATCGGCACCATCCACCACGAGATCCACTTCACGATCCAGGAGGGCCTCGACGCCCTGCGGGACGTGGTGTTCCACCTCGAGACGTACGACGTCACCACGGTGCGCGCCTCCACGCCGATGTACCTGATGGCGCGGGTGATCAAGTCGATGGGCGTGAAGATGGTGCTGTCGGGCGAGGGAGCGGACGAGGTGTTCGGCGGGTACCTCTACTTCCACAAGGCGCCGGACGCGCGCGCGTTCCATGAAGAGACGGTCCGCAAGCTCGGCAAGCTGCACCTGTACGACTGCCTGCGCGCCAACAAGTCGCTCGCCGCGTGGGGCGTGGAGGGCCGGGTGCCGTTCCTCGACAAGGCATTCCTCGACGTGGCGATGCGCCTGAACCCCGCGGACAAGATGGTGCGCGAGGGCCGCATCG
>DASPSV010000140.1:0-10937 GCA_035623755.1 Gemmatimonadales bacterium
GGCCTCCGCGCCCCCGTTTGACCCCCCGCCCGCGTGCCGCTAGAATAGCCGACTTCATCTCTCGACATTCTGGACCCCGGCAACCCCCCTGCGGAGGGCCTATGCGAGCTTTGCTCGTGAGCCTGGCGGCGTGCGTCGCGCTGAGCGCGCCGCTCAAAGCCCAAGGACTGCGCGACGACATCAACCAGCTGTTCATCTTCGGGCCGGGCGAGGACCCGCTGTTCCTCGCCGGCACCGCGGGTAACCCCAACGCGGCAGTGGCGCTCCACGGCAGCCACTTCGAGCCGTCGGCGGCGACGCAGAACGGGACGATCATCAACTTCCTCACCAACGCGGTGGGCGGAAACGTGGCCGACTTTCCGTTCAGCTCGGCGAGCGGCGGCACCACGTTCCGGTTCGAGGGCGGCACGCCGGTGCCCACCTCGATCTCGACCGGTCCCGTGTTCGCCGAGCGGGGGCAGACGCTCGGCGCCGGCCGGATGCTGGTGGGGTTCACCTACAACACGTTCCGCTACTCGTCGATCCGCGGGGTGGACCTGCACAACGTGAACCTGGTGTTCACGCACGTGAACGTGACCGGCCCCAAGTGCGACAGCATCGTCGGCAAGTCGTGCACGCCCTACGGGGTCCCGACGCTCGAGAACGACATCATGCCCTTCAACCTGTCGCTCGACATCAGCGTGCAGCTGGCGTCGTTCACGTTCACCTACGGCATCAGCGACCGCGTGGACTTCGGCGTCGCCATCCCGCTCGTGACCACGTCGCTGGTGGGCCAGAGCCAGGCGAACATCATCCCGTTCGGCGGCGACAGCGCGTTCCACTACTTCGCCGGCACCGCGACCAACCCGGTGCTCAGCGCGTCGCGGTTCGTGCAGGGCCAGGCGACCGGACTGGGCGACGTGGCCGTGCGCATGAAGGTGAACGTGCACAACTCCGACAAGTCGAGCGTCGCGCTGCTGGCGGACGCGCGTTTCCCCACCGGCAGCGAGCAGGACCTGCTCGGCGCCGGCCACTTCTCGGGGCGCGTCGTGGCGGTGGTGTCGGCGCGGTTCGACGCGTTCTCGCCCCACGCCGACGTCGGCTACCTCAGGCGGGTCGGGAGCTTCCGGAGCGACGCGGTGATCGCCACCGTCGGCTTCGACCACCTCATGGCGCCGGCGGTGACGATGGCGGCGGACATCATCTCGCAGCTGCAGGTGGGCAACAACAAGCTGCTGATCCCCACGTCGGTCACCTACGACCAGCCGTTCGTGCGGACGGTGCGCACCAGCGAGATCCCCAACATCAGGGACGACCTGATCAACGGATCGTTCGGCTTCAAGTTCACGATCGCCGGGGGGCCGACGGTCATTACGAATGCGCTGTTCCCGCTGAATCGCGGGGGGCTGAGGCCGGACGTGCTGTATACGGTCGGCTTGGAGTACGGGTTCTGACGGGGAGTGACGTCTTTTCTACACCCTACACCCTCACACCCTACACCCGATTGCGGACCAGCTGGGTGTAAGGGTGTAGGGTGTGGGGTGTGAAGCGTACGAAGGCCTGGCCGCCACTCACGGTATCGCTCTAAACCTCCACACCCCGCCTTCCTGCGCGGCCACCGCGCGGAAGTCCACCAGCGGCTTCTGCATCCCGGCGCCCACGTCGTACTCCAGGTGGCCCGTCACCCGCACCGTCGCCGAGGCACCCGTGACGCTCAGGTCCGCGAGCGTCAGCTCCGCCTTCACGGGCCCGCGCGCGTGCGAGAACAGCATGCTCCAGTTGTCGCGCTGTTCGGCGCGCATCCCCGGATACACCCGGCGCATGTCGGCCACGCTCATGCTCTCGATCGCGTGGGCGTACGCCGCGACCAGGTCCTCGATCTGCGGCCGCGGATCGGGCGGCGCCTCGGGCTGCGCCGCCGCCTGCGGCTCGATGGGCGCGGGCGCCGGCGCGGGCACCGAGGTGGCGCCGGCCGGAGCCGGTGACGGCGCCTGCGCGCTCGGCGTGACGGGCGTGGGCTGAGCGGGCGCGGCCTGCGGGGGAGCCGCCGCCTGGCCGGCCGCGGCTTGACCCGCCGGCTGCGACGGGCTCACCGCCCCGCCCGGCTGCGCCGGTGCGCCCCCCGGGTGCCGCAGGTTCGACAGCGCCGTCCTCGCGCCGCCGAGGTGCGGCTTCCCAGGCTCGGCCGGCTGCGCCGGAGGCTGCTGCCGCCCGGCGGGCGCGGGCGTCGTCGCCGCGGCGGCGACCGTCGAATCGGCGCCCGGCAGCGCCGCCTGCGCCGACTCGCGAACCGCAGGCACCTGGCCCGGCGCCGGCGCGGTCACGGCCGGTTTTGGCGCCGCGGCGCCGGTGGCTGCCGGCCCCGCCGACGGACGGCGGACGCGCCCCCCGAAGATCAAGAAGGCGGCCACACCGATGGCCGCCACACCCGCGCCGAGGCCGACCCACCTCAGATATCGCCGGCGCTTGAGTCCCCGCAGCGCCTCCGCCCGGACCGTGGTCCGGAGCGGCGTCGAGCGCGCCGCCACCCGCACCGTCGCCCCGCCGCTCAGCGCCGCGCGCACGGCCTCGAGGTCCTTCGCCATCGCCCCCGCGGTCGGGTAGCGCCGCTTCGCCTCCTTGTGCAGCGCCTTGTCCACGATCGGCTGCAGCGACACGGGCAGCGTGCTCGCCACCTCCCTGAGCGGCGGCGGCTGCTCGCTCACCACCTTGTACAGCACCGCGTGCATCGTGTCGCCCTCGAACGTCGGCCGGTTCGAGAGGAACTCGTACAGCACCGCGCCGATGGCGAACACGTCGGTCGCCGGCGTGATCGCGCCGCCGGTGATCTGCTCGGGCGCCATGTACGACGGCGTGCCCATCATCATGCCCGACTTGGTGAGGTCGGACTTCTCGAGCCGCGCGATCCCGAAGTCCATCAGCTTCGCCCGGCCGTCGGTCGAGACGCGGATGTTCGCCGGCTTCACGTCGCGGTGCACCACGCCGCGGCTGTGGGCGTAGTCGAGCGCGTGCAGCGCGTCCACCACGATGTCGATCTTGCCGGTCAGGGGCAGCGGGTCGCGCCGCGCCATGATCTCCGAGAGGTCGGAGCCCTCGACGTACTCCATGGCGATGTACAGCGAACCGTCGGTTTCGCCGAAGTCGTAGATGGTGATGATGTTGGGGTGCTGCAGGCTGCCGGCCGCGCGCGCCTCGCGCAGGAAGCGGTCGCGCAGCTCCTGGTCGGTCGCGATCCCGTGGCTCATCACCTTCACGGCCACGTACCGGTTGAGCAGGGGATCGAGGGCGCGGTACACGACCCCCATGGCACCCTGGCCAAGGAGGTCCGTGATCAGGTACTTGCCGACCTGCTTCGGCGCGGTGTCGGGCACTTGGTGAATCTGCGAACGAGGAAACCCGACCGCAATGCCGGGAAATTGGGGCGGGCGGCTACCCCGCCACCGCCGCCTGGGCCTTCGCGGCCGATGCCGCGGCGAACCTGATCTCGATGAGCCCGAGGCAGATCCCCGCCAGCTCGAGCGCCATGCGCTCCTTGCGGCGGCGCTCCACGCCGTGCGGCGGGGGCGCGGGCAGGTCGCCCCGCACCGGGGCGATGCACCAGCGGCCCATGTCGAGGCGCGCGGCGAGCCAGCGGCTGCCGATGTCCGCGGGAACGCTCCAGCCGCGCACCGCGGCGTTGATCTCGGCCGACGCCGTCGGAGGCAGCTTTCGGTTGGAGCCGACGGCCACCGGCACCACGCTGTCCTTGGTGGCCTCGAACAGAGCGACGAGACGGCCCTGGAGCGCCTGCTCGGCGCGGCGCAGGACCTCTTCCCGCCAGAACTCGATGCGTTCGCGACTCTCAGCCACTGCAGCGGTCTCCTTGCCGCAGCCGTCCACGCGGGCGGCCGCCTTCCATGGCGGGGGGACTCTAACATATGCAAACCCGGCGATTTCGTCGCGGTGCGATTCCCCCTGCGGCCGCGTAGGCCTATAGACGAGCGGCGGTTACGCCATTCGGCGGTCCGGCGAGCGATTTCCGCATGACGCCCACGTGACGCCCCCCCGCTAGCGTGGGCTCCGTCGACGGCCGCCCGTGCCCGTGGGCGCCGTCGCCGGCCGCCGCGGCGAAGCGACGCGCGCCGCGGCCCGCGGGAGGAGCGGATGGCGATCGACCGCAGCAGGATGTACCAGCTCCCCTGGACACCGACCGACAATCCCGGCGGCTGGGTCGAAGTGACCGACGCCTGCGACTTCAGCTGCCCGGGCTGCTATCGCCAGAAGCTCACCGGCCACGTGCCGCTGCCGCAGATCGAGGCCGACGTGCTGGCCGTGAAGCGGCTCACCAACTGCGACCGCGTCGCGATCGCGGGCGGCGAGCCCCTGCTCCACCCGCGCATCCTCGAGGTCGTGGAGTTCATCGCCCGCCAGGGCCTCAAGCCGCTGCTGCTCACGCACGGCGAGCGGCTCACGCCCGACCTGGCGCGCGACTTCAAGAAGGCCGGCCTGGTGAAGTTCCACTTCCACGTGGACGCGGGTATGCAGCGGCCCGGCTGGAGCGGGAAGAACGAGGCCGAGATGAACGAGCTGCGCCAGCACTTCGCCGACCTGGTGTGGGAGGCGGGCGGGGGAGGCGGCCTGCAGTGCGGGTTCAACATCACGGTGTTCCGCTCCACCCTGCCCTACCTGCCGCACGTGCTCGAGTGGTGCCGCGCCAACCTGCACAAGGTGCAGCACGTCTCGCTGGTGGCGTTCCGCTCGATCCCGCTGAGCGACGAGTGGGAGTACCAGGTGGACGGCCGCCCGGTGGACGCGCGCGCGCTCCAGCACTCCACCGCCGAGCTGGACCGGCTCACGGTCACCTCGGACCAGATGTTCGAGGAGCTGCGGGACCACGACCGCGGCTTCCGGCCGGCGGTCTACCTGCCGGGCACCACCGCGCCGCAGACCACCAAGTTCCTGGTCGCGCTGCAGCTCGGCACGGCGACGAAGCACTACGGGTACCTGGGGCCGCGCACGGTCGAGGCGGTCCAGGTGGCGCACCACTTCTGGTACGGGCGCTACGTGGACTTCATGAAGAGCGCCAAGGTCGGCCGGCGGGTGTTCCTGATGGCGGCGGTGGACCCGGTGGTGCGGCGCGCCCTGCGGCGCTTCGCGCGCGCCGTGCTCCGGAGCCCGCGCCGCGCGCTGGAGAAGGTCTGGATCCAGTCCGTCTCGCTGCAGCAGCCCAACGAGATGCTGGCCGGCAAGGCCAACCTGTGCGGCGGCTGCCCCAACATGATGGTGTGGCAGGGCGGCCTGATCCCCTCCTGCCGCCTCGACGAGTACCGCCTGTTCGGCGGCCCGATGGTCCCGGTGCCCCACCGCGCCCAGCACGCGAGGACCGAGCTGGGCTGATCTTCAGTTCCGCCAGCGATGCACCTCGGTCGGCGGCTGCGGGTTGGGCTGCAGCCGCTCGCGCAGCGCGGCGTACGCCGCCAGCGCCGGCACCAGGCTCGCCTTGAGCCGCATCGCCCGCGTCACGCCGAACGTCTCCTCGACCCGCTCCCGCAGCTCGCCCGCCCAGCGGCGCACGCGCTCCGTGGGCGCGCGGCGGATCGCGAGGCCGATCAGGGGATAGACCTCGAGGCACAGGTTGCGGTACTCGCGCGAGCGGGCCGCGAGGTGCGGCACGGCGCAGCCCTTGAGCCGCAGCCAGCCCTCGAGCTGCACCTCGGCCACGCGCAGCACCGACGGTCCCAGCTCCTCGTATTCGCGGCGGAACAGCTCCAGCACCAGCCGCTCGAGCCGCTCGGCCGTGAAGTTCGGGTGCGCGGACAGCGCGTGGAACCCGTCGTGGCGGATCCACGGCACGTCCCGGAGCCGCCCCTCGCGCTGCATCCGCGCGTGGAGCGGCGTCTGCGGGCACGGGCTGTAGATCATGAACTGCGAGAAGCAGGGCCTCAAGCCGAGCAGGTACTGGAAGTCGGCCTCGAGGCTGCGCTCGTCGTGCGCGTCGAGGCCGACGATCATCGAGCCGAGGGTGACGACGCCGAGGCCGCGGAGCCGCGCGAACATCCCGGGCACGTCCACGCCGCGCAGCTTGGCGAACCGCGCCTGCAGCGACTCGACGCCGATCCACGCCGCCCCCAGGCCCATCGCGAGCAGCTCCCCGTCGTCGTACTGCTCGAGGCTCTTCACGCTGGTCAGGCAGGAGAACAGGATCGGCTTGTCCACCACGGCGGCGTTGAGGGGGATCATCCCGGCGATGCGCCCGCGGTCGGCGAGGAAGTCCTCGTCGATGACGCCGATGTTGCGGTACGACGCGCCGTCCGTCTCCACCGACGCCATCGCCTCGTGCAGCTCGCGGCCGGTCCTGAGCAGCGGCACGTAGTCGCGGTGGAAGAAGTGGCTGGTGCAGCAGAAGTCGCAGCCGCGCGAGCAGCCGAGCCCCGCGGGCACGATCGCCTCGTGCCGGCTGGCGGCGTGGAGCACGCGCAGGGTGCGGGTGACGGGCGGCACCCGGAACGTTGCCACCTCGGGCTCGCCCAGGAGGCGCCGCATGAAGTTCACGCCCTCCTCGCGGCAGACGTGATCGGCGTAGCGGTCGCACTCGGCGAGCACGGTGCCGTAGCCGCCGAGGACGATCTCGGTCCGCGGGGCGACGCGGCGCACCAGCTCGCACAGCTCGACCGCCTTGGGGAAGGTGCACATCACGAACGACACGCCGACGTAGTCGTAGCCCCGCCCGAGCTCGCGCTCGAGCGCGCCCAGCGTCGGGTAGTGCATCACGGTGACGGGCGACTCGAGGTTGGCGGCGATGAACTCGAGGCCCCAGCCGGTGCACACCGAGCGGATGCTGAACGGGCCCTGCGCCCGGGTGACCTGCGCGTGGTACATCTCGGCCGAGATGTTGGGCGTGCACACCGCGCTCTCGACGCCGAGCGGGCGGTGCACCGTGGTGAGGAGGACGCGCTTCACCGGGCCGGCTCCGCGGCGGCGCGCGGCGCGGCGGTCACCGGGCCGCCCCAGCGCTGGTACTCGTCGAGCCGGCAGGCGGGCACCAGCCGGCCGGCGAAGAAGGTGCGGTTGGGGCAGCCGTCGCAGGTGTCCATCTCGCCGTTGGGCAGGATGTCCACCGGCTGCACGATCGAGATGCTCTGCAGCCACAGCGTGCGCAGCAGCTCCGACGGGTGGCGGAGCGCGGTCGCCAGCCAGCGAAACGCGGTGCGCCGCAGCACCGGGTCCACCACGCCCAGCAGCAGGGTGAGCTTCCCCATCCGGCTCGCGCGCGGCGGGCCGTAGGCCAGGTAGCGGCCCCGGAAGAGGTGGTGGGCGTTCTGCACCAGCTCCATCGTGCGCGCCCCGGCGACACCGGCGACGCGGCGCCCCGAGGTCAGCACCAGGCCGATGCTCCACTTGAGCGAGTCCGGCAGCGCCGTCCCCCCCAGGAACGCGCACAGCCGGAAGTCGGGCACGACCCGCCGGACCTCGCGGTACAGGTCCACGGCCGTCAGGTGGCCGATCTCGACGTCCGCCGCGTACGGCGTGGCGCCCATGTCCACCTCGCGGCCGCCGGCCATGAAGGCGAACGCGCCCTCCGGCTCCGCGCCGCGCACGCAGATCAGCGTGAGGACCTGCACCAGCTCGGGGCGCGAGAGCGCCCACGCCACCACGTCGGGCACGTAGCGCAGCGCGTCGGGGAAGATGGTGGTGTTGAAGCCGCACACCATGCCGCCCTCGGCGCGCACCAGGCCCGCCAGGTAGCCGCGCAGCTCGTTGAGCTGGGGCTCGGTGGCGCCGGTCCACCCGGGCCGGCGCTGGTGGCTGTCCACGTGGAACGTGAAGCCGTGCGCGCCCGCGCGCCGCAGCTCGTGCACCAGCCCCCGGTCGAGCGCGACGCCGTTGGTGACCAGCACCGGCTTCACGCCCGCCTCGCGGACCATCCGCACCACGTCCACGATCCCGGGGTGGGTGAGCGGCTCGCCGCCGGCCACGAGCATCGTGTCGCAGCGGCGGAGCCGCAGCGTGGCCTCGAGCTCGGCGCGGATCCGGTCCAGCGGCTTCTCGCTGCGGGGGTCGTTCTGCGCGAAGCAGGCGTCGCAGGTGATGTTGCACCGGCGGGTCGGCTCCAGCCACGTCATCGCGTTGTCGGCCGCGGTCCACGGCAGCCGGAACATCCGCCGCGGGTCGGGCGGCGCGTCCGCGCGCTCGGCGTTCCCGTTCATGTCTCGGCCCTCACTCGGTCCAGATCTTCTCCTCGACCTCGCCGATGTCCCGCATCGAGACGGCCGTGAGGAACCACTCGGGCTCGATGCAGGCCTCGGGCGGCAGCACGCCGCGCCTGGTGATCTTGCCGATCGCCAGCAGCGACGCGCCGATCGCCGCCGGCACGCCGGTGCCGATGCCGATGCGGCCGGCCGCCGTGTAGACCAGGTGCGTCCGCCGGCCCGCCAGCTCGCCGACCACCTCGGTCCGGAGCGCGCCGGTCTCGGGGACGTCGGTCATCGCCTTGCACGCCTGGTAGAGGAACGACGCCGCGAACTCGACGCCGTCCACCGGGCGGCCGTCCACGCACACGGGCTCGAGCTGCCGCGCGATCCTGCCCAGGTCCACGATGAGCCGGTTCACCACGGCCGGGAGGAAGGTGGCCTTGTCGTCGGCGTAGCGGACGCCCTCGATGAAGCGCGACAGGGTGAGCGGCTCCGGGTGCCCGATGTGGAACACCTCGACCGGCCCCAGCTCCGGGAACTCGATCGTCTCGCGCCCGTCCACGAACGGCCGCACGGTGCGCATCGCACCGCCCTCGAACACGAACGCGCGGTCGGGAAGCGAGAACAGCAGGTGCTGCGCGAGCGCCGGCCCGCCGGCGTCGGAGCCGCGCATCACCCACGACGTGTGCACCTCGTCCACGCGGTCGAGCTTGTTCGCGCCCTCGCGCGCCAGGATGTTGGTCACGCCGGGGCTCGCGCCCAGGCCGAGGACCACCGTGACGCCGGCCTTCCTGGCCTCGCCGTCCATGTCCAGCAGCTCGAGGGTGGCGGCGAAGTCGTCCGACACGTCCACCAGCGGAACGCCGGCCGCGATGGCGGCGCGCGCGACGCGGACGGCGTTGCGGAAGTTGGGCCCGGCGAGGTTGCAGACCGCGTCGCACCCCTTCATCAGGCGGACCAGCGCGTCGTGGTCGCCCACGTCGATGGGGACGGCGGCGGTGCGCACCGGGGTGCGCGCCACCCCGGCGAGGAACGCCTCGGCGCGCCCGGGGTGGCGCGTGCCCACCACCACGTCGGCGAACACGCCCTGCTGCAGCAGATCGCGGATGGCGACCTGCGCCATCTCGCCGCATCCCAGGACCAGCGCCTTCACGGGAGCCTCCCTTCGGCCGGCATCCGTCGCCGCAGCGCGGGCGCGAGCAGCCCCTCCACGAGGAGCGCCAGCGCGAGGCCGGCGACGGCGTCGAGCACGTAGTGGTGTTGCGTGTACACGGTCGAGACCGCGAGGCCGGCCGCGAGCGCGGTGACCGGCACGGCGACGGCCCGCCGCCACCAGGTCCAGGCGAAGCGCGCGGTCACGACCGCGGCCGCCACGTGGTAGCTCGGGAACGCCGTGCCGTCGGAATCGCCCAGGGTCAGGTAGGCCCGCATCAGGCGCCAGCAGGGCCCGCGCGCGAGAGCGTCCGGCGGATGCTGCACCGGCCCCAGGGCCGGGACGACGAGGTAGACCAGGCAGCAGGCGAGGTAGCAGAGCGTGAGCGACGTAGCGACGTCGCGCAGCGCTCCCACCCGGCCCGTGCCGCCGGCCCACAGCGGCGGCACCGCGACCAGCGGGAAGAGCATGTAGAGCGCGCACATCGGCTCGGCGAGCCAGGGCCACGGGGCGCGCGCGATCCACGCGGCGCTCCAGCTCGCGCCGAACAGCGCGACGTCGAGCCGTTCGATCGCGGGGTCGAAGAACTGGGGGTGGAGGAGCGGGAGCAGGTAGTCCAGCTCGTACCAGAAGCCCAGCACCCACAGCAGCGGGTAGTACTCACGCAGCCACCCGACGGCCGGCGAGAGGCGGGGCCGGCGGCGGAGCACCAGGACGAAGGAGGCGGCGACGAGGTGAACCGCGGCGAAGGCCGGCGCAGCGCCGACGCGCGGCGCGAGAGCCGCCCAGACCACGGCCAGGAGCAGGTTGTAAGCCGCGACGACGCCGTCGATCGGGAGCATGCCGCCTCTCGGTGCCGGCGGGTACGCTCGGCCGGCGCCGTCAAGGCGCCGTCAAGCGCGCTCCGTCCGCGGGCGCGAGCCCGCGTCCGCCAGACACGGTACCGGCACGGCGTCAGTCGTGCGTCAGCCGGCGCGGGGCCCGCCGGCGGGCGAGGCGGCGACGAACGAGGCGGAGCGCGGCCGCTCTTCCGAACCGCGCTCGGGCCATTATGTTAGCGCATGCCCGATCAGCCCCAGGCGATGAAGGGAGAGGTCCGCGAAGCGCTCGTCCGCGAGACGCGGGAGCGCATCGTCCGCGAAGGGGCCACGGCCGAGATCTCCCACGTCGTGCTGATGGGCGTGGTGGTGGTGCTCGGCTACCGCGCCGTCCCGTCGATCCTGCTCGCGGCCTGGGGCGCCGTGGTGGCCGTGCTGTGCGGCTTGCGGTTCGCGCTGCGCCGACGGCTGATCGGCCACGCGTACACGCGCGAGGACCGCCGGGCCACGCTGTTCGTCATGACGTCGCTCGGCGCCGCGTGGGGCGTGGGCGCCGGCCTGTTCTCGCGCTGGCTCGACTTCGGCGACCTCGCCCTGGTGATGATGATCCTCACCGGCATCGTGGCGGGCGCCGCGACCACGCTCGCCCCCGACCGGCGCGCCTTCCGCTACTTCCTCGCCTCCATCGTCCTGCCGCTCGCCGCGGGCCTGGTGCTCTCCGGCGTCGGGACCGAGCGGCACCTGGTGGCGGTGCTGCTGATCGCCGTGTTCAGCCTGGTGATGCTCATCGTCCAGCAGCGCGCGTACACCGGGCTG
>DASPSV010000144.1:0-7019 GCA_035623755.1 Gemmatimonadales bacterium
CCGTGCAGATCCTCGACGAGCTGACCATCCCGCGCCCCTGCATCGACGCGACCAACGTGGGCTACAACGTCGAGTGGTCGCAGGAGCTGAGGCTCGAGCAATCGCTCCGCGAGTACGTGGGCGCCGCGATGCTGATCGAGATCCTCAAGGCCGCGGGGATCCCCGACGGCGCCCCGGCCGCGAAGCTCGAGACGCTGTTCGACATGAGCGTCGGCTACGGGCTCGAGGGCATCCGCTCGGACCGGGTCACGGGGTGGATCCGGTCGATGCGGGACGCGACCAAGGTCGTCGACGAGCTGCGCGGCCGCCTCACCGGGCCGCTGGCGAAATGGCGCGATCTGCCCTTCCCCTCCCGCATCAGCGACGCCATCACCCTGTCCACGTTCCACGGCTGCCCGGCCGGCGAGATCGAGGGCATCGTCACCTACCTGCTGACCGACCTCGACGTGGACGTGTGCATCAAGCTGAACCCGACGCTGCTCGGCCGCGCGGAGGTGGACCACCTGCTGCACGACGTGATGGGCTACCACGACGTGCAGACGACGGCGGAGGCGTTCGACAAGGACCTGCAGTTCGCCGACGCGGTGGCGATGATCCCGCGCCTCCAGGCGGTGGCGCGGACCCGGGGCCGGCGGCTGGCGGTCAAGTGCAGCAACACGCTGGTGGTGAAGAACCACCGCACCTTCTTCACCGACGAGGTGATGTACCTGTCGGGCCCGCCGCTCCACGTCGTCACGATGAACCTGGTGCGGAAGCTCCGCGCCGCGCTCGGCGCGACGGTCCCGGTCTCGTTCTCGGCCGGCCTCGACGCGCACAACGTCGCCAACGCGGTGGCCATGAACCTCGTCCCGACCACTACCTGCACCGACCTGCTGCGGCCCGGCGGCTACGGGCGGCTGCCGCGCTACGTCGCGGCGCTCGAGGCCCGGATGCGGGAGCTGGGCGTGACCCGGGTGCCCGACCTCGTGCTGCGCCACGCCGGCCAGGCCCTCGGCGCGGTGCGGGAGGTCGTGGCGCAGCTCGACGCCGCCATCGGCGCGGCGGCCGGCGAGCTCGAGAGCGGCGCCGCCGACCGCGAGCGGCGCTGGCTGCACGAGCACTGCGAGCGCCGCCTCGCCGCGTGGGCGGAGGCCGGCGCCGGCGCCGAGCCGCTCGACGCGGTGTGCGCGCGGTTGGCGGAGGACTTCGAGCGCCACGTCGCCCCGACGCTCCCGCCGGCGGTCGCCGCGCCGTGCCGCTCGCGGCTCGCCGGGCTCGAGCAGTCGCTGGTGGACGAGGCCGGGGTGCTGAACACGCCCGCGATCGTGGAGCGCACCACCGCGGACCCGCGCTACGGGTGGGAGAAGAACAAGGGCGTGCCGCGGAAGATCGGCTCCAAGCTGTGGCTGTACGACTGCGTCAACTGCGACAAGTGCGTACCCGTCTGCCCCAATGACGCCAACTTCGTGTACGAGGGAAAGGCGATGGCCGTGCCGTTCGAGGACGTCGAGATCGATGCCAAGGGACGCTGGCGTGCCCTGCCGGGCGAGGAGGAGTTCGTCATCGGCGAGTCGCACCAGCTCGCCAACTACGCCGACGCCTGCAACGACTGCGGCAACTGCGACGTGTTCTGCCCCGAGGACGGGGGTCCCCAGGTCCAAAAGCCGCGCTTCTTCGGCAGCCTGGAGAGCTACCGCAAGTCGGCGGGCCGGAACGGCTTCTTCCTCGAGCAGGCGGGGCCGCGCCGGACCCTCCACGGCACCATCGACGGGCGGCCCTACCGCCTCGAGCTGGACCCCGCGGGCGGGCGGGCGGTGTTCCACGACGGCGTCGCGGTCACGGACATCGCGCTCGAGGGCAACGCCGTGCTGGACTGCCGGCTGGTCGATGCCGAGGATCCGCCGCAGATGCACCGGGTCGAGATCCGCCGCTACCTGACGCTGCGGCACCTCGCCGAGGCGGTCGCCGACCCCGGGCACGTCCACTTCGTCAACGTCACGGACCTGTGAGGAACGGGCGTGTGAGCACCGAGCGCGCGCTGTTCAAGGGCAAGGACTGGATCACCACCGAGGAGTGGAGCGACGCCGAGATCGGGACGCTGCTCGACGTGGCGGGTGACCTGAAGCGGCGCTTCAAGGAGCACCGCCCGCACCGCTGGCTGCCCGACAAGACGGTGTTCCTGATGTTCTTCGACAAGTCCACGCGCACCCGCAACTCGTTCGAGGCGGGTGCCACGCAGCTCGGCGCGCACGCCCACTTCCTCACCGCCGACGCGATGCAGGTCTCCCACGGCGAGAGCCCGAAGGACACCGGCGTCATCCTCTCGCGCTACGGCCACGCCATCGCCATCCGCCACGACCTCATCCCCGGCGAGGGCAACGCGTACATGCGCGAGGTGGCGAAGTGGGCCGACGTGCCCGTCATCAACATGCAGTGCGACGTGGACCATCCCTGCCAGACGCTCGCCGACCTGATGACCATCCGCGAGAAGCTGGGCGGCGACCTCCGCGGCAGGAAGCTGGCGGTGAGCTGGGCCTACGCGCCGAGCTACGCCAAGCCGCTGTCCGTGCCCCAGGGCCTGATCATGCTGATGCCGCGCTTCGGGATGGACGTCACGCTGGCGCACCCGCCGGAGTACTTCCTGATGCCGGAGACGCTGGAGGCGGCGCGCCGCAACGCGAAGAAGGCCGGGACGACGTTCGAGGTCGTGGACGACATGGACGCCGCCTTCGCCGGCGCCGACGTGGTGATCCCCAAGAGCTGGGGCTGCCTCGACACCATGGGCGCGAAGCCCGAGGAATCGCTCCGCATCGCGAAGCAGTACACGAAGTGGATCTGCGACGCCCCGCGGCTGGCCCGCGCCCGGAAGGGGGCGCTGTACATGCATCCGCTGCCGGCCGACCGCGGCAACGAGGTCACCGACGAGGTGATCGACGGCCCGCAGTCGGTGGTGTACGACGAGGCCGAGAACCGGCTGCACACCGCGAAGGCGATCATGGCCCTCACGATGGCCGACGAGCCGGTGGAGTACGACGCGCGGTGATCATCCGCAACGCGAGGGTGGTCTGTCTGGACCGCGAGAACCGGGTGCTGGACAACGCGGATGTCGTCATCGGCAGCGACGGGGCGATCGAGAGCGTGGGTGTAGGGGGTAGGGTGTCGGGTGTGAAGCCGGCCGACCGTACACCCTCACACCCTACACCCTCACACTCCGTCTTGGACGCCGGCGGCCGCCTCCTGATGCCCGCCCTCATCAACTGCCACACGCACCTCTACTCCACGCTCGCCCGCGGCATCGCGCTCCCGGGACCGGCACCGAAGAACTTCCCCGAGATCCTCAAGAAGCTGTGGTGGCGGCTCGACCGCGCGCTCGAGCCCGACGACGTGTACCTGAGCGCGCTGGTGGGCCTGGTGGACTGCGCCAAGAACGGCGTCGGCACGCTGGTGGACCACCACTCGAGCCCCAACGCGTGCGCCGGCAGCCTCGACCAGGTCGAGCGCGCCTTCCGCGAGGTGGGCCTCCGGGGCGTGCTGTGCTACGAGACCAGCGATCGTGACGGGCCCGCGAAGGCGCAGGCCGCGCTCGAGGAGAACGTCCGGTTCATCGAGCGCACCCGTCGCGCGGGCGACGGCCTGATCGCGGCCAGCTTCGGCCTGCACGCATCCTTCACGCTGTCGGACCGGACGCTGCGGCGCGCGGTCGAGGCCGAGCAGGGCCTCGGGGCCGGCTTCCACATCCACGTCGCCGAGGACCGCTCGGACCTCGACCACGCGCGGCGCCGGTTCAAGAAGACCGTGGTGGCACGGCTGCGGGACCTGGGCGTCCTCACCGACCGGACGCTGGCCGCGCACTGCATCCACGTCACGGCGGGCGACGTCGCCGCCCTGGCCCGGCTCGGCTCGGCGGTCGCCCACAACCCGCAGTCCAACAGCAACAACGCCGTCGGCGTGGCGAAGCTCCTCGAGCTGATGGCCGCGGGCGTGCTGGTGGGCCTGGGCTCCGACGGCTACTCGCCGCGGATGTGGGACGAGTTCAAGACGGCGTTCCACCTCCAGAAGGTGCGCACCGGCGACCCGCGGGTCGGGTACGCCGAGGCGTGGGCCGCGGCGCTGCTCAACAACCGCACCATCGCGCGCAAGCTGTGGGGCATGGAGATCGGGCGCATCGAGCCGGGCGCCCGGGCGGACCTCGTCCTGGTGGACTACTGGCCGCCGACGCCGCTGCACGCGGGGAACCTGTTCGGGCACGTGCTGTTCGGGATCGCCAACGCGCCGGTGGACACCCTGATCGTGAACGGCCGCGTGGTCGTGAAGGACAAGCGCTGCGTCACCGTGGACGAGGCCGCGGTGGCCGAGCGCGCCACTCGAAAGGCGAAGGCCCTATGGGAACGGTTCTGACGCCGGGCCCGACGTACGCCGAGATGCGTCATCCGTCGCGGCTCCCGCCGGAGCTGCGGCGCCGCGCGCTCGAGGCGCGCGCCAACGAGCTCGATCCGCTGAACCTGTTCAACATCACCTGGCGCAACCGGGAGGACCGGGTGCGGCACGTGGTGCTGCCGCGCGAGCTCACCGGCGTCGCGGCCAACGTCATCGTGCTGCTCGGCCGGGACTTCCCGTCCGGCAGCCACAAGGTCGGCCCGGCGTACACCACCCTGATGGAAGGGGAGCTGTCCGGCGAGATCCGCCCGGGCGCGAACACCATCATCGGCCCCTCGACCGGCAATTTCGGGATCGGGACCGCGTACATCGCGAAGCTGATGGGCTACCGCTGCGTCGTGATCATGCCGGAGCAGATGAGCACCGAGCGCTACGACCGGATCCGGCGCTACGGCGGCGAGCTGGACCTCACGCCCGGCTCGGAGAGCGACGTGATCCTGGTGCTCGAGCGCACCGAGCACTTCAAGCAGGACGCGAAGAACAAGATCCTGGCGCAGTTCGAGCTGCTGCCCAACTACCGCTTCCACCGCTTCGTCACCGGCGACGCCGCCCTCGACGCGGCGAAGGGCGTCGGCAACGGGCAGGTCGCCGCCTTCGTGGCGGCTCCCGGCTCCGCCGGCACGCTCGCCGCCGCCGACGAGATCAAGGCGAAGTTCGCCGACTGCGCCGTGGTGGCCGTCGAGCCGAAGGAATGCTCCACGCTGTACGACAACGGCCGGGGCACCCACCGCATCGAGGGGATCGGCGACAAGATGGTCACGCTGATCCACAACGTCCTCACCACCGACTACGTCGCGCTGGTGCACGACGACGACTGCGTCCGGGGCCTGAAGCTGCTGGAGCAGGGCCGTCCCGTGCTCGAGCGGCACCTGCGGCTGGCGAAGGGCGCGCTGGAGCCGCTCGCCGGCTGGTTCGGCGTGTCCGGGCTGTGCAACGTCATCGGTGCCATCAAGACCGCCAAGCTGCTGCACCTGGCGGCCGGCCAGAACGTCGTCACCATCGCCACCGACGGGTTCGACCGCTACCCGTCGGTGCTGGCCGACCTCGACCGCCGCAGCGGCCCGATCGGCGACAGCACGCTGGCGCGCTGGTACGACGAGATCTTCCGCGGGGCCACCGCGGGCGAGATCCTCGACGTGCGCTCCGGGGTGCAGAAGGAGCGGCTGTTCCGGCAGAAGCGCGAGGTGTGGACCCGGTTCGGCTACGGCGACGCGCAGCTGGAGAAGATGAAGGCGCAGGCGTTCTGGGACGAGGAGTACGCGAAGATCGCGCCCATCGACCGCGACCTGGCCCTGAAGCGCGACTTGATGCCGTGAACGAGCTGCGCGAGGTCGTGGCCGCGCTCGAGCGCGTGCCGGCAGGCGGGCCCTCCGCCGTCCTCGCCACCCTCGTCAAGGTGCAGGGCTCCGCGTATTCCGGGCCCGGCGCGCGGATGGTCGTGCTCCCGGACGCGAGCATCGCCGGCACCTTCGGCGCCGGATGCTTCGAGCAGGACCTCGTCGGCCACGCCGAGCGGATCCGCGCCGCCGGCCGGTCCGCCATCGTCAGCTACGACCTCACCGAGGACGACGACAAGCCGTGGGGGCTCGGCATGGGCTGCCACGGCAAGCTCGACCTGCTGCTCGAGCCCGTGCCGCCTGGCACGGTGCCGGAGCATCTCGCGGTGCTGCGCCTGGCGGCACGCGCGCGCCATCGCGTGGCCGTGGCGACGCTGTTCCGCACCGGCGACGATCCGACGCTGCAGCTCGGCGACCGCCTGCTGCTCCGCGAGGACGGCACGACGGCGGGGGCGCTGCCGCGGACGCCGGTCGGCGCGGCGGCCCTCGCCGAGGCGGAGGCCGCGCTGGCCGAGGGCCGGCCCCGGTTCTTCCGCTCGCGCGGGCCACGGGGCGAGGCGGAAGTGCTGATCGAGGTGGTGGACCCGCCGCTCGCGCTGGTCGTGGCGGGCGCCGGCCGCGACACCGCGCCGCTTGCGCGGATCGGCGAGGAGCTCGGCTGGGCGGTCAGCGTGCTCGGCAAGGACGACCTCCCGCCCGCGCTGGACGATCGCAGCGCGGCGGTGGTGATGAGCCACAACTACGAGCGCGACCTGGCCCTGCTCGCGACGCTGCTCGCCTCACCGTGCCGCTACGTCGGGGTGCTCGGCGGCCGGGCGCGCGTCGACCAGCTGCTCGGCGAGCTGGCGAAGCGCGGCTCGCCCGCCACGGAGGCGCAGCGCGCGCGGCTCCACGCGCCGGTCGGCCTCGACGTCGGCGCCGAGACGCCGGCCGAGGTCGCGCTCTCGATCGCGGCCGAGATCCAGGCGGTCTTCACGGACCGCCGCGGCGGTCCGCTGCGCGAGCGGAAAGGCCCCATCCACGACCGGCCCTGACGCGACGCGGACGCCGGTCGTCGGCGTCGTCGTGCTCGCCGCGGGCGCGTCGCGCCGCCTGCCCGGTCCCAAGCAGATGCTGCGTCATGGCGGCGTCACGCTGCTGCGCCACGCCGCCCGGACCGCGGTCGAGGCCGATTGCGGGCCGGTGGCCGTCGTGCTCGCCGGCGATCTCCCCGAGCAGCGGTTCGAAGTGTCGGACCTCGGCGTGCGCATCGTGGAGAACCGCCAC
>DASPSV010000156.1:0-3953 GCA_035623755.1 Gemmatimonadales bacterium
GCATTCGCTCCCGCGGGCGCAGACGGCGGTGAACGGGCGCCGGCGCTCGCGACCCGGACGGGGTCGCGGCCCGGCGCTCGTCGCGCGTAGGTTGGAGGCCCGCCCCCGAGCACCGGAGCTTGCCCATGTCGGACGCCCCGCCGGCGGTCGTCAACAACGCCGAGAGCAGCCGGTTCGAGCTGCACTTCGACGGACACGTCGCCGTGCTTGAGTACGTCCTGGCGGGCAACCGCCTGCGGCTGATGCACACCGAGGTCCCGCCGGAGCTGCGGGGCCGCCGGCTCGGCGACGTCCTCGCCCGCGCGGGCCTCGAGCACGCGCGCGCCAACAGTCTCAAGGTCGTGCCGTTCTGCCCGTTCGTCCGCGCGTTCCTGGCGCGGCACCGCGACTGGGACGACATCCTCGACGAGCACTGGAAGGTCCAGATCCGCGGCGCCCGGTAGGCGGCCGCACCGACGTGCCCCGCCCGATATGACGTATACGTCATAGTCCGGAAGGCCCTGCCCGGCGGAGCGCCGACCACACCGCCCGCCCCACGCTGTCGACGTATCCCGGTTGCGGCCCGCAACGGAACGGTGACGCCATGCCCGGCTCAGGCCACAACCTCGGCTCGGGACGGCGCTGCCCGTGGGGTGGACGGGAGATATATGTCGCGATATACTACCAGATATACTCGCACCCGGACCCGCACCGTGGGCAAGCCGCTGATGCTGCGCGACGACGACGACCGGCGCATCGCACGCCTCAGGGACCGCCTCGGCGCTCCCTCCAAGGTCGCGGTGGTGCGCTCCGCCCTCGCCCTCCTCGAGCGGAGCGCGGAGCGCGCCGAGCGCGCCGAGCGGTGGCGCCGCGCGGCGCGCCTCGCCGCCGCCAGCAGCGCGGAGGTGCTGCGCGACTTCCAGCCGCACTCCCGGCTCCGGCGCCATGCCTGACGGGCCGCGCCGCTGGCACCTGTACGTCGTGGACCTCGGCGGCCGCGTCGGCACCAAGCCGGGCAAGCAGCGCCCCTGTCTCGCCATCCAGCCCGACGAGTTCGGCGAAGGCGGACTCGGGAGCACCGTGGTGCTGCCGCTCACCACGCGCCTCGTCCCCGACGCCGCGTTTCCGCTGCGCGTCCGCGTTCCGGCCGGCACCTGCTGCCTCGAGCGGGACAGCGACGTGATCGTGGACCAGATCCTGGCCTGGGACAACGCGCTGTTCCGGGACGACCTCGGCGTGCTGCCTGAGGCGCTGCAGGACCACGTGCGCCGGGCGCTCGCCGAGTTCCTCGACCTCGGCGATCCGGTGTAGGTGGGCCTGAGCCAGCCGCCGTGGCGCCACGCCGCTCCCGCGGCTATCCTGCAGCCGCACCCCGATCAGAGGCACCCGAGATGAGAGCGCGCTCCACGGCCCGCGCGGGCCTGTCCGTCGTCGCCGTCACCCTCGTGGCCGCCGCGTGGAACGCCGGCTGCAAGCCGGCCGCGAACCCGCCCAGCGGCCCGCCGGGCGGCGGCAAGGGCGGCGGCCTCAGCTCGCAGGACTGGCCGCGCTTCGGATACGACGCCGGCCGCAGCAGCGCGCCCACGGTCCCGATGGGCATCACCATCGTCAACGTGGACTCGCTCGTCCGCCAGCAGGTGACGCTCGACGGTACCGTGGACGCCTCCGCCATCTACCTCCACGCCGTCACCGTGAAGGGCGCCACCCACAACACCTTCTTCGTCACCACCACCTACGGCAAGACGATCGCGATCGACGCCGACAGCGGCACCGTCCTGTGGGAGTACACGCCGGCCGGCTACTCGGGCTGGGCGGGCAGCTACCAGATCACCACCGCGACGCCGGTCGCCGACCCGGACCGCGCCCACATCTACGCCGCCGCACCCGACGGCGTGATCCGCCAGCTGGCGGTCGCCGACGGCAGCGTCGGCTGGATGACGCCGATCACCGTGCTCCCCGCGCGCGAGAAGATCGCGTCGTCGCTCAACTACTGGCACGGCCGCGTGATCGCCACCACCGACGGCTACATCGGCGACCAGCCACCCTACCAGGGCCACGTCGCCATCCTCGACGCCACCACCGGCGTGCTCCGGCACGTGTGGAACGCGCTGTGCAGCGACACGCTGCGGCTCCTCACGCCGTCGGCCTGCACGCAGAGCGACGCCGGCATCTGGGGCCGCGCCGGCGCGGTGATCGACACCACCACCGGCCAGATCTACGTCGCCACCGGCAACGGGCTGTGGGACGGCAAGACCAACTGGGGCGACGCCGTCGTCTCGCTCGACTCGCTCGCGACGACCATCACCGGCAACTACACGCCGAGCAACACCGCGCAGCTCGACGCGAACGACGCCGACCTCGGCTCGACGTCGCCGGTGCTGCTCGGCCGCGGCATGGTGGCGCAGGGCGGCAAGGACGGCAACATCCGGATGCTCAACTGGGCGTCCATGGCCGGCACGAAGGCGCACCTGGGCGGCGAATCGCAGACCGTCTCCACGCCGAGCGGGACGGATCTGTTCACCGCCCCGGCGGTCCAGACCATCGCCGGGTCGGAGTGGCTGTTCGCCGCCGACAACGGCGGCACGGCGGGCTGGGCGCTGACCGGGACCTCGCTGCCCCAGACGCTGACCCAGAAATGGAAGAACGGGAACGGCGGCACGAGCCCGGTGCTGGTGGACGGACTGCTGTACGTGTACGGGCCGGGCGGCGGGCTCCGCGTCTACGATCCGTCGTCGGGCAACCTCGTGCTCACGCTGCCGTGCGGCGGCGGCCACTGGAACAGCCCGATCGTGGTCGACGGGCGCATCGCCCTCCCCGAGGGCAACGCCAACAGCCACGGCACCAGCGGCGTGCTCGACATCTGGCGGATTCCGTAGGGCATCGGGCGGTGCCTCGCCGCCGCCGAGGCGCGTGACGCGCGGCTGACGCCGCCCGGTACCCTCTGTCGCACCCGGGGCGTAACTTGGTCGTGCCCCTCGCCCCCGGAGCGCACCGCCGCATGCCTCGCCGCCGCCCCCGACAGCCCCAGTTCGACGCCAGCGATCCGCTGCTGGACGGGCCGGCCACCACGCTCGACCTCCACGGCGACACCGTCGCCGCCGCCCGCACCCGGGTGGCTCAGTTCCTCGCCGCCACCGCGCGCCGCCAGCCCGGGAGCCGGGTGCACATCATCACCGGCCGCGGCCGCGGTTCGTCCGACGGGCCGCGGCTGCGGCCCGCCGTCGCCGCCCTCCTCAAGGGCGAGTGCGCACGCTGGGTGAAGACCTGGGACCGCGACGTGGACGACGGCGGCTTCGTGGTGCTGCTCCACTGATGGGCGACCCGCCCGCGTCCGGTCCGTGACAGCGTGCCGAAGCTAGACCTCGTCCTCGGCAAGGATCCCCGCGCGCTCCTCGAGCACGCGGCCGACGGCTTCCTCGCCCCGCGCCGCGGCACGCCCGAGGCCCCGTTCCCGACGCCGCCCTACCTCCTGGCGCTCCGCCAGGGCGGCCTGCGCGACGACCTGATCGCGCTCGCGGCCGCGCGCGGCGTGGCCGGCTGGTTCGACGAGCCGCTGTGCGTGTTCCAGGAGCTGCCGGAGTGGCTCGGCGGGACGGCACGCACGGCCTGCCGCGACTTCGAGCGCGCCGCCCTCCTGGCCGACGTGCTGCACCGCAGTGCCGGCGCCGTCTTCGGGCGGCCGGGCCGCATCGAGCACTTCCTCGATCACGTGGAGCGGGTGTTCGGCGAGCTCATGGCCGAGGACGTCGCGCCCGACCGGTTCCGCGCCGCGCTCGACACGCTCGAGGGCCGCGACGCCTTCGAGATCTCGCGCGACCAGGAGCTGGCCGGCGCGTACGCGCTGTACGCCGACGAGCTGGCGAAGGGCAGGCTGCGCGACGGCCGCGACGCGCTCGCCGATTCGGCCCGGGCCATCGCTGCCGACCCGCGCGCCCTGGCCGAGAAGCTTGGCGGGCGCCGCGAGATCCGGATCT
>DASPSV010000157.1:0-11769 GCA_035623755.1 Gemmatimonadales bacterium
GCCGGCTTCGTGCTGGCCGAGCTGCTGGTGGCGATGATGATCGCCGCCATCATCGGCGTGTCGCTGACCCAGCTGGTGATCTCGCAGTCGCGGTTCGTCGCCCTCCAGGGCGCCATCATGCAGGCTCGGGGCGGCGCCCGCGCCGCGCTCAACGTGATCGCCGCCGACCTCAGGATGGTGAGCGACAGCGGGCTGGTGGGCGCCAACCCGGATTCGATCACGGTCCGGGTGCCGTACGTGTTCGGGATCTCGTGCGGGCAGTGGAACGGGCGGATCGTGGTGAGCCTGCTGCCGGCCGACTCCGCCACCTACTTCTCGGCCACGGCCAGCGGCTACGCGTGGCGCGACTCGACCGGGAAGTTCGTGTTCGTGGAGCCGGCCACCGCCGGCCGCAGCTGGGGGTGGGCGTGCAACTGGCCGCGCGCCAACCCGCCGATCCGGGTTTTGGGCACGCCCGGGTGGCGGCCGCTCGCCGTGGCGCTGCGCCCGAACGACGTCCGCACGCCGCAGGGCACGGTGGTGTACCTCTACCAGCTGGTGCGTTACGCGTTCGCGCCCTCCGCGCAGCTGCCGGGCAGGATCGGCCTGTGGCGCACGGTCCTCTCGACCGGCGAGCGCGACGAGCTGGTGGCGCCGTTCGACAGCACCGCCGGCTTCCAGTTCCTCGACAGCACCTACACCGCGCAGGCCGCGGTCCCCACCGACCTCAACACGATCAAGGGGATCCGCCTGCTCCTGGTCGCGACCAGCGAGCAGCCACCCGAGGGTCGCACCCTCCCCATGACGTTCCGGCTCACGACCGATGTGGTGTTCCGGAACCACTCCTGACCGCGCCGCCGAGCGCGGCTTCGTGCTCGCCACGACCCTGCTCGTGACGACGCTGCTCACCGTCATGCTCGCCGCGTCGTTCCTGCTGGTGTCGGCGGAGCAGCGCACCACCGACAACTCGTTCGGCACGGCGCGCGCGCTGGCGCTGGCGCAGGCCGGCCTCCAGAACTACTTCTCGCAGAACCGCGGGCTCACCGACTCGATGAGCTGGGACTCGGTCCGCATCCCGCTGGTGCTCGGCTACGCCGACGTGGTGGCGGTCAAGCTCCGGGCGAGCGGCGCCGCCAACGGCAGCGCCCTGTCGCTGTGGGTCGTGCGGTCCACCGGCGTCGCCACCAGCCCGGTGATGGCCGGCCAGACCCGCGGCTCGCGCACCATCGCGCAGTTCGCCCAGCTCAACGGCGGCGTGCTGCCCGCGCGCGCCGCGCTGGTGGCGCTCAACGGCGTGGTGATCAACGGCGGCAGCGCCTCGCCGGCGCCGGCCAACCCGGTGAGCGGGCACGACCTCGGCTCGATCCCTCCCTGTACGTCGCCGGGCGGGCTGGCGGCCGACACGTTCGCGATCAGCGCGCCGAGCGGGCGGTACCAGCCGACCAACGTGCTGGCGCCGGCCGGCGTCGGCGTGGAGACGTGGTACCCGTCGTGGAGCAACCTCTACGACTCGACCCACATCGACTGGGTGGGGCTGACCTCGGGCAACTTCCTGCCCGACTACACCGTTCCGCCGGGCCCGTGGCCGCCGCTGGTGAGCAGCAACTACCTCGTCGGCTACGCCCCCGGCGACGTCACCATCCCCGCGGGGCAGCGGCGCGGGATGCTCGTCGTCACGGGCAACGTCACGCTCGCGCCGAGCGCGCACTGGGACGGGATCATCCTCGCCGGCGGCACCATCTACCCGAACGCCGGCACCATCGTCCACGGCATGGTGGTCACGGGGCTGAACCAGGCCCTCGGCCAGGCCGTGCCCCCGGACACGATCCAGCCCGGCGCGACGAACCTGCAGTGGACGTGGTGCTACACCCAGTCCTCGGTCAACTCGCTGTCCGCCCTGGTGCCGCTCAAGAACGCGTGGGCGGACACCTGGACCACGTACTGACCCGGCGGGCTCGCCCGCCGCACGGAGCGCCCCCCTCATGACCAGCGTGCCGCCGCTCACCGTCCTCTCGGAGGAGGAGGAGATGTTCCGCGAAGCCGTCCGCGGCTTCGCCGAGGAGCGGGTGCGCCCGCTCACCCCGCGGATGGACGAGACCGGGGCGCTCGATCCGTCGCTGATCCCGCCGTGCTTCGAGATGGGGCTGATGGGGATCGAGATCCCCGAGGCCCTCGGCGGCGCGGGCGGCACCTTCTTCCTCTCGGTCCTCGCGGTGGAGACGCTGTCGAAGGTGGACGCCTCGGCCGCCATCCTGGTGGACGTCCAGAACACGCTGGTGAACAACTGCCTGCTGCGCTGGGCCAGCCAGGAGCAGAAGGCCCGCTACCTGCCGAAGCTGGCCGGCGAATGGGTGGGCGCGTACGCGCTGTCGGAGCCGGCGGCCGGCTCGGACGCCTTCGGCCTCGAGACCCGCGCCGAGCGGCGCGGCGACCGCTGGGTGCTCAACGGCCGGAAGCTGTGGATCACCAACGGCGCCGAGGCGTCGCTGTACGTGGTGTTCGCCAACGCGGATCCGTCGAAGGGCTACAAGGGCATCACCGCCTACATCGTCGAGCGGACCTTCAAGGGCTTCGCGGTGGGCAAGAAGGAGAACAAGCTCGGCATCCGCGCGTCCAGCACGACCGAGTTGATCCTCGACGGGTGCGAGGTGCCGGAGGAGAACGTGCTCGGCCAGGCGGGCCAGGGCTACAAGGTGTCGATCGAGACGCTGAACGAGGGGCGGATCGGCATCGGCGCCCAGATGATCGGCGTCGCGGCCGGCGCGCTGGCCGCGGCCACGGCGTACGGCAAGGAGCGCACGCAGTTCGGCAAGCCGATCGTGGACTTCCAGGGGGTCCAGTTCCAGCTGGCGCAGGCGGCCACCGAGCTGGAAGCGGCGCGGCTGATGGTGTACAACGCCGCGCGGCTCAAGGACGCCGGCCAGCCGTTCACCCAGCAGGCCGCGATGGCCAAGCTGTTCTCCTCGCAGGTGGCCGAGCGGGTGACGTCGCTGTGCGTGGAGCTGCTCGGCGGCTACGGGTACACCAAGGAGTACCCGGTCGAGAAGTACTACCGCGACGCCAAGATCGGCACGATCTACGAGGGCACCAGCAACATGCAGCTGCAGACGATCGCCAAGCTGCTGCTGAAGTAGCGCCGCGCCGGGGCGCCGCGTCGCCCCCGGTGTTGACCTCCGGCGGCGGCCCCCTAGCTTTCGGACAGCACGCCACCCACCCGCGCGATGGCGGTCCGGTCCGGACCGTAGCCGGGTCGGGTGGCTGTTCCATTTCAGGGAGGCATCCATGGCGACGCCGAGCAAGCGCGACATCCTCACCACGCCGGTCCGCTCGATCGACATCAAGCAGCACGACGTGCGCCCGCTGGTGGACGCGATGGCCGACATGGCGTTCCAGGCCCGCAACCTGGGCCGCGCCGCCCGGATCTACGACGCGATGCTGGCCGACAAGGACTGCGCGGTCATCGTGTGCATGGCCGGCTCGCTGTGCTCGGCCGGGCTGCGCGACGTGTTCGTCGACCTGATCGAGCACCGGATGGCCGACGCCGTCGTGTCGACCGGCGCCAACCTCGTGGACCAGGACTTCTTCGAGGCGCTGGGCTTCCGGCACTGGAAGGGCGAGGTGCGCGCCGACGACGACCAGCTGCGCCGCCTCGCCATCGACCGCATCTACGACACCTACATCGACGAGGACGAGCTCCGGATCTGCGACGAGACCGTGGGCAAGATCGCCGACGAGATGCTCGCCGCCGGCGGGCCGCGGGCCGTCAGCTCGCGCGAGTTCATCCGCGAGATGGGCGCCTGGCTCGAGCGCCACCGCCCCGGCACGCGCTCCATCGTCGCCGCCGCCTACCGGGCCGACGTGCCCGTGTTCGTGCCGGCCTTCTCCGACTGCTCGGCCGGCTTCGGCCTGGTCCACCACCAGGTGCACCACCCCGACGGGTACCTCGCGCTCGACTCGGCGGCCGACTTCCGCGAGCTGACGCAGCTCAAGCTGGCGGCGGGGCCGACGGGCCTGCTGATGATCGGCGGCGGGGTGCCGAAGAACTTCGCCCAGGACATCGTGGTGGCGGCGGAGGTGCTCGGGCACGACGTCGAGATGCACCGCTACGCGGTCCAGATCACCGTGGCCGACGAGCGCGACGGCGCCCTGTCGGGCTCGACGCTGCGCGAGGCCAACTCGTGGGGCAAGGTGAAGCTGGGCGAGGAGCAGATGGTGTTCGCGGAGGCGACGGTCGCCCTGCCGCTCGTGGCCGGCTACGCGTTCCACAAGGGCGCGTGGCGGGCGCGGACCGAGAAGCGGTTCGGGAGGCTGTTCGCGGCGGAGGTGGCGCCGAAGTCCGGAGAGTGAAGACCTCAGACGTCAGAAGAGTTGCCAGACGGCGAAGGGAGAAGTGGTTACCAGCCGTCAGACGGCAGAGGGCGGTCCGTCCCCGAACTTCCGGATCAGCCCGTACACCGTCTTGGCGCACTCGTCCCGGATGGCCTCTATCTTGGCCAGCTCCTCGGCTCTGAAGTAGTCGAGCGCGACCGCGAGATCGATGATCGCCTCGATCTCGTCGAGGGACGCCCGGGCAATCCCAAGGTGCCTTCGGAAGTCACGGGTACCGCGGCGACTCGCGCCCTCGGCGACGTTCAGGACGACGGAGTAGGTTGCCCGCCGCCACTGATCCGCCAGACCGTCACGCTCGGAGGACGGCAGCCGGCCGATCGCCGCCTTGGACAGCACGGCCAGCGTGCGGGCATGTTGCCATGCTTTCAGCTGCTTGAAGTGCCCCACGGCGCGATGCTAGCACCGCCGGTCGCCGCACCAGGAACCGAAACGCTGCGGCACGTTCCGTCTTCTTCCGACTGAGAACTGGCAACCACTGACAACTTGCCGTCTGGCAACTAATCTGCACTCTCCTCGCTGATCTCCGCCTTCTCCCCGCGTCGCAGCGTCAGCACCGCCACCTCCGCCGCGTGCCCGAGCCGGAACGGGATGCCCCAGTAGTTCGTGCCGGGGTGGATGTAGAGCAGCGCGCCGCCCCGCTCGTGCCAGCCCATCGCCAGCTCCAGGAACGGACTGGCCAGGCACCAGCCCCAGCGCGGGAAGCCCAGCTGCCCCCAGTGCGTGTGGCCGCTCAGCGTGAGCGCCACGCCCCGCCGCGCCAGCGCCGGCCACAGGGCGGGGTTGTGGGCGAGGGCCAGCACGAAGCCGCCCGCCGGGACGCCGGCGAGGGTGCGGTCGAGGTCGGGCGCGAGCTCGCCGGCCGCGGCCGCGGGATCGCCGGTGCCGGCCAGGGTGAAGCTCCCGCCGTCGCGGCGGACCGCGACGCTGCGGTTCACCAGCAGCGTCAGCGGCAGCGCCTCGAGCCGCGGCCGCAGCTCGGCCCACCCCGAGTACACCTCGTGATTGCCGGGGATGGCGAACACGCCCAGGGGAGCGCGCAGGGCGCCGAAGGCCGCGGCGTAGTGCGCGGCGTCCGGCGGGAAGTCGTCCACCAGGTCGCCCGTGACGGCGATCAGGTCCGGCTGCGCGGCCTCGACCGCGGCGGCCACCCGCGCCAGGAACCGGCGCGACGTCTGCGGCCCGACGTGCAGGTCCGAGATCTGGGCCACCACCAGCCCCTCGGCCGCCGCGGGCAGGCCCGGCAGCGTCACGGCGAGGCGTCGGACGGCCAGGCGCCGGCTCCCGGCGTAGCCCGCCACGGAGCCGAGCACCAGCACCGCGGCCGCCGCCGCGATGGCCGCGCGGCCCGCCGTCCCGGCGGCGCCGAACGGCGCGCCCGCGAGCGCCGCCGCCGCGCCGGCCGGCGCCAGCAGCAGCACGCCGAGCTGCGCGTACCACATCGGCCGGAAGACCGCCACCCGGACCAGGCCGCCGGGGTAGCGACGTCGCACCCGGGTGAGGATGAACGCGGCCAGCGGCGCGAGCGTGAGCAGCGCCCAGGCCGCCGCGGCCGTCCAGCCGCCGCCCGGAAGCACCGGGGCCGCGAGGAACCCCGTCACGGCCCAGCAGGCCGTGAGGATCGCCAGCACGCGCGCGACGAACGCGGCGACCGCGCGGCGCGGGAGCGGCGGAGGACCGGCCGAGGGCGACGTCATGGGCTCTCAATGTACTCGGGCCCGAGGGCGCGGTCCCGGGCGCGGTTGAGGGGGCCACGCCGGGACCGTACATTGGTCGGCGCATGGAGATCCGCGGCATCCGGCTGCATCGCCACCCGGCGATCGATCTTTCCGCGCTGGTCGGCGCCCTCGCCGCCGCGTTCCTGTTCCTGCGCCTGGCCGGCGCGCACGCCGTGCACGTGCCGATCCCGGCCGTCACGGTGGACTTCAACGCCGACTCCGCGTTCCTCACCACCCGCATCCTCAGCGAGGGCTTCGCCAACCGCGTGACCGGCAGCGACGGCGCGCGCTACGCGGCCACCTTCCTCGCGGCGCAGTTCCGGACCCTGGGCCTGCAGGCGACCACCCAGGACTTCTCCCTGGTGGTCAAGGACCGGCTGCTGCAGGGGCGGAACGTGGTCGCCACCAGCCCCGGCACGGTGCCCGGCAGCATCCTCCTCGTGGCCCACTACGACGGGCAGCCCACGTCCGACCAGTCGGCGGGCGACGACGCGTCCGGCGTGGCGACCATGCTCGAGCTGGCGCGGGTGCTCCAGCGCCACGGGCACCGGCACGCGATCACCTACGTCGCGACCGACGCGGAGGAGTGGGGCCTCGTCGGCGCGCAGACCTTCGCCGCCTCGCTGCGGGATCCGGCCGAGGTGATCGCCGCGATCTCGCTCGACCACGTCGAGAACGGCGTCGGGAAGGCCGTGCGGATCAACGGCGAGGGCCAGGACGACGACGACTACGCGCCGGTGTGGCTGCGCCGCGCGAGCGCCGACGCCTACGCCGCGGGCGGCGTGCGCACCACCGACGCCGGCACGCTGGACGAGCTGATCCACCGCGTGCTGGGCGTGTCGCTCACCGACCAGGGCGCCTTCATCGACGCCGAGGTGCCGGCCGTGGACCTCGACGTCGAGTCGCGCCGGCCGGAGTACGCGCGGTTCCTCTACCACACGCCCGGCGACCGGTGGGAGACCCTCCGGCCGCAGTCGTTCGCGCTGCTGGGCGACGGCGCCGAGCGCCTGGTGCTCGCCCTCGACGCCGTGACGACGATCCCCCACGGGCCGGTCCACTATCTCGGGCTGGGCGACGAGCGGATGGTGCGCGGGTTCTGGATCCTGCTCGCGGCGCTCGCCCTGTTCGTGCCGCTGGCGTTCGCGGCCTGGGAGGCCTGGACCGCGGCGCTCGCCGATCCGGCCTCGAGGACCGCGATCCGCTCCGAGCTGGTGCGGGCCGGCGGCTGGTGGCTGATCGGGATCGCGGGGCTGCTCGCGCTGTGGGCCGCGGTGGCCGTGGACCTGCTGCCGGAATACCACGCGTCGCCGGCGACGGTGCGCGATCCACTGCTCTACTCGACGCGGTGGCTGCCGGTGCTCACGACCGCGGTGGTCATGGTGCTGGTGGGCCTGCTGCTGACGTCGCTCCGCAAGCGGGCGGGCCTGGTGGTGTCGCACCCGCTGGCCGGCCGGGTCGCCGCGCTGTCGACCCTGGTGGTGGTGGTCGTGCTGACCCTGGTGCACAACCCGTTCGCGGCGGTCTGGCTGCTGGTGCTCCCCGCGTGGCTGTGGCCGTGGATCGGCCCGACGCGGCGCCCGCTGACCGGGGCGGCCAGCCTGCTGATCGTCGCGGCGAGCGCGGTCCCGCTCGTCGTGGCGTTGATCGTGATGAGCCGCCCGCTCGAGGTCGGGAGCGGGCTGCTGTGGTACCTCTTCCTGCAGGCCGCCTACGCGACCTGGAGCCCGCTCACGACCGTGATGCTCGTGGTGATGGCGCTCGCGGCGACCCGGCTGCTCGGGACCGCGACGGCCCGCCTGCTCCCCGCCGAAGGCGACTAGCCGCATCCCGCGGCGCGCGGCGAGGGTGCCGCGGACCTATGTTTCCGGGGTGACGCCCCGCGGCCTGTGCCTCGCCCTGCCGCTGGCCCTGGTGCTGGCGCCGGGCCCCGCCGTCGCGCAGGCTCCGCGCGAGCCGCTGCGGATCGTGGCGGTCGGCGACATCAACCTGGCCCGGATCGTCGCCCGCACCTACCTGATCCCCGGCCGCGGCGCCGAGGTGTTCGCCGCGGTGCGCGACAGCCTGCGGGCGGCCGACCTCGCCATCGGCAACCTCGAGAGCCTGATCTTCGACCGCGGCAGCTTCGCGGACACGGCGCTGAGCCCGGTGTTCGCCGCGCCCGCGGCCGCCGCCCGGCTGCTCGCCGACGCCGGCTTCGCCTTCGTCTCGACGGCCAACAACCACGCCTGGGACATGGGGCACGCCGCGCTGCTCGAGTCGCTGGCCCACCTCGACAGCGCCGGCGTCGCCCACGCGGGCACCGGCCCCACGCCCGCCGACGCGCTGCGGCCCGCCATCCTGCACCGGCGCGGCTGGACGGTGGCGCTGTTCTCGGTCACGGCCATCTTCAACCAGCCGGACCTCACGGTGCGGGGCCACGCGGCGGAGTGCTGCGTCGCGTGGGCCGACACGCTGGCCCTGCTCCCCGCGATCGCGGCGGCGCGCGCGGGCGGCGCCGATCTGGTGCTGGTCATGCTGCACGCGGGCGTCGAGTACCAGGACGTGCCCCCGGCGAGCGTCGTCGCGATCGCCAAGGGGTTGATCCACGCCGGCGCCGACGTGGTGTTCGGCCACCATCCCCACGTGCCCGAGGGACTCGGCTGGGCGGACGGGAAGCCGATCCTGTATTCGCTGGGCAACTTCGTGTTCGCGCAGCACCGGCCGTGGACCGACCGCGGACTGTGGGCGACGTTCACCGTCTCGCCGGACGGCGGCCGCGCACTGGTGGTGCGTCCGGTCGTCGCGGGGATGCAGCCCCGGCTGGCCGCGGGGCCCGATTCCGCGGCCACGATGGAGCATTTCCGCACGATCTCCGACTCCCTCACCCGCTTGCCACGGGCTCGGGGGCGGCGTACGTTGGGCCACCCGACGCCCGGACCGGACCGCGAATGATGGACGCCCGATCGCTCGACTTCTTCAAGCGCCTGCTCGACGCCCCGGGGCCCTCCGGGTTCGAGCGGGTTCCCGCGCGGCTGTGGCGAGAGGAGGCCGCGACCTTCGCCAAGGTCGAGGCCGACGTCGCCGGCAACTGCTACGCGACGGTGAACCCGGGCGGCAAGCCGCGCGTGATGCTCACCGGGCACCTCGACGAGATCGGCGTGATGGTGGTCCACGTCGACGACGACGGGTTCCTGTACTTCGCCCCGATCGGCGGCTGGGATCCCCAGGTGCTCGTGGGCCAGCGGGTGCGGCTCGAGGGCCGGGCGGGCCCGGTGGCCGGGGTGGTCGGCAAGAAGGCCATCCACCTGATCAAGGCCGAGGAGCGCGAGAAGGCCTCGAAGATCTCGGACCTGTGGATCGACATCGGCGCCCGGACCAAGGCCGAGGCGCTGGAGCGCATCCGGGTCGGCGACGCGGGCGTGCTGGCCTCCGGGATCACGGAGCTGCCGAACCGGCGGCTGGTCTCGCGCAGCATCGACAACCGCGTCGGCTCGTTCGTGGTCCTCGAGGCGCTGCGGCGGCTGGCGGCGCAGCCCCCGGCGGCGTGCGCGGTCGCGGTGGGCACCACGCAGGAGGAGATCGCCTACACCGGCGGCGGGGCGCGCACCAGCGCCTTCGGGCTCGAGCCGGACGCGGCGATCGTGGTGGACGTGACCCACGCGACCGACTCGCCGGGCGTCGAGAAGAAGGAGGTCGGCGACTTCAAGCTCGGCGGCGGGCCGGTCCTCTCGCGCGGCTCGGCGGCGAGCCCCGTGGTGTTCGACCAGCTGGTCGCCGCGGCCGAGGCGGAGCAGATCCCGTACGGCATCGAGGCGGCGCCGCGCGGCACGTCGACCGACGCGGACGCGATCTACACGGCGCGCCGCGGCATCGCCACCGGGGTGGTGTCGGTGCCGTGCCGCTACATGCACAGCCCCAACGAGATGGTGGACCTGGACGACCTCGACCGCGCCGCGGGGCTGCTGGCCGCGTGGGTGCGGCGGCTCGTGAGCGGCACCTCGTTTCTCCCCTACTAGACGCGCCCGGAGCCCCCATGACCCAACCGTTCAAGCCCTACGTGCCCGCGAAGACCGACATGGCGGAGTTCAGCGTCCGGGCCCTGCTCATCGGCCTGGTGATGTGCGTCGTCCTGGGCGCGGCGAACGCCTACCTCGGTCTCAAGGCGGGCATGACCATCGCGGCCACCTACCCGGCCGCCGTGATCGGCATGGCGGTCCTGCGGACGATGCGGGGCTCCATCCTCGAGGAGAACTTCGCGCGCACCGTCGGCTCGATCGGCGAGTCGGTCGCGGCGGGCGCGATCTTCACGATCCCCGCCTTCTACATCGCGGGCATCTGGACCGACTTCGCGTCCACGGGCCACTACCTGCAGTCCACGCTGATCATGGTCGCGGGCGGCGTGCTCGGGATCATGTTCGTGGCGCTGCTCCGGCGGGTGCTGGTCGAGGACCGGGAGCTGCCCTTCCCCGAGTCGGTGGCGGCCTCCGAGATCCACAAGGCGGGACGCAGCGGCGGCACGGGCGCCAAGTTCCTGTTCGGCGCGATGGGCATCGGCGCCGTGATCCAGGGGCTGTCGCAGATCAACCTGTTCACCTCGGCCTGGCAGAAGTTCGTCGCGTTCGCGCGGACGAGCATCGGCCTCCGCTCGAGCGGCAGCGCCACCGGGCAGAGCGGGATGCTGCTCAGCTCGCCCTCGATCAGCCCGGCGTTCATCGGCGTCGGCTACATCATCGGCCCGAAGCTGGCGTCGCTGAACTTCGCCGGCGGCGTCGTCGCCTGGGGCCTGATGGTGCCCATCCTGTCGTACTTCATCGCGCCCACGGTGTTCACCGCCGGCGGGCCCGAGCCGACGATCGGCCAGTGGATCGGACTCGCCAACAACGTCTGGTTCACGATCGTGCGGCCGATCGCCATCGGCGGCATGCTCATGAGCGCGGCGTACACGCTGTTCCGCATGCGCAACAGCCTGATCGCGGGCATCCAGCGCTCGGTCGGGGACGTGAAGAAGGCCGCGGCCGGCACTCCCATCGGCGACCGCACGGAGCGCGACCTCCCGTTCAACTGGGTCATGATCGGCGTGCTGGCCACCGGCGTCCTGACCTTCTTCATCTACAACTTCTTCACCGGCAACGCCGTGGGGGCCGCGCTCGTCGCGACGATCGTCATGATCGTGGCCGGCTTCTTCTTCGCGGCCGTGTCCGGCTACCTCGTGGGCATGATCGGGTCCAGCAACAACCCGATCAGCGGCCTGACGCTCTCGACGCTGGTCGTGGCCGCGCTGCTCATGGTGGCCCTCGGCATGACGGGGATCAAGGGCGTCGCCGCGGTGCTCGGCGTCGCGGGGGTGGTCTGCGTGTCGGCCGCGGTGGCCGGCGAGATGCTGCAGGACCTCAAGGTCGGCCACATCCTCGGCGGCACGCCGTGGAAGATGCAGATCGGCGACCTGCTCGGCGTGGCGCTCGCGGCCTCGGTGATGTTCCTGCCGCTGGTCGTGCTCCACATGGGCGACATCAAGGCCGGCCAGATGGCCGTGCCGCCCTACCAGGGCGGGTTCGGGGGCCCGGTGCTGCCGGCGCCGCAGGCCAGCCTGATGGCGCTGCTGTCGCAGGGGATCGTGGGCGGCCACATGGCGTGGCCCCTCATCATCGTGGGGATCATGCTCGGCATCGGGATGATCCTGATGCGGGTGCCCAGCCCGATGCTGGTG
>DASPSV010000160.1:0-10795 GCA_035623755.1 Gemmatimonadales bacterium
GCCGTCGGAGCACCCGTCCCACGCCGGTGATGCGGCTCTGGTCCGGGAAGATCGGGTTGACCCCGTCGACCATCGTGCGGAACTTCCACACCCGGAACGGGCCGCCGCCGAGCCCGAGGCGCTCCTGGCGGAAGAAGACCGGCCCGCGGGAATCCAGCTTGATGGCCGCCGCCACGATCAGGGTCACGGGCGCGGTCACGACGAGCGCGAGACCCGCGGCCACCAGATCGAACAGCCGCTTGAAGAACAGCTGCCACCCCCGGAGGCTCGGAGTGGACAGCTCGATCAGGTAGTAGCCGGCGTACGACATCACGTCGGGCTCCACGCCGAGCAGCCCGAACTGGCGCGGCACCGAGAGCAGCTGGCAGCCGGCCGTGAGGGTGGCGTCCACCACTTCCTCGAGCCGGCCCTCCGGCAGCGTGCCGCACAGCACCACCGTCTCCGCCCGCGACTGCTGCAGGACGCGCGCGAAGTCGCCCACGTGGCCCAGCGCCTCGGGCGCCGCCGGCACCCGGAGGTCCACGATCCCGACCGACCGGTAGCCGGCCTCCGGGCTCAACGCCGGGCTCCGCTCGGCCTCGCGGCAATGTTCGGGGTTGCCCACGAGGAGGGTCCGCGCCGCGTGGTTCGCGGGCGGCGCCACCAGGACCACCAGGCGGTCGAGCGTCAGGCGCTCGATCACCAACCCCACCCATACCAGGCACGTCGTGAGCGCGTACTGGGCGAGCACGGCCCCGACGCCGTCGGTCCACATCCGCATCCACAGCGGCAGCGCCGTGGCCAGCGCGCAGGCGAGGAACAGCCGCCGTGGGTCCCGGCGCCGGTCCCCGCCGCGCCCGTAGTTGCCCGTCACCAGCAGGCTGATCAGGAGGGCGAAGGCGTACTGCGTGCCGTTCAGCATCCCGGGCGGGGCCACCAGGCGCAGGCTGGTCGCGACCGACGCGCCGGCCAGGGCCTGATCGCGGAACGAGCGCAGCAGCTCCCGCATCACGCCGTACGCCGCGAGGTCCGACACGACCAGCACCGCGAATCGCCGCACCACCCGGAACAGGTGGCGGCGGCGAGTCACTGGAGCGCTGCGCTGGAGGCCGAGCCGGACCGTCGTCTCCTCGTCGAGCGGCGGACGACCGGCGTCCGGGGCCACCCGGAGCCGCGGCGGCGTGAACCCGCGCGCCGGCGACGCCGCGCGCGCGGCCGCCTCGGCCGCGCCGGCCGGCGGCGTCATCGCCTGCAACGACGGTTCGCTGCGCGACGGGTCCATGGCCCCCGAATGTACCCCCGGAATTGGCGCTCCACCACCACGAACGGCACCGCTACGGCACGACCGAACTCACGCTCCGGAGCGCGTTTGCGGCATGCCGGAGAGGCGCGACGTCAGCGCTGCCACCCCGCCCGGACGCACGGCGCTCGTGGCCGCCGCCTCCCAGCCCCTGCCGTCCGCCTCCCGCATCCGCGCCGCGAGATCGTTCGACGACAGGCGATCCGCCTTGTTGAGCGCCATCAGGAGGTGCGGCCCGGTGCCGTCCGCCACCAGCCCCTGCAACGCCTCGAAGACGATCTCCGCCTGCCCCTCCCACGCGGGGTGGCTCGCGTCCACCACGTGCACGATCACGTCCGCGTCGGCCGCTTCCTCCAGCGTCGCCCGGAAGCTCGCCACCAGGTCGTGCGGCAGCTTGCGGATGAAGCCGACCGTGTCCGTGAAGCGGATCGCGTGCCCGTTCACCCGCGTCTCCCGGCTCGCCGTGTCGAGCGTGGCGAACAGCCGGTCCTCGACGTGCGCGTCGGTCCTGGTCAACGCCCGGAGCAGGCTCGACTTCCCCGCGTTGGTATATCCGACCAGCGCAACCCGGAGCACGTCACGCTCGCGCGTCCGTCCGCGCAGCCGGGCCCGGTGCTCGGCCACCTCGCCGAGCTTGGCCTTCAGGACGCCGATCTTGCGGCGGATCATCCGGCGGTCCGTCTCGAGCTGCGTCTCGCCCGGCCCCCGCAGCCCGATGCCGCCGCGGATCCTCGACAGGTGCGCCCACATCCGCGTCAGGCGCGGGAGCAGGTACTCGAGCTGGGCCAGCTCGACCTGCATCTTCGCCTCGCGGCTCCGCGCCCGCAGCGCGAAGATGTCGAGGATCAGCTCGGTGCGGTCCATCACCCGCACGCCGGCCGCCTCTTCGAGGTGCTTCCCCTGCCTGGGGCTCAGCTCCTCGTCGAACACCACCAGGCTCGCGCCCAGCTCGGCGACCCGCCGCCCCACCTCGCCGGCCTTGCCCCGGCCGATGTAGAGGTCGGGCGTCGGCGCCGTGACGTGCTGCACCAGGCGCCCCGCCACCGCCGCCCCGGCCGTGTCCACCAGCCGGGCCAGCTCGTCCAGGTGCTCCTCCACGTCCCGGGCCTCGGGCGTGCCCTTGCGCGGCGCCCCGACCAGCAGCGCCCGCTCGACCGGCGGGGCGACCCGTATCAGCTCTCTGGCGATGCGCTTTCCTCGACCGTCTGCCCGGACCTCGAGACTGACCCTAGGTCCGGGGCGTCATGCGGGCGTCAGTCGGACGCCCGGCAGGGACCGCAACTGGTTGGCAAGAACGACCTTGACGTCAGGCTGGCGCGGGCCGGCCGCCCGCATCGCCGGCCGCGCGTTTCTTGATGCCCTCCCACCACTCGATCCGCTTGGCGACGTCCTTCTCGAACCCGAAGGCCGTGGGCTCGTAGAACTTCGTGCCCCGCAGTACCGGGGGGAGGTACTCCTGGGCAGTGTAGGCGTCGGGCACGCTGTGCGCGTACTCGTAGCCCTTTCCGTACCCCAGCTCCTTCATCAGTTCCGTCGGGGCGTTGCGGATGTGGAGCGGCACGCCCTCCGCGGGGTGCTCCCGCGCGGCCTCGAGCGCCCTGCCCCACGCCTCGTAGACGCGGTTGCTCTTGGGGGCCGTGGCGACGTAGACCACCGCCTCCGCGAGCGCGAGCTCGCCCTCGGGCTGACCGAGGAAGTGGAGCGTGTCCTTCGCCGCCAGCGCCACGGTGAGCGCCCGCGGATCGGCGAGGCCGACGTCCTCGCTCGCGGCGCGGACCACGCGGCGCGCGATGTAGAGCGGGTCCTCGCCGCCGTCGATCATGCGCGCCAGCCAGTACAGCGACGCGTCCGGGTCGGAGCCGCGCATCGCCTTGTGGAGCGCGCTGATGAGGTTGTAGTGCTCTTCGCCGCCCTTGTCGTAGCGCGCGAAGCGCCGCTGCAGCGCGTCGGCGATGATCGCGGCGGTGATGGTTGGCCGGACGCCGGTCTCGGAACCCCCCGGGGCCGAGGGGCCATCCCCTGCTTCGCGGGGACCCCGCCTTCCTCGGCCCCGAGGGCTTCCTCGACCGCCGTCCTCCTGGGGCTCCGAGACCGGCGCTGCCGTGGCGCCCCTGGTGCCGGTGAGGTACTCCGCCGCCGCCTCGAGCGCCTGCAGCGCGCGCCGGGCGTCGCCGTCGGCCTCGCGCGCCAGCAGCGCCAGCGCGTCGTCGTCCAGCGCGAGGTGCAGCCGGCCGAGCCCGCGCGCCTCATCGGCCAGCGCGCGCCGCACCAGCGTCCGTACGTGCTCCTCGCGCAGCGGCTCGAGCACGAACACGCGGGTGCGCGAGAGCAGCGCGCCCGTGATCTCGAAGCTCGGGTTCTCGGTCGTGGCGCCGATGAGCGCGATCGTGCCGCGCTCGACGTGGGGCAGGAACGCGTCCTGCTGGGCGCGGTTGAAGCGGTGGATCTCGTCGCAGAACAGGATCGTCCGGCGCGCGTACTGCGCCAGCCGCTCTTCGGCCTCGTGGATGATCTCGCGCACCCGCGGCACGCCCTCGGTCACCGCGCTGAAGGGGACGAACTCGCGGTCGGTGTACTGGGCGATGAGCAGGGCGAGCGTCGTCTTGCCGCTCCCGGGCGGGCCCCAGAAGATCATCGAGCCCACCTCGCCCCGCTTGATCAGCTCGCCGAGCGCCTTGCCCGGGCCCAGCAGCTCTTCCTGCCCCAGGAACTCGTCGAGCGTCCGGGGCCGCATGCGCGCCGCGAGCGGCTGCGCCGACTCGGGCGGGGCGAACAGCGAGGGCTCGCTCTTCTTCACGCCTGGCAAGTTAGCCGAGGGCCCGCCGGGGGGCAGCGCCCGCCTGCCTTCCCGGTGCTCCCGGCGCCCTGTAGGCCGTTTCCCCGACGGTGGCCGGCCCGGGAGGGCGCCCGGGGCCCTTTCGGCGTCCTGCCGGGCGCAGGGAGCGCGTGGAGCGGCGGCCGGACGGTGGAGCCTCCCGGCGCCTCAGGCCAGCAGGCGCTCGAGCAGCGCCTGGGCGCCGATGAAGGCCCCGGCCCCGGCGAAGAACGCCAGCGGCAGGCCCCAGCCCTTCTTGCCCTGGAACTCGGGGACGAGGTTCGATGCGCCGACGTACAACGTGACGCCGGCCGAGAGCGCGAGGCCGTGCCGCACCAGGACCGCCGCTCGCTCCGTGAGGAGCACCCCCAGGATGGTGGTCGCCCCGAGGGCCGCGGCGGCCAGGAGCGCGCGCCGCGGCGTCTCGCCCGCGGCCAGCACCAGGCTCGAGACCGTGACGCCTTCGGGCAGCTTGTGCAGGAAGATCGCGAGGAACAGCAGCAGCCCGAGCGACGGGCTCACCAGAAACCCCGAGGCGATCGCCACGCCGTCGAAGAAGGTGTGCAGCAGCAACCCCACGATGCCCGACACGCTCGCGGCGTGGCTGACGTGGTGGGTCTCCTCGCCGAAGTGGAAGTGCGGCGTCACGGTGTGCTGGGTGAGGTGCACCAGCAGGTAGCCGAGCAGGATCACCGGCGCCGCTCCGGCCGGGTCGCGGGCCAGCGCCTCCGGCACGACCCCGCCGAGCGAGAGCGCGATCATGAAGCCGGCCGCGAAGGCGAACAGCAGCTCGATGACGCGGAGGCCGAACCGCGCGCTCCGCGTCACGGCCCACGCGCCCAGCAGGTTGGCGACCGCCGCGACGACGCCGAGGCCGAGCGCGGGAGCGCTGATCACGCCAGCTCCCGGGCTCGCGCCAGCAGGTGCTCGCGCGTGTTGCGCCACGGCTCGTCCAGGACCTCCTCCAGCAGGCGGCGCAGGATCTCGCCCATCGCCCGGCCCGGGGGGACGCCGGCGCCGGCGAGATCGTCGCCCGAGACGGCCAGCTCGCGTACCGTCAGCGGGTCGCCCGAGGCCTCGACCGCGCGGATGGCCGCCAGCAGATCGGCCCGCCGCGCCCGCGGCTCGGAGACCGCGACGATCTCGCGCGCGTGCGACCGGTGGTGCGACAGCCAGTGCCGCAGCTCGCGGGTCAGGCCGGGCGCCGGCAGCGGGACGCGCAGGCCGGCCACGATGGCGCGGACCTGCGCGGCCTCGTCGTTGGAGAACCGCAGCCGCCGCACCGCCGCCTCGGCCGACTCCTCGGTCGCCCCCGCGTGGCACAGCGCCGCCGACGTGAGCAGCACCGGATCGCGCGGCGGCTCCACCGCGTCCAGGCGTCCCGGCATGTCGGGGCCCAGCTCGGCCATCTCGGGCCACACTCGCGCCAGGGCTCCGCCGTCCCGCCACAGCGCGACGCCGAGCGACGGCGAGGGCGCCGCCAGGGTCTTGAGCCACTCGTCGCGCACCCGCTCGCGCGAGAGCTGCCCCAGCTCGGCCGCCGCCGCCACCAGCGCCGCCCAGGTGGCGGGCTCGATGCGGAAGCCGAACACGGCGGCGAAGCGGAGCGCGCGCAGCACCCGCAGCCGGTCCTCGCGGAACCGCGTCGCGGGATCGCCGACCGCGCGCACCAGTCCGGTGGCGAGATCCGCCTGCCCGGCGAACGGGTCGCGGACTTCCCCGCTCCGCGGGTGCACGGCGATGGCGTTGATGGTGAAATCGCGCCGGGCCAGGTCCTCCTCGAGCGAGACGCCGAAGGCGACGCGCGCGTGGCGGCCGTCGGTCTCGACGTCGCGCCGGAACGTGGTGACCTCGTGCGCGGCGCCGCTCGCGTCGAGCACGGCCACGGTGCCGTGCTCGATGCCGATCGGGACGGTGCGCCGGAACAGCTGGCGCACCACCTCGGGCAGGGCCGAGGTGGCGATGTCGAAGTCGCCGATGCGGGGCGGCGGCCCGGCCCCGCGCTGCTCGTAGAGCACGTCGCGCACCGCCCCGCCGACGAACCACGCTTCGTGGCCCGCCTGCTCGAGCGTGCGGGCGATGTCGAGGACCGGCTCGGGGATCCGCGCTAGCGGGAACGCGTCAGCCACACAGCACGCTCCCGCCGTTCACGTTGAGGATCTCCCCGGTGACGTGCCGCGCGAGGTCGGAGCACAGGAACACGATGGGACCGGCCACGTCCTCCGCCGACGCCACGCGGCCGAGCGGGATCGTCGCCTCCACGGCGGCGCGGCCGCCGCCGGCGTAGGCCGGCGCCGCCATGTCCGTGTCGGCCCAGCCCGGCGCCACGCAGTTGACCCGCACCCGCGGCGCCAGCTCCACCGCGAGGCTCTTGGTGAGCGCGAGCAGCGCACCCTTGCTCGCGGCGTAGTCGGCGTGGAGCGCCTCGCCGCGCTGCGCCGCGGTCGAGGCCACGAGGACGATGGCGCCGCCGTCGGCCATGCGGCTGCCGAGGATCTGCACCACGTGGAAGACGGAGTCGAGGTTCTGCGCCAGGGTCGAGCGCCACTGCCCCTCGCCCATGCGCCCGAGCGGCACGCCGGCGCTCTCCCACACGCCGTGGCTCACGACCAGGATGTCGAGCGGGCCGCGGATCGCGCGGCCCAGGGCCGCGACGGCCGCGCGGTCGGCGAGGTCGCCGTGGGTGCTCCGGCCCACGGCGATCACCTCGGCGCCGGCCGCGCGCAGCATCCCGGCGGCGGCCTTGCCGATGCCCCGGGTGCCGCCGGTGACGAGCGCGCGCCGGCCCTTCAGGTCGATCACTCGCGCACGCGAGGGCCGCCCTCGGGCCGCCCCGGCTTCGCGCTCACGTCAGCCCCGGCTCGACCTGCGAGCACACGTAGTGGTCGACGGCGAGCTGGATCTCCTGCGCGTGCGCCGAGTCGTCGCTGGGCACCACCACGGCCACGTCCACCAGGGCCGCCAGCGGGCCGCCGCCCGCGCCGAGCAGCGCGACGGTGCGCACCCCCGCCGCCTTCGCCGCCTCCGCCGCCCGCAGCAGGTTGGCCGACCTGCCCGACGTCGAGATCAGCACCAGCAGGTCGCCCGCGCGCCCGTGCGCCTCGATCTGCCGGGCGAAGATCTGGTCGAAGCCCAGGTCGTTGCCCGCCGCCGTCACCAGCGAGCTGTCGGTCGAGAGCGCCAGGGCGGGCACCGCGCGCCGCGCGCGCGGCGTGTAGCGCACCACGTACTCGGTCGCGATGTGCTGCGCGTGCGCAGCGCTGCCCCCGTTGCCCGCGAAGAACACGGTCCGGCCCGCCGCCAGCGTCTCGCGGACAAGGGCGACATAGCGGGCCACCGGCGCGGCCAGCTCGGACGCCGAGCGCGACGCCACGCGCGCCAGCTCCTCGAGATGCCCCAGCGGAGCGCTCACCCCTCGGTTCCTCCGACCAGGAAGTCCTTGAGCTTGGTGTACATCGAGCGCCGCAGGCGGAACGGCGGCACCGGCAGCAGCGGCTCGTCCGCCAGGATCGCCCGCGGGTTGTCGATCGCCAGCAGCTCGGCCTGGGCGCCGCCGCCGTGCGACTCCAGCCACCGCACCGCGGAGGCGACCGACCGGGCGTCTCCGTGGTTGTCGCTGGCCACGATCGACGCGCACCCGGCCTCGAGCAGCGCCCGGGCGCGGCCCGCGCGGCGCGACTCGCCGAGCAGCGTCGTGGCGTCCACCTGCAGCACGACGCCCGCCTGCTGCCAGCGGCGCGCCAGCTCCGGCGAGCAGACCGCGTAGCGCTCCGGGTGCGCGAGCAGCGGCACCAGGCCCTGGGCCACGATCCCCGACAGGATCTCGATGCTGGCGTCCGCCGGCACCAGCCGCCCGAACTCCACCAGCGCGTAGCGCGTGCCCCCGAGGCAGCAGCAGCGCCCGTCGAACCGCGGCGCCGGCACGTCGAGCATGATCTCGAAGCCGCGCACCAGCGTGGGGCTCGGCGGCGCCGCGTCCACCAGGTCGCTCAGCAGCCCGTCCATCTCCTCGCAGGGCGCCGACGCGAGGGCGCTCGCCTTGAGGTGCGGCGTGCAGCACACCGCCGTCACGCCCTGCGCGGCAAAGTGCTGCAGGACCTCGACCGACTGCTCGATGGTGTGGGAGCCGTCGTCGACGCCGGGAATGAGGTGGGTGTGCAGGTCGATCATCGGGCCGCCGCCACCAGCTCCCGGATCCGGCCGGGCCCGCCGTCCTCGATCGCGCTGCCGACCACCACGAAGTCCGCGCCGGCGCGGCGCGCCTCACAGACCTGCTCCACGGTCCTGAGCCCCCCGCCCACCAGCAGGGGGAGCGGGACGGCGCAGCGCACCGCCTCGATCACGGCCGGCGCGACCGGCGCCGCGGCGCCGCTCCCCGCGTCGAGGTACACCGCCGCCATCCCGATCATGCGGCCGGCCACCGCGTGCGCGGCCGCGAGCTCCGGCTTGTCGGCCGGCAGCGGCCGCGTCTGGCTCACGGCCTCGACCGCCGTCACGCGCCCGCCGTCCACCAGGATGTACGCGGTGGAGATCGTCGCCACCTGGTGGCGCCGGAAGAACGGCACCGCCCGCACGTGCTCCTCGATCAGGTACTGCGGGTTGCGGCCGGAGACGAGCGAGAGCAGCAGCACCGCGTCCACGTTCGGCACCAGCTGCGCGGCCGAGCCGGGGAACAGCACCAGGGGCAGCCGCGACGCGCCCTTGATGGCGGCCGCCACCTCGCCGGTGCGCGCCGTGCTGTCGTACGAGGTGCCGATCAGGAGCGCCGCCGCGCCGTCCGCCTCGGCGCCGGCGGCGAGCGCCGCGGCGTCGGTGGGCGCCGTCCGCTCCGGGTCCACCAGGACACACAGCCCCGGGGCGCGCTCCATCAGGAGCTCGAGGCCCGCGCTCACGCGCTCCCCCCCACCGCGGCCAGCAGCCGGCCCGCCAGGCCGCCGAGGTCCCCGCCGCCCTCGGCCGCCGCCTCGAACGCGTAGGTGACGAAGGCATCGGCCGCCAGCAGGTCCATCGCCGCGTCGTAGGCGACGCCCTGGCGCGCGACCACGGTGCGCAGCGTCTCGACGCCCAGCCGGCCCACCGCGTCGGCGACCGAGTCGCCGGCGAGCGCGGCCTCCGGCGCCGACGCGACGCAATCGGCGAGCTTGGAGGCCAGGGCCGGCGGGGGAGCCGGCTGGCGGGAGTGGAGCCAGGCGAGGACCTCGGAGCGGGTCACGTGAAACAGGGGGTAGGGTGTGAGGGTGTAGGGTGTCGAGTCACCGCTGCGCCTCCAGCGCGTCTCGCACCACCTCCGCAGCCCGCTGCTCCACCTCCGGCAGCTTCGACGCGTCGCCCGCGCCGGCGGACGCGAAGTGGGGGCGTCCCCCGCCCTTCCCGCCGCTCAGCGCGGCCAGCCGGTTGGCGAGGTCGGGCGCCACGACGCCCCGCGCCACGAGGTCGTCCGTGACACCCACGTGAATGCCCGGCCGCTCGCCGGTCGCCACGATCACCAGCACGCCGCTCGGCGTCTGCGAGCGGAACGCGTCCACCATGGCGCCGATCTCGTTCCGGTCGGCGGTGGCGCTCGAGGCCACCGCGATGCGGCTGCCGCCGACCTCGACGGCGCGCGCCTTGGCGGCGTCGGCGCCGCCTCCCTTGATCAGCTCCTCGACGCGCTTCTCGAGCTTCCTGCGCTCGTCGATCAGCGCCTCGACCCGCCGCGCCAGGTGCTCGGGCGCGCTGCCCACGACCTCGGCCACGCCGTCGAGCAGCCGCACGCGCCCCTGCAGCCAGTCGAACGCGCCGGGCCCGGTGAGCGCCTCCACCCGCCGCACGCCCGCCCCGACGCCCGTCTCGCCGACGACCCGCACCAGGCCGATCTGGCCGGTGGTGCGGACGTGGCATCCGCCGCACAGCTCGAGCGAGACGCCGGGCACCCGGATGGTCCGCACCACGTCGCCGTACTTCTCGCCGAACAGCGCCATGGCGCCGAGGGCGATCGCCTCCGCGTGCGGCATCTCCCTGGTGACGACGTCGAGGTTCTCCCACACGTGCCGGTTCATCTCGGCCTCGACCTCGGCCAGCAGCTCCGGCGCGACCGGCTGGTGGTGGGTGAAGTCGAAGCGGAGGTGCCCGGGCGAGACGACCGACCCGGCCTGGTGCACGTGGTCGCCGAGGACCTTCCGCAGCGCCGCGTGCAGCAGGTGCGTCGCCGTGTGGTTGCGCTCCGTGTCGCGGCGCAGCTTCTCGTCCACGACGGCCTCGACCGGCGACGGCGCGAACGCGCCTTGCGCCGGGCCGAAGACGGCCGTGCCGCCCTCGACCTTGCGCACGTCCTCGACCGGCAGCACCCAGCCCTCGCCGCGCACCTCGCCCGCGTCGCTGACCTGGCCGCCGCTCTCGGCGTAGAACGGATTCTCGTGGAGGATCAGGCCGAGGCCGTCGCCGGTCCGCTGGAACGCCAGGATGTCGGTCGCGGCGCGCGTCGTGTCGTAGCCGACGAACGTCTGCCGGGCGCGCTTGCTCACGGGCGTCCAGTCGCCAGCCCCGCTCGCGCCGGTCTCGGCGCCCGCGCGAGCCGATCTCGGGCCCCCACGGGGCCGGGGGGCCATCCCCTGCTTCGCGGGGACCCCGCCTTCCCCGGCCCCATGGGAGCCCTCGACCGCCTCGCGCGCCCGGCCGCCGGGCGCGCCGCGCGCCTTGCGCGACCGCTCGCGCTGCTGGTC
>DASPSV010000161.1:0-11620 GCA_035623755.1 Gemmatimonadales bacterium
CGCGGCACGTCCCACGCCCGCAGGTCGTCCCGCGTCGTGGTGAGGAAGTCGTCGGTCATCGCTGAGGAGGGGCCGCCTAGGTGGACGGCTTGGTCGCCTGGAGCATCTCGCGCATGCGCCGAGCCAGCGCCTCGATCTCCCGCAGCCCTTCGACGGTCTCGGCGCTGAGCTCCGCCTCGTTGAGGAGCAGCAGCTGCGCCTCGGCGAGGATCGCCGCGAGGGGATTGGAGAGATCGTGCCGCAGCTTGCGGATGGCGTCCAGCTCGGGTGCCGCCACGGACCGACGCTAGGTGGCGAGCGACCGGTACAAGTCGCGCAGGTGGTGCTCGCGGAGGTCGCGGACCGCCTACCAGAGGTCCTGCTCCGACGTAGCGCAGAAGATCTCGGCGGTCGCGCGCTCCTCCAGCGCGCCGCTCTCGTAGAAGTGCAGCCGGCCGCGCCAGATGCCGTCCTCGCTGCGGCGCACGCCGAGCTGGACGGCGATCGCGACCCCCTCGTACCGGATCGGGGCCAGATCGTGCAGCACCGGCTCGGTGGGGTCGGGGGCGCTGGGTCGGGGTTGTGGCAGCGGCATCGGAGGCTCCAAGCGTGAGGGGGCGTCCGAACCCGGGTCGGAACCGCCGGAAGGCCCGAGTTTGAAGCAAAATAACGAGTTACGAGACTGGCGCAATACTCCGGAAGGTCCGGGGCCGGCGATCGGCGCGTCGGGGGGTGGCGAAGCGGGGTCGTCTCCCTTCCGACGACGCAACCGCCGACCTTGACCACCGTATGTGGCTGGCCTATAATCAGTTGCTCGCAAACCAATCCCACTACCGCACTGCTTCTACTGGGCTGGCCCGCTGCCGGCTTCGCGTTTCCAAACACTGTGAGGGCACACCGGGCAGAGGGCTGAGCCCTCCGCCTCCCGCACCACACTCGGAGTCTCCATCCCGTGGACATCGCCGAACTGAAGAAGAAGTCCGTCGCGGAGCTGCACGCGATGGCGGAAGAGCTCAACATCACCAACTACTCGGGGCTGCGGAAGCAGGATCTCATCTTCCGCATCGAGCAGAACCTGCTCGACTCCGACACCGTCCTGCGCGGCGAAGGGGTGCTGGAGATCCTCCCCGAGGGCTACGGGTTCCTGCGCAGCCAGGACTGGAACTACCTGTACGGCCCCGACGACATCTACGTCTCGCCCAGCCAGATCAAGCGCTTCGACCTCCGCACCGGGGACACGGTCCTCGGCCAGGTCCGCCCGCCCAAGGAGGGCGAGCGCTACCTGGCGCTGCTCAAGGTCGAGACGGTCAACGGCGAGGAGCCGGAGAAGGCCAAGCACCGGATCGCGTTCGACAACCTGCGGCCGCGGTATCCGGACGAGCGGCTGCGGCTCGAGCGCAAGGACAACGACCTGTCGATGCGGGTGATCGACATGCTGGCGCCGATCGGCAAGGGCCAGCGCGCGCTGATCAGCTCGCCCCCCAAGGCCGGCAAGACGATCCTGCTGCAGAAGCTCGCCAACTCCATCACCGAGAACCATCCGGAGTGCGTCCTGATCGTGCTGCTCATCGACGAGCGGCCCGAGGAAGTGACGGACATGGAGGAGAACGTGAAGGCCGAGGTGATCTCCTCGACCTTCGACGAGCCGGCCGACCGGCACGTCCAGGTCTCCGACATGGTGCTGGAGAAGGCGAAGCGGCTGGTGGAGTCGGGCAAGGACGTGGTGATCCTGCTCGACTCGATCACCCGCCTGGCGCGGGCCCACAACGTGGTGGTCCCGCACTCCGGGAAGATCCTCTCGGGCGGCGTGGACGCCAACGCGCTGCACAAGCCCAAGCGGTTCTTCGGGGCCGCGCGCAACATCGAGGGCGGCGGCTCGCTCACCATCGTCGGCACCGCGCTGATCGAGACCGGCAGCCGGATGGACGAGGTGATCTTCGAGGAGTTCAAGGGCACGGGCAACATGGAGCTGGTGCTCGACCGCAAGATCAGCGAGCGGCGCATCTGGCCCGCGATCGACGTGCAGAAGAGCGCCACCCGGAAGGAAGAGCTGCTGCTGCCGCCGGACGAGCTGAACCGGATGTACCTGCTGCGGAAGTTCCTGGCCGACATGCCGCCGGTCGAAGCCATCGAGTTCCTCATCGAGCGGATGAAGCGGACCAAGAACAACAAGGAGTTCTTCGCGACGATGGCCCAGGGGTAGCGGCGGTGACGCCCGGAGGGCCGACGCCGGCCGACGCCCCCGACCCGGGAGGCGGACGCGTGCTGGCCGTGGACTGGGGCACCCGACGCCTCGGCCTCGCCCTCTCGGATCCGACCCGGCTCATCGCCCAACCCCTCGTCACCCTGACCCGCCGCGCCCGTCATCGCGCTCCCGTCGCCGACATCGTCGAGCTGGTCCGGCGCCACGAGGTGACCCTCGTGGTGGTCGGCCTGCCGCTCGGCCTGGACGGCGCCGAGGGCGACGCGGCGCGCGAGGCGCGCGCGCTCGGCGAGGACGTCGGGCGCCGCGCCGGCGTCCCGGTCCGCTTCCGGGACGAGCGGCTCACCACCGCGGCGGCGCTGCGCACGGCGCGCGCGGCGGGGGTGAAGGACCGCGACTCGCGCGAGCGGATCGACCAGATGGCGGCGGTGGCCATCCTGCAGGGATGGCTGGACGCGCGGGGGGCGGGCGCGTGAGGGCGCGGGTGGCGCTGGCGCTGTGCGTCCTGCTGGCCGCCTGCGGCCCGGCGCCGAACGCACCCCACCAGCGGATCATCGTGTCCAAGCGGGCGTCGCTGAAGACGGTGGCCGACTCCCTCGCCGCCCACGGCATCATCGGCTCCCCGGGCCGCTTCCTCCTCACCGCCCGCCTGCTCGGCCTGTTCGTGGCGCAGTACCGGGGCCTCGACCGCCACCTGCGGCCGGGGCGGTACGACTTCCCGATCGGCGAGCGCACCCGCACCATCCTCGGCGCGATGATCGCCGGGCGCACCGACGACGACATGTTCACCGTGCCCGAGGGCTTCACCATCCGCGAGATGGCCGAGACGGCCGCCCGGAGGCTCGGGATGGACTCGGCCGCGTTCGTCGCGGCCACGCGCGACCCGGCGCTGCGCGCGGCACTCGGGATCCCGCCCGGCGACTCGACGCTCGAGGGCTACCTGTTTCCCGAGACGTACCGCGTGGTGTTCGGGGCCTCGGCCCAGCAGCTCGTGGGCCAGATGGTGCAGCAGTTCGAGGCGCAGTGGGACACGGCGTGGGACGCCCGCGCGCGGCAGCTGGGACTGACCCGGCACCAGGCGATCACGCTCGCCAGCATCGTCGAGGCGGAGGCGCGGCGCCACTCCGAGCGCCAGATGATCGCGGGCGTGTACTACAACCGCCTCACCCGCACGCATCCCATGAAGCTGGAGGCCGACCCCACCGTCATCTACGCGCTCGGCCGCCACGTCAACCGGGTGATGCTGCGCGACCTCCAGGTGAAGTCCCCTTACAACACGTACCTGCACACCGGCCTGCCGCCCGGACCGATCGACTCGCCGGGCCGCGCGAGCATCCTCGCGGTGCTGTGGCCGGCGCGGCACCACTTCCTGTTCTTCGTGGCCCGCCCCGACGGGAGCCACATGTTCAGCGAGACGGCCGCGCAGCACGCCGACTCGGTGCGCGTGGCGCGCCGGCTGCGCGCCGAGGCCATCGCCGCGCGGGCGGAGAGCCTCAAGGTGGCGCGCCGCGACAGCATCGCGGCGGTCCGCGCCGCGCAGCAGCTGCGCCGGCTGCCCCCGCCGCCCCCGGTCGGGCTCGACAGCGCTGCCCCGCGGCGCACGCCGCCCGCCCCGCCGCGGTGAGCGCAACGACGACGCTGGCCGACGCGCTGCGCCTGGTGGTGATCCTCGACGCCGGCGTCGGGGCGCGGCGCGACCTCGCGGCACTGGGCGCGCAGGCCGCCGAAGGCGGCGCCACCCTGCTGCAGGTCCGCGCCAAGCAGGCCGCCGCCCGCGACCTCGCCGACCTGGTGCACCGCGTGATGGCGGCGACCCCGCTCCCGATCGTCGTGAACGACCGTCTCGACGTCGCCCTCGCCACCGGCGCGGCGGGCTGCCACCTCGGCCAGGTCGACTTCCCGATCGACGCCGCGCGCGCCATGGCGCCGGCGGGCTTCTGGCTCGGCGGCTCGGCCGGCACGCCCGAGGAGGCCGCGCGCGCCGCCGCCGCCGGCGCCCACTACCTCGGGATCGGCGCGGTCGCGGCGACGGCGAGCAAGGCCGACGCCGGTGCCGCCATCGGCGCGGAGGGGTTCCGCCGCGTCCACGCCGCCGCGCCGGCCGTCCCCGCGGTCGCGATCGGCGGCGTCACCGCGGCACTGGTGCCGGCGCTGATGGCGGCGGGAGCGAGCGGCGTCGCCGTGATCCGCGCCGTCCTCGACGCGCCGGACCCGGTGCGTGCGGCCCGCGACCTGCGGGCGGCCGTCGGACGGTGACCGACCCGTCGCCCCGCTCCGGCACGTGACCGGCCGCGCCACCCTGGTCGTCACGCCCCGCGGCGTGGGCCGGCTGCGCGCCGGCCACCCGTGGATCTTCCGCTCCGACGTCCGCGACGCCGACGCCGACGCGCCGGGGCTCGCGGCACTGGTGGACGAGCGCGGCAAGGGCCTGGGGACCGCGCTGTTCTCCCCCGCCTCCGAGATCCGCGCCCGCCGGCTGGCGCCCGAGGGCACCGCGGTGGACGCCGGCTGGTGGCGCGCGATGATCGCGGCCGCGCTGGAGCGGCGCCGCGGCATCACCGACGGCGCCTGCCGCGTGGTCCACGCCGAGGGCGACGGCCTCCCGTCGCTGATCGTGGACCGCTACGGCGACTACGCGGTGGCGCAGCTGCTGTCGGCCGGCCTCGAGGCGGTGAAGGGCGACGTGATCGCGGCCGTCCGCGACACGCTGGCGCCGCGCGGGCTGCTGCTCCGGAACGACGCGGCGGTCCGCGAGCGCGAGCGGCTGCCGCGCGAGGTCGCGCTGGCCTTCGGCGAGGTCCCGCAGGAGATCGAGGTCGTGGAGGCGCCGGGCATCCGCTGGCTGGCCACCCCGTGGGTCGGCCAGAAGACGGGCGCCTTCCTCGACCAGCGCGAGAACCGCCGGCTGCTCGGCACCCTGGCCCACGGCCGCTGCCTCGACGCCTTCGCGTACCACGGCGCCTTCGCGCTGCACCTGGCCGCGGGCGGCGCGCGGGAAGTGGTCGCGGTCGAGATCTCCGGGGACGCCGTCGCCCGGATCGGCCGCAACGCCGAGCTCAACGGCCGCGCGCTGCAGACCGTCGAGGCGAACGCGTTCGACTGGCTGAAGGAGGCGGCGGCCGCCGGCGAACGGTTCGACGTCGTGGCGCTCGACCCGCCCGCGTTCGCCCGCGACCGGCGCTCGCTGCCGCGGGCCCTGGCCGGCTACAAGGAGGTGAACCTCCGGGCGATGCAGCTGCTGGCGCCCGGCGGGGTGCTGTTCACGGCCTCCTGCTCGCACCACGTGCACCGCTCGGACTTCTTCGCGATGCTCGCCGACGCCGCAGGCGACAGCGGCCGGCGGCTGCAGCTCGTGGAGATCCGCGGCGCGGCCGCCGACCACCCCGAGATCGTCACCGTCCCGGAGACCGGCTACCTCAAGGCGGCCCTGCTGCGCGCCGTCGACTGACCTACCGCGTCACCCGCTCGATGAAGGCCGTGACGGCGGACACCAGCTCCGGCACCAGGGGCAGCGCCGGGTCGTTGTAGGTCGCGAGCTGCGCGCCGCGGTCCCGGGTCGCGATGTGCACGAACAGGTGGTTGGCGTCCGGGATGACGTGCACCTCGGCGTCGGAACGGGCGGCCCGCAGCGCCTCGGCGTCCTGCACGCTCACCTGGATGTCGGTCGCGCCCTGCACCACCAGCAGCGGCACCGCCAGGCGGCGCGCCTCGGCCGCCGGATCGATCGCGCTCTCCGTCTGCACGAAGCGGCGCACCGACGGGCGCAGCAGGGTGCGCAGGTCGTCGGGTACGTCGGGCATCGGGCCGGACCCGAGGAACAGGGCCATCAGGCTGTCGTAGGCGGCCAGCCTCCCGGCGTCGAGCTGCTGCGCCATCTGCTCGTGCAGCACCGCGGTGAAGGACCGGCCCATGCCGGCGAGCATCGCCACGCCGGCCACCGGAACGCCGGAGTTCGCCGCGCGCTCGGCCAGCAGCGCCCCCTCGCTGTGCCCGACCAGCACCACCTTCGAGAACCGCGCGTCGGCCGCGAGCGCCCGTGCCCCCGCGGCGGCGTCGGCGGTGTAGTCGTCGAACGCCACGGCCGTCGGGTCGCCCGTGAACGGCGAGGCCCCGACGCCGCGCTTGTCGTAGCGGACGCTCGCGATGCCGTGCTGCGCCAGCGCCCACGCCAGCTTCTTGTAGACGTCCATCCGGAAGCCCAGGCGCGAATTGCCGTCGCGGTCCGTGGGGCCCGAGCCGGCGATGATCAGCGCCACCGGGATCCGTCCCCGGCTCCGCTCCGGGCGCGTCAGCGTCCCGGCGAGCTGCTGCGCGCCGTCGCTCCAGTCGAACGGCTCCTCCACCACGCCCGCCGGCGGCGGCGCGGGGGCGTGCACCACGAGCGGCCGCGACGCCGAGACGCTGTCCGCGCTCACCCGCCGCACGACCAGCCGCTGGCTCGGCACCGCCGCGCTGTCGAGGCTGCCGTCGGCCGCGAGCGCGAGCTCCACTGCCGTGCTCGTCCCGGCGGCGAGGGAGGTGGCCGTCAGGCGGCCGCCCCGCCTCGCGAGCGCGATCTCGATGACCATCGCGTTGTCCACCAGGAAGGTGTGCAGGGTCAGCGTCGTGTCGCCCGCGCCGGGCAGGCGCCGCGCCATCGCCGCCATGTGGCTCCACAGCAGGTTCTGCATCAGAGCGCGCGGCGGGTCCAGCGCCACCGCGCCGCTCCCGTGGCCCTCGACGGCCCAGCGGACCGAATCGCCGAAGGTCACGTGCACCACCTGCTGCTCGACGCCGGTCGCGAGCGCGTAGACGCGGAGCTCGTAGGAGAGCGGCGCGAACGCGTCGTCGTACACCGTGCGCGTGACGACGCGGTGCCCCGCCAGCGGGACGTCCACCGTCGCCTCGAGCGTCTTCCCGCTCCAGCGGTACGCCTCGGTGGCGATCTCCTGGCCCCCCGAGGTGGTGCGGTAGGCGCCCGACTGCGCCAGCAGGTCCAGGGGCACGGCCGTCACGAAGGCGGCCGCCACGAGCCATCCGGTGATGCGCACGATGCCATCCTTTCTTACGGAAGACGGATGCCGAGGCGCTCGAGGAACGCGCCCACGTGCTTCTCGGTCACGTACCAGCTGCCCAGCGCGGGCCGCGCGGCGCCGTGCCAGTCCGAGCCGCCCGTCACCACCAGGCCCGCGGCGCGCGCCGCCTGCTCCAGCTGCACCGATTCGAGCGGATCCAGCGCGGGGCGCAGGGTCTCGACGCCGGCGAGGCCCCGCTCGGCGAGCGGTGCGAAGTGTCGCGCGTCCACCGGCGCGGGATGCGCCCACACCGGGCACCCCCCCGCGGCCGCGACCGCGGCGATGGCCTCGCCCACGTCGGGGCCGCGGCTCGGCACCCACGCGGGGGCGCCGTCGCCGATGAAGCGGGCGAACGCCTCGGACACGGAGCCCGCGCGGCCCAGCCGCACCAGGGCCCGCGCCAGGTGGAGCCGCCCGATGGACGCGCACTCGGGCTCGGTGGTGACGTCGGCGACGGCGATCGGCACGCCGAGCGAGCGCAGCCGCTCGACCAGTGCGGCCATCCGCTCGCGCCGGGCCACGGCCGCCCGCGCCGTGAGCGCGGCGATGCCCGGGTCGCCGGGCCGGAACCCGTAGCCCAGCAGGTGCAGCTCCCGCCCGTCCAGCATGCAGGTGATCTCGATGGCCGCGAGCACTTCGGGCCCCGCGCCCGCGGCGGCGGCGCGCGCCGGCCCGACGCCGGCCGTCGTGTCGTGGTCGGCCAGGGCGATCATCCCCAGTCCCGCGGCCCGCGCGGCGGCCGCCACGGCGGCCGGCGCGAGCGAGCCGTCGGAACAGGTCGAGTGAACGTGCAGGTCGAGGTGCATCGCCGCGGTCGCCTCCGGGAAAGCGAAGCTACGGGGCGACGGAATCGCGAACAAGGGAGTTGACAGCCGTGGGGGCGTTCCTCAGCTTGCCCGCATGGCACCGGCCCGCGCTCCCGGGCGCGACCGCACGGCTTCCATCCAGCGCGTGTTCATCGGCCTTCTCGCCGCCAACCTGGTGGTCGTGGGGGTCAAGGCCGCGATCGGCATCCGGGCCGGCTCGCTCTCCGTCATCAGCGACGCCATCCACTCCTCCGTGGACGCCTTCAACAACATCGTGTTCGTGGTGCTGATGCGGTACGCGGGCGCCGAGGCCGACGCCAACCACCCGTACGGGCACGGCAAGTTCGAGGTCCTCGGCGCGCTGGGCATCGTCATCTTCCTCGCGGTCGCTTCCTTCGAGCTGCTGAAGGAGGCCGTCGGCCGCCTGCTCGCCCAGGCGCCGCCGCCGGCGCTGAGCCGCCTCGACCTCGGCCTGCTGGCCGGCACCCTGGCGATCAACCTCTGGGTCGCGTGGTTCGAGTCCCGCAAGGGCCGCCAGTACGCCAGCGACCTCCTGCTCGCGGATGCGGCCCACACCCGGGTGGACGTGATGATCACCACCGGCGTGATCGCGGGCAGCGTGCTCTCGCGCGCGGGCGTGCCCCACGTCGACCCGATCGTGGCGCTGGTGGTCGTCCTCATGATCGGGCGCGTCGCCTACCAGATCCTCGCCCGCGGCGTGCCGGTGCTGGTGGACCAGGCCGCCCACGAGCCCGACGCCGTGCGCCGCTCGGTGGAGGGCGTCGAGGGGGTCCGCTCGGCCCACGACATCCGCTCCCGGCTCGCCGCCGGCGTGTCGCTCGCCGAGCTCACGATCCGCGTCGCCGGCCACCTGTCGGTCGACGAGGCCCACGACATCGCCGACGCCGTCGAGCACCAGCTCAAGGACGACCTCAAGCTCGACCGCGTCGTCGTACACATCGAGCCGGCCTGACCGTGGACCGCCCCCCCCCCCGGCCGCCGCCGGCGCCCCGCAGCCTCCGCTCGGAGTACGAGGAGTTCATCGAGCAGCGCATCGAGGAGTACAAGGACGGCCTGCCGCGCGCGTCCATCCTCGGCATCGGCGACGAGGCGGTGCAGGAGCTGACCCGCTCGGAGCAGTACCAGCTGACCGAGGTGCTGCTGCAGGAGCAGGTGGACGCGATCATCCGCCGCCGCCTCAGGCTGCCGTCCTACCGCCGCTGGCGCGAGCGCCACCTCGCGCTGCGCGCCGCCCAGGCCGAGCCGTCGCACTGGGGCCTCGCCCCGCACGACCCCGTCGTCTCGCTCGCCGCGCGCATCGGCGACCGGGACCGCGTCGCCGTCGTGGGCGCCGCCGACGGCGCCTGCGCGCTGTTCCTCGCCGCGCGCGGAGCCACCGTCGTGGTGGGCGACCCCGACCTCGCCGGCGTCGAGGGGCTCGAGAACCGGGCCATGGCGGAGCAGCTCGGCAGCCGCATCGAGTGCCTCGTCGCGCCGCTCGAGTCGTGGACCCCGGAGGGCACGATCGAGGGCTGCGTGATCGAGACGGCCGCCCTCGCCCCGCTCGCCGCCGGCGACCGCGCCGAGCTGATCCGCCGCCTCAAGGCCGTGACCGCCGCGGGCGGGCATCACGCCGTGATGCCCGCGGTCGCCGCGGGCGGCAAGGCGCCCTCCGTCTCCAGCGACGCCCTGCGCTCGCTCTACGCGGACTGGGACATCGCCCGCGCCCAGCCGGCCGCGGCCGGCGCCCGGCGGCCGCGCAACGTCGGCTTCCTCGCCTCGCATCCCGGAGAGGCCGCGAGTCAGAGTGAAACGAGCGCTGCAGTGTCGAACTGACACGGAATGGTGGAGTGCTCTTCTCGCATATTGACGTATCGTATTATCCTGCAATGACTTCCGAAGATGCAACTGCAGGCACGATGGATGCCTTGGAGAGAGGCGGCGGCCCAGGTCGCGTTCGGGCTGCAGGGTGGTCCTTCTCACGAGGCGGGACGTCGTATGGCGACAGCGGTCTTGGCGGCGACGGAGCCGGTGGGCATCGTGATCCGCGACGGCGGGGACGCGCACCGCGTTCCGCGCATCCTGATGTGGTTCTGGGCCGACGAGGACGAGGCGAACGACGAGCAGGAGTGGCGGGAGCGGACCTGATCCCGTCGCGACCCACGAGCGAACGGGGCCCGGCACGATGCCGGGCCCCGTTCCTTTTCCGCTGCCCGAGTTCGCAGGCTCGACCTAGAGCCCCAGCTCCGCCCTCGCGTCCGGCGGCAGCCACCGCCGCGCCCGGGCGATGGGAATGGCGAAGCCCAGGGGGGTCGAGCCGCTCTCGCCGTCCGGTGCCGCGAAGGCGCCGTAGTGGATGCCGATGACGGCGCCCGCCGCGTCGAACACGGGGCTGCCGGAGGAGCCGGCGTCGGTCGAGCCCGCGAACTGGATCCACTCGCTCGTGGCCTTGGCGATCACGCCGGCGAACATCGTGGTGCGCACGTAACCGGAGGCGTCGAACGCGAGCTGGGTGCCGCGCGGGAAGCCGATGAGGGCCGCGGCGGCTCCCTGGCGCACGCCGGCCCCGGCCCAGTCGATCGCCCGGACCACCGCGCCGTGGTACCCCCGGATCCTGAGCACGGCGATGTCTTCGTCCGGCACCCCGCTGGTGGCGACCACGTCCGCCGCGAGCGGCGTGCGGGTGTCGGCCATCACCACCTCGACGGCGCGCGGCCGCCCGCGGAGCGAATCCCGGACCACGTGGCCATTGGTGAGCAGGTACCCCGACGGCGTGATCACGAAGCCGCTGCCCATGACGGAGTCGAAGGGGTAGCGCACGATGACCATCGCCACCGCGGCCTGGTTCTCCTCCGAGACGCGCGAGAAGTCCGACGCCGTGGTCGGCCCGAGCGCGCCGGCCCTGAGCTCGGCGCCCTTGAGCTCGGCCTCGAGGCTGTCCACGACGGGGCGCGGGACGCTGGCACGCCGGGCGGCGACGAGGTCGCGCCGCAGGCGCTGGATCACCGAGTCGGCGCGGAGCTGCGAGGCGCTGGCCGACCGCAGCTGCGCGGCGAACGCGCGCTCGGCGCTGGCGAGCCGGGCGTCGGCGTCCGCCCGCTCCCGCGCGCCCGCCCGGTAGACCATGACGACCGCGACCACGAGCGCCGCGATCACCGCGAGGACCACCGCCCGGAACGCGAGCGACGACTCCCGGGCCAACTGCCGCGCGAGCGACCGGGCGAACGCCGCCGGGCGCGAGCCGGTCGCGGTGCCGGCCTCGCCCCGGGCGACCTGGACGATGCCCGACAGCGTCTTGCGCGGCTGCAGCTGCGGACGGTACTCCGCGCCCTGCCCCTCGGGGAGCGTCGTGACGCCGAGGATGCGGACCTCGAACAGCGGGCCGTGCCAGCCCAGCATGAGCCGGTCGCCGAGCTTGAGCATGGCGGGCCCGCGCACGCGCTGCCCGTTGACGAAGGTGCCGTTGCGGCTGTGATCGGTGATGGTGGCGGCGCCGGCGTCGTCGAAGGCGACCGTGGCGTGCCGCTTGGAGACCACCGTGTCGGCGACCGTGCGGAGCGGGACGGTGCAGGTCGCCG
>DASPSV010000184.1:0-2694 GCA_035623755.1 Gemmatimonadales bacterium
CGCGGCGGAACCGGCCGCGCAGCGCGGGCTGCTTGTGCAGCGGATGGAAGAAGGTCCGCGTTCCGATGCCACGCCGGCGCAGCTCCTCGCGCAGCTCGTCGCGGGAGCGTCCGTACGCCTCCTCGACGAGCACCCCGAACACCCAGTAGACATGTTCGCCCCAGTCCGGCACCAGCTGCGGCCGGAGCCCCGGGACGTCCCGCAGGCCTTCGAGGTAGCGGAGCCCCACGGCCCGCGATCGCGCCGCCAGCTCCTCGGCACGCTCGGCCTGCGCGAGACCCAGCGCGGCCTGCAGGTTCGACATCCGGTAACTGAAGCCGATCTCGTCGTGGACGTAGCGCGCCCAGTCGCTGCTGAAGCCATGATCCCGCAGGCGCCGGCAGCGCGCCGCCAGCTTGTCGTCGCTCGTCAGCACCATCCCGCCCTCGCCCGTGGTCACGATGTTGTTCGCGAAGAGCGAGAAGGCCGCGGCGGCGCCCAGCGAGCCGGCGCGGCGGCCGCGGCACCGGGCTCCGGTGGCTTCGGCCGCATCCTCGATGACCGGACGCCCGGGCGCGACCGCCTGGATGGACCCGACGTCCGCCGGCAGGCCGAAGACGTGCGTGACGATGACCGCCTTGGTGTGCGGGCTCAGCGCGGCGCGGACGGTGTCCGCGGTGACGTTCCACGTGTCCGGATCCGCGTCGGCCACGACGGGCGTCGCGCGGAGGTACAGCACGGGGTTCACCGTACCGATCATCGTGAAGGCCGGGACGACGATCTCGTCGCCCGGGCCGAGGTCGAGCGCGGTCAGCGCGAGGTGGAGCGCGGTGGTGCCGCTCGAGCAGGCGATGCCGTGCGCCGCGCCGCTAAACGTCGCGAACGCCTTCTCGAACTTCGCCACGAACGGGCCGCGCGCCGAGATCCAGCCGGAAGCGATGGCTTCGTTGACGTAGCGGGACTCGAGATCGGTGAGGTCCGGGGCGGCGATCGGGATCGCCGGCCCGTCGGGCAGCGAGGTTCGCGCCTGGCTATCGCGTCGCAGCGCCATGATCCACCTTCAGTATTCGAGGGGCAGTCCCACCTGGCGGCCGTCTCGGGCCGACTGGTAGATCGCGATCAGCAGCTCCAGCGAGCGCAGCCCTTCCCTGCCGTCGGTCTCCGCCCGCGCCTCGCCGCGCAGCGCCCTGATGACGTTGTCGTAGTACAGCGCGTGGCCCTGGCCGTAGATCGAGCTGGGCTGATAGCTCGCTTCTTTCCACTGCGCGTCGTCTTCGGCGTCGCTATCGGCGAACTCCCAGTGCTCGATCTTGTTCACGGCCACGCCGCCGAGCCGGACCGTGCCGCGCTCGCCCAGGATGGTGACCGACCCCTCGAGGTTCTTGGGGTAGGTCAGCATCGTGACGTTGATGGACCCGAGGGCGCCGTTGCGCCAGCGGATGGCCGCGACGCCGGTATCCTCCACCTCGATGCGGCGCGCGAGGGTCGCCGTGTACGCGTAGACGGACTCCACCGGGCCGATGAGCCAGTCGAGGAGATCCACGTAGTGGCTCGCCTGGTTCATGAAGGCGCCGCCGTCGAATTCCCACGTGCCGCGCCACTTCGCCGCGTCGTAGTACTCCTGCGGACGCGTCCAGAACACGTTGCAGGTGACCGTGTAGATCCGCCCGAAGCGGTGCTTGTCGATGGCGCGCTTCACGAGGCGCACCGTCGGGTTGAGCCGATTCTGCTTGACCACGAACAGCCGGACGCCGGCCTTGTCGCAGACCTCGACCATCCGCTTGCCGTCCTCCCACCGCGTCGCCATCGGCTTCTCGGTCATCACGTGACGGCCGGCGCGCGCCGCTTCGATGGCCTGGGACGGGTGCAAGCCACTCGGCGTGGCGAGGACGATCAGCTCCGCGTCCGACGTCGCGAGCAGGGCCTCGAGCGACGGGTACCCCGGCGCGCCGGTGCGCTTCTCTGCAGCGGCGAGAGCCTTCGGCTCGACGTCACAGACCGCCACGAGGCGGGCGGCAGCCTGGTGCTGGTCGATGGCGTCGAAGTGGCTCTTGGAGATACGGCCGCAGCCTACGAGGGCGAGGCGGAGGGGGCGGTCCAGTGGGGCGGGCGTGCCGGCCGCGGCTGGGTTGTTGCGAGGCGCCATGGTGGCCCCAATCGTAATCGAGTAGCGGTGTCGTCGCGAGGGCGCGCTCGCCCGTCGACCCCGTACCAGTGGCAGGCGGCATTGCGGGATCCCCGCCACAATGCTATTTCTCCGCATGCCACTTTGCGCCGCAAAGTACCGTCTGGGAGCGTCGTTGCTCCTCGTAGCGCTGGCTGCCGCCGGTCCCGGCGGCAAGGCAGTTGCACAACAGGTTCCGCCGCGGCCGGCCAACGTCAGCGACCAGCAGCTGCAGCAGTACCTGCAGCAGCCGGGCATCGGCGATCAGATTCGCCAGCGCATCGAGGACAGCGGGCTGACGCCCGATCAGGTTCGAGCGCGGCTGCGTGCCGCGGGTTACCCCGAGAACCTGGTCGACCAGTACATGTCGCCGGCCACGCCCGGCCAGGCGGCACCGGCCCCCAGCGCGGAGATCCTGCGCGCCGTGTCGATCCTCGGGCTCGGCGGCTTCGTATCGGCGGGCGATACCCTGGGCCTGCGCCGGGACTCGATCTTCCTGACGCGCGACGATTCCCTGCTGCTCGATTCGCTCGGCTTCCGGGTGGGCGTGG
>DASPSV010000187.1:0-6174 GCA_035623755.1 Gemmatimonadales bacterium
GGCAACGGCGACCCCAGCAGCCACGAGGCCGACAAGGGCACGGTGCGCCGCGCCTTCAACGGCCTGTGCATGGCGATCGTGCAGGCGACGAAGGCCGCCGGCAGCGTGCGCGTCGAAGCGGCGGCGCCGGGCCTCGCCGCCGGCGCGGCGGTCGTCACCTGCCGGCCGGCCACGCCGCGCCCCGCCGCCAGCTGAGGCCGGGGCGGGCGGCCGCTGGCGCTCTCGAGGCGCGCGTGAGCCGGCTGGTCGCCGTCGCCGCGCTGCTCGCGCTCGCGGCGCCGTGCGCGGCTGCGCAGGAGGCGGGACCGCGTGGCACCGCCGCCGTGCGCGGCGTGGTGCGCTCGGCCGACGGCGAGCCGGTGCCGTACGCGGTCGTCGCGATGCCGCCGCGGTTCCCGCAGCGGTTCACCGACGAGGCGGGGGCGTTCGCCTTCAGCCGGATTCCGGCCGCGACCTACCGCCTCCAGGTGCGCCAGGTCGGCTACAAGCCCTTCGACACCACGGTCGCGGTCGCCCCGGGCGAGACGGTCACCGTCGCGCCGGTGCTGGAGCGGCTGACCGTGCAGCTCGAGGAGATCACCGTGGTGGCGAGCCGCGGGTGCACGCAGCCCGGCCCGCCGGACGCGGGCACGCCGGAGCTGGCGGCCCTGTTCGACCAGATCCGCCAGTACGCCCGGCAGTACCGCCTGCTCGCCACCCAGTACCAGTTCCGCTACCGGATGGTCCGCGTCTTCTCGGATCTCAACGAGGTGGGGAACGTGGACTGGACGCGGCGGGACACCGTCGAGTACCTGAGCAGCGCGATCGTGCGCTACCGGCCGGGCGACGTGGTCGGCGCGACCGATCTGCCCGACGGCACGATCGCCCGCACGGTCGTCCTGCCCACCATCATGGACATCGCCGACAGCGTCTTCCAGGCGAACCACTGCTTCGCGCTCACCGGCCCGGTGCCGGGGGACACCGCGGCGCTGGTGCGCTTCCACTTCCGCCCGCCCGATTCCCTGCAGGCCCCGGACCTCGCGGGCGACGTGGACATGGACGCGCGCTCCTACCAGGTGCGCCGCATCACGGTGAGCCTCACGCACCCCGAGCGCGCGTGGGACAAGATGCGCGCGGCGACGTCCACGATCACCTTCGCGGAGCTGCTGCCCAACGTCGTGGTGCAGCGGCGCGTCGAGAGCGTGCAGGTGCTGGCCCGTCCGCCGCTCCTCGTCGGCGGCGCCCACTACGTCGGTCGATTCGCCGAGGACCAGACGCTCCTCGACACCCGCTTCCTCCACCCGCTGCCGAGCCGCCGGGACAGCGCGCCGTAGCGCGCCCCCCCGAGCCGCGGCCCGGCGCGCCGGCTACGGCCCGCCGGGCGCCGCGGCCAGCCGCGCGATCGCGTCGGTGACGGCCTGCTTCGCGCCGGCGCTCTGCAGGCCATCCACCGCGCCCCGCAGCCGTGCCAGCGCCAGCGCGCGCGGCATCCCGAAACGGAACGCCTGCAGCGCCCAGCCCCGGACGGCGCGGCGCGGGTCGTCGAGGCGCCGCGTCAGCAGGTCCAGCGCCCGCTGGCTGCCGCGCGCGCCGAGCGCCGCGAGCACGAACGCCGGGAACTGGCTCGCGGCGAACAGGCTGTCCACCACCCCGACGAACGACGTGTCGCCGTGGACGGCGATGGCGCGGAACGCGGCGTTCTGGATCTGGTCCTGGTACGAGGGCTGGCCGAGCGCGGCGCGGACGACGTCCGCGGCGTGGCCGGGATCCGCCTGCGTCAGGGCGCCGACCGCGGCGGCGCGCACCGCGTAGCTCGAGTCGCCGTCGAAGGCGGCGCGCGCGAGGGCCACGGCCCGCGGCCCGCCCAGCTCGCCGAGCGCTTCCACCGCGGCCTCGCGCACGTCGGCCGACGTGTCCCGGGCCGCGGCCTCGAGCGCGGGGAGCGCCGCGTCGGCCGGGGCGTGGGCCAGCGCCGCCGCCGCGCGGCCCCGGATCAGCCACCAGTCGGCCCGGGTCGCCGCGTCGGCGAGTGCCGCGACCGCCGCCGGATCGCCGGGCCGGCCCTCCAGCTGCTCGATCGCCCACTCGCGGTCCCACACGTCCGGGTCGCGCGCGAGCTGGGCGGCGAGCCACGCCGTCGGCTGGTCGAAGTGGAGGCTCTTGAGGACCGCGTTGCCGTCGTCGAAGACCACCATCGTCGGCGGCGACGCGACGCCCGCGATCGTGTCGGTCTGCTCGCGCGCGCGCAGCTCGATCCGCTTCGTGACGTCGCCGGCCGCCGTCCCGACCCGCACCACCAGCGGCATCCGGAACACCGCGGGCACCGTGAACCGGAGGCCGGTGCTGTCCGGCGTGAGCGTGTCCGGCTGCGTCTGCCGGACCGCGAGCGTCACGGTCCGGCGCGCCGAGTCGTACGCGGCCGACACGTCGAGCTGCGGGTAGCCCGCCTGGTACATCCACTCGGACCAGAACCAGTCCAGGTTCTCGCCCGTGGCCGCGAGCACGGCCTGGCGCAAGTCGTCGGTGGTGGCCGTGCCGAAGGCGTGGCGGACGAGGTAGGCGTGCACCGAGGCCCAGAACCGCTCCGGGCCCAGGTAGCGCTTCAGCATCTCGAGGACCAGCGCGCCCTTCGGGTAGATGTTGTTGGAGCCGAGCGAGGCGAGCGGCATCGGGCGCCGGCGGTCGATCCCGAGGTACTGCCGGTACTCGTTCGCGTAGTAGTCCTGCTCGGCCAGGGGCCCGAGCTTCTCGCCCCAGTACTGCCCCGGCATGAACTCCGCGAAGCCCTCGTTGAGCCACATGTTGGCCCAGTTGACCGTGGTGACGTAGTCGCCGAACCACTGGTGCGCCAGCTCGTGCGGGATGAGGTCGTGCTGGTACCACGGCCGGTCGCGGTAGGCGCGCGCGTCGGGCAGCCAGTCCACCAGCGTGGTGGCGCTGACGTTCTCCATCCCGCCGAAGAAGTCGGCCACGGTGGTCTGCGCGTACTTGTCCCACGGGTACCGGACGCCGGTGAGCCGCGCGTACGTCCCGATCATGTCGGGCGTGACGTGGAACAGCGGCCACGCCCTGGCGCTGTCCTCGCGGTAGACGTAGTAGTCCACCGGGATGCCCTGCCAGCTGTCGTGAATCCGGACCAGCGGTGCGACGATCAGGGAGACCAGGTAGGTGGCCGACGGCGCGTCCTGCCGCCAGGTCATCGTGCGCTGGCCGGCCCGGACGACGTTGGACACCAGGCGCCCGTTGGAGACGGCGATGTCCTCCTCCGGGACCGTGGCCGCCAGCTCCCAACTCATCTTGTCGCTGGGGAAGTCGAAGGTCGGGAACCAGTCGTGGTTGTTGTGGTCCTCGCCCTGGCTCCAGATCTGCCGCGGGCGGTGCGGCAGCCCGTCCGGCGTGATGTAGGTGAGGCCGTCGCCGTTCTTGATCTTCCCGTGGTAGGCGACCGTGAAGGTCAGCGTGTCGCCGAAGGCGGCGGGGCTCGCCGGGAAGATCACCAGCGTGTCGCCGCTCCGGCTCGAGCGGAGCGCGGTGCCGCGGCGGTCCGTGACCGACGTGTTGACGAGCAGCGCGCCCTCGTCGAGGACGATCGAGTCGAGGCCCGGCCGCTCGGCGACCAGCGTCGTGACCACGCTCCCCTCGAAGGACAGCGAATCCCAGTCGAAGGCGGAAACGGCGATGCGCTGGTGCACGAGGTCGTAGTCGTGCGAGCGCGTGTAGTGGTCGTTCGCCATCAGCTCCGCGTTGGACGGCGCGGCGGCGGGCGGCGGCACACGGGGCGCCGGGGCGCCGGGCGTCGGGGCGCCGGACTGGGCGAGCGCCGGGCCGGCGGCCGCGGCGAGGAGGAGTGCGAGCAACGAATGCCGCATCGGACGGTCTCCGTCAGGCGGTGAGGGGGAGCGGCGGGCGGTGCCCGCGGCGTCGGACGGTGCGTTCGAGCGGATCGTACGCCGCCGGCGGCGCTGTTGTTTCGGCTACGGCGCGGACGCCCAGGCCGGCCGGGACTCGTCGAACACCCGCCGGAACCGCGCGTCCGCGAGCCACGGCGCCCCGCCGCGGTTCTGCCACACGGCGACGCCCGGCGGCGCCCGGCTCAGCAGGGCGAAGGCCTCGTCCCGCTCGCCGGCGAGGTAGAGCACGGCGGCCAGCATGGCCGCGAGCTGCGGGTGGATCGGGCCCGCGACCGGCAGGCCGCTCTCCAGCTCGCGCGCGCGCCGGCGCGCGTCGGCCGTGTCGCCGAGGGCGAGCACCAGCCGCGCGGCCAGGGCGCGGCTCCCCAGCTCGGCGCCGAGCGGCACGACGCGCTCCAGGCCGGCCAGGTCGCTCCGCGCGCCCGTGGTGTCGCCGGCGGCCAGCCGGTCGAGGGCGCGGATCATGTACGCGTTGACCGACTGCGGGTCCACGGCCAGCACGCTGTCGCACACGGCGAGGGCCTCGCGGGGCGCGAGGGTGCTCGCGAGGCTCAGCATCGAGACCGGCCGGCCCGGCTCGGCCCGCACGGCGGCGCGCCAGGCGTCGAGCGCCTCCACGCGCCGGCCCATCGCGCCGAGCAGATCGCCGAGCTGGTGCCACGCCTCCGCGTTGCGCGGGTTGAGGGCGACGGCGCGGCGGTAGCCCGCCTCGGCCCCCTCCCAGCCGAGCGGGTCGCGCTCGGTGCGGGCGTAGGCCTCGGCCATCCAGGCGTCGGAGTTCGACGAATCGAGGGCCAGCGCGCGGTCGGCGGCGGCGATGCTGCGCTCCCGCAGGCTGTCGTCGGCCGGCCGGCCGTCGGGCGTCCAGCCGCGCTGGACCAGGATCCCGTAGGCCACGCTCATCCGGGCCCACGCGTCGGCGAGGGCGGGGTCGAGCGCCGTGGCGGCGGCGTACGCCGCGATCGCGCCGCGCACGGAGACCGGCGTGCGCTGCGCGAGCAGCACGTCGCCGCGCAGCAGCTGGTCGTAGGCGGCGCGGCTCTCGGTGGGCCGGCTGGCGAGGGCGCGCCGCTCGGCGGGCAGCAGCGAGCCCGCCACGCCGGCCACGACGTGCGACGCGATGTCCGCCATGATCGCGATGATGTCGCCGTCGCCGCGCTCGTACTCCTGGCCCCACACGCGGTCGCCCGTGGACGCCCGCGACAGCTCCGCGCCCACCAGCAGCCGGCGTCCGGCGCGCTGCACGCTGCCCGTGACCAGGTACGCGACGCCGAGCGCGCGGCCGATGCCGGCCGGATCGAGGGTGGTGGCGCCGCGGTAGGGCCGCACCGCGTAGCGCGACTTCACCACCAGGCGGGAGACGTCGCCCAGGCGGGCGATGATCTCCTGGGTGATGCCCTCGGCGAGGTACGCGTCGCTGCTGTCGGTGGAGAGGTTGTCGAAGTAGAGCACCGCCACGCCGGTGGGCGCCGCGCGGACGGCGCGCGGGCCGCACGGCGCCGGCGTGCCGTCCGGGCACTGGGCGGCCGCGGCGCGCGCCGCCAGGGCGAGCACGGCCCAGAGCGCCGCGGCGCCCCCCAGCCGCCTCACGGTCCGAAGTTGCTCGACGTCGTGTCGGAGCAGCAGATCGTGCTGTTGCACGGGTAGCACACGATCCCGCGCGACGACCGGAAGACCTGCTCCTTGGCGCCGGGCGCCGGGTTGGGCGGCACGAGGCGGTCGGTCCAGAAGCGGGCGACCGCCAGCGTGCGGCACGGAGCCCCGGCCGGGCCGTACGCGCCCAGCGAGACGGGCGACACCCGCATCGGCGCTCCGAGCGACTCGGGCACGACGACGGTCCGGAACGAGCTGCCCACGCTGTCCACCCACAGGTACGCGACGCCGGCCGCCGATCCCATGAGCGGGTGCGATCCGTCCACCGTCAGCCGGGCGAGGATCCGGCCGCGCACGAGGTCCGCGTGGTCGATCGCGGCCGCCCCGATCTCGGGGGCCAGCTCCACGAACGGCCCGACCAGCTGGTGCATCCCCTGGCCGAGGACCAGGTAGCGGCGGTCCACGCCCGGAGCCGTCGTGTCGAAGGTGAGCGAGTGCGCGTACGCGACGAGCGCGGCGTGCGACGAGGTGTCGAGCGGCAGGGCGAACCCCGGCGCCGGTGTGGGCCGCGGACGGGCGGCGGCGCTCGCCTGCGGCGAGGACGGATGGCACGCGGCCGCGATCAGCGCGGCGCCGAGAACGGCGCACCAGCGCGCCGCCGGCAGGGGTCGCTGCAGTCCGGTGAGTCGCA
>DASPSV010000194.1:0-14094 GCA_035623755.1 Gemmatimonadales bacterium
TCGGTGTGGCGGCCGACGTCTCCGCGCGGGTGGCCCTCGAGACCCAGCTGCGCCAGGTCCAGAAGATGGAGGCGGTCGGCCGGCTGGCGGGCGGCATCGCGCACGACTTCAACAACCTGCTGACGGCGATCCTCAGCTACGTGGACTTCATGCTGGTCTCGCTCGGCCCGGACCACCCGGCCCGCGAGGACGCGGAGGAGGTGCGCCGCGCGGCGCTCAAGGCGGCGGACCTCACCCGCCAGCTGCTGGCGTTCAGCCGCCGCCAGGTGCTGCAGCCGCGGCTGCTGGACATCAACACCATCGTGCTGGAGATGGAGAAGCTGCTGCGGCGCCTGATCGGCGAGGACGTCGCGCTCCGGACCAGCCTGGCCCCGGACATCGGGCTGGTGCGGGCCGACCCCAGCCAGCTCGAGCAGGTCATCGTGAACCTGGCCGTGAACGCGCGCGACGCGATGCCCGAGGGCGGCACGCTGGTCATCGAGACCGGCGGCGCCGACGCCGACGAGGTGCGCGCCCACGGGCGCGCGGCCGTCGAGCCGGGCCGCTACGTGCTGCTGCGGATGCGGGACACGGGCCAGGGCATGGACGCCGACACGCGGGCCCGGCTGTTCGAGCCGTTCTTCACCACCAAGGAACAGGGCCGCGGCACCGGCCTCGGCCTGGCCACGGTGTACGGCATCGTGAAGCAGAGCGGGGGCTACATCTGGGTGGACAGCGAGCCGGGGCACGGCACCACGTTCACGATCCACCTGCCGCGCTTCGCGCCCGGGGCCGGCCCGCTCGCGCCTGCACCGCGCGACTGATCCCGCGCTCGCGTTGACCGGCAGGGGGCGGCGCGTAGATTCCGCCCGGCCATGACGTCGCACCCCGTCCCGCACGATCCCCGGCTCACCGAGCAGCGGAACCCCGACACCGCCGACATCGACGTCGCCGACGCCGCGCGCATCGTCGAGCTGCTGAACCGCCAGGACCGCCTCGTGCCCGAGGCGGTGTGGGCGGTGCGCGACGCGGTCGCAGGCGCCATCGCGATGGTCGAGCGCGCGTTCCGCGGCGGCGGGAAGCTCCTCTACGTCGGCGCGGGCACCAGCGGCCGGCTCGGCGTGCTCGACGCGTCGGAGTGCCCGCCCACGTTCGGCACGCCGCCGGAGATGGTGCAGGGCGTCATCGCCGGCGGGGCGTCGGCGCTGGTCAAGGGATCGGAGGGCGCCGAGGACGACCCCGACGCCGGGGCCGAGGCGATGGACGCCCGGGACGTGGGTCCCGCCGACGTGGTGTTCGGGATCGCGGCCAGCGGCACGACGCCGTACGTGCGCGGTGCGCTGGCCCGCGCGGCGGCGCGCGGCGCGAAGACGATCCTGCTCTCGTGCACCGACCCGCCGCAGGCGCTGCTGGCCAACGTGGACCTCGCCATCCTGCCGAAGGTCGGCCCGGAGGCGCTGACCGGCTCGACCCGGATGAAGGCCGGCACGGCGACCAAGCTGGTGCTCAACACCGTCACGACCGGCGCGATGATCCGCATGGGCCGCGCGTACGGGAACCTCATGGTGGACCTGGTCGCGCTGTCCGACAAGCTCAAGGACCGGGGCGAGCGCATCGTGATGGAGGTGTGCGGCGTGGACCGCGCGGCGGCCCGGCGGGCGCTCGGCGACGCCGCCCAGCACGTCAAGACCGCGATCGTCATGCTCAGGCGCGGCGTGGACCGGGCGACGGCCGAGCGGCTGCTGGCCGAGGCCGGCGGCTACGTGCGCGGCGCGGTGGGCGAGGCGCCGCCGCCCGTGCACGGGAGCGGCGGCCGTGGCTGAGGCGGGGGCCGTGCTCGCCGTGGGCCTGATGTCCGGCACGTCGCTCGACGGCGTGAGCGCCGCGCTGGTCCGGATCCGCGAGCCGGAGGCCGGCGCCTACGCCCTCGAGCTGCTGGCGTTCCTCACCACCCCCTACGGCGACGCGCAGCGCGACCGCATCGGCAACACGATCGCCGGCGGCAGCGCGCGCGAGCTGGCGCTGCTGGACGCCGACCTCGGCCTGTGGCTCGCCGACGCGGCGCTGGCGCTGCTGCAGCGCGGCGGCGTCGCGCCCGCGGCGCTCGCCTTCGTGGCGTCGCACGGCCAGACCGTGTGGCACGAGCCGCGGCGCGCCAGCCTGCAGCTGGGCAACGCGGCGGTGATCGCCGAGCGCCTGGGCGTGCCGGTGGTCTCCGACTTCCGCTCGCGCGACGTCGCGGCCGGTGGCCACGGCGCGCCGCTCGTGCCGCGCGCCGACCGGCTGCTGTTCGCCCGGCCGGACGGGCCACGCGCGCTGCTCAACCTCGGCGGGATCGCGAACTTCACCGTGGTGCCGGCGCGGGGGGCGGACGCGCCGGTCCTGGCGCTCGACACCGGCCCGGGCGTGATGGTGATCGACGAGTGCGTGCGCCGGCTCTACCCCGGCCGCCGCTTCGACGAGGACGGCGCGATCGCGCGCACCGGCCGCGCGGACGCGGAGGTGGTGGAGGCCGCGCTGGCGCACCCGTTCTTCGACGAGCCGCCGCCCCGCTCGACCGGCCGCGAGGTGTTCGGCGTCGGGTACGCGCACCGGCTCATCGCGCAGTGCCGGGAGCGCGGCGCCTCGGCGGCCGACACGGTGGCCACCGCCGTGGCGCTCACCGCGCGCGCGATCGGCGCGGCGGCGCGGCGCTTCGTGCCGGAGCCGCTCCGGCCGCTGGACGTGGTGCGCTCGGGCGGCGGCGCCCGCAATCCCGCGCTCGTGGCCGCCGTGGCCGAGGCGTGGCCCGGCCCCGCGCACCGCGCCTTCGACGAGCTGTTCTTCGACGGCGACGCGAAGGAGGCGGCGGTGTTCGCCTTCCTCGGGCACCTGGCGCGGACCGGCCGGCCGGGCAACGAGCCCGCCGCGACCGGGGCGCGCGGCCCGCGCGTCCTCGGCTGCATCACCCCGGCGTGAAGCGGCTCGCGGCGCTGGTCCTCCCGGCGATCCGCTGGGATCCGGCGGCCGGCTTCGAGCCCGCCCTGCCGGCGGTCGAAGCCGCCCTGGCGCTGGGCGTCGGCGGGTTCATCGTCTTCGGCGGCGAGCGCGGCGCGGTGCGCGCCCTGACGCGCCGCATCGCGTCGGCTGCGCCCCACCCGCTGCTCGTGGCCTCCGACTTCGAGCGCGGCGCCGGCCAGCAGGTCGCGGGGCTCACGGCCCTGCCGCCGGCGATGGCCGTCGCCTCGCTGGGCGAGCCGGCGCTCGCCGAGGCCGCGGCCATCACCGCCGCCGAGGCGCGCGACGTCGGCGTCGCGTGGGCGTTCGCGCCGGTCGCCGACCTCGACGCCGAGCCGTCCAACCCGATCGTGCAGACGCGCGCCCTTGGCGCGGACCCCGACACCGTGGGCCGCGCCGCGGCGGCGTGGGTCGCGAGCTGCCAGGCGGCCGGCGTGCTCGCCTGCGCGAAGCACTTCCCCGGCCACGGGCGCACGACGGCGGACTCCCACGACGCGCTGCCGGCCGTCGCCGCTCCGCGCGCGGCGCTCGAGGCGGACCTCGCGCCGTTCCGGCGCGCCGTCGCCGCGGGCGTCGCCGGCGTCATGACGGCCCACGTCGCCTACCCGGCGCTCGATCCGTCCGGCGTCGCGGCGACGCACTCGCGGCCGATCCTCGACGGCCTGCTGCGGCGCGAGCTCGGCTTCGATGGGCTCGTCGTCACCGACGCGCTGATCATGGAGGGCGCGGTGCGGGGCACCGGCGAGCGCGAGGGCGCCGTGCGCGCGCTCGCGGCCGGCTGCGACCTGCTGCTCTATCCCCGGGACGTGGCCGGCGTGGTCGACGCGATCGAGGCCGCCGCGGCCTCGGGCGCCCTCGACGCGCGCCGGCTCGAGGCGTCGCTGGCCCGGCGGCGGACGGCCTCCGGCCGGGCGGCGGCGCCGCACCCGCTGGACGACGCGGCGCTGGCGCGGCACCGGGAGCGCGCCGGCGCGCTGGCGCGGGCGGCGGTGCGGCTCGAGCGCGGCGAGGCCCGCGCCGTCCGCGGCGCCGTGGACCTGGTCGTCGTGGACGACGACGCCGGCGGCGCCTACCCCGTGCCGCCGCGCACCGCGTTCGCCGAGGCGCTGGCCGCGCGCGGCGTGCGCGTGGAGGGGGGCGGGGGCGGGGGCGGCGAGCGGGTGGTGGTCGTGTTCGCGGAGGTCCGCGGCAGCAAGGGCCGCGCGGCGCTGTCGGCCGAGAGCCGGCGGCGCCTGGCGGAGGCGCTCGCCGCGCCGGCCACCGTCGTCCTGTGCGCGCACCCGCGCCTCGCGGCCGAGGTACCGGGCCGGGGTCCCGTGTGGTGCGCCTGGTCCGGCGACGTCGTGATGCAGCGGGCGGCCGCGGAGCGCCTGCTGGCCCCGTAGTGCGCGCCCTCGACTGGATCGTCGTCGCCGCCTACCTCGGCGGCACCCTCACGCTGGGCGTGTGGCTGGCGCGCCGCGGCTCCCGGAGCCTGGCGGACTTCTTCGTCGGCGGCCGGTCGATCCCGTGGTGGCTGGCCGGCGCCTCGATGGCGGCGACCACCTTCAACGTCGACACGCCGCTGTACGTGACGGGGCTCGTGGCCCGCCGCGGCATCGCGGGCAACTGGGAGTGGTGGAGCTTCGCCTGCACCCACGTGATGATGGCGGTCGTCCTCGCGCGCCTGTGGCGCCGCGCCACCATCATGACCGACGCGGAGCTCATCGAGCTGCGCTACGGCGGCCGGCCGGCGGCGATTCTCCGCGGCACGCGCGCCCTGCTGTTCGCGATCCCCATCAACTGCCTGGGGATCGGCTACGGCATGCTGGCGATGCGGAAGGTCATCGTCGCGCTCGGCGTGCTGCAGTCGCTGCCGCTCCCCGGCGATCCGCAGCTGTGGGCGGTCATGGCGATCGTCCTGGTCGTGCTGGTCTACTCCACGGCGGCGGGGCTGTGGGGCGTCGTCGCCACGGACTTCCTGCAGCTGCTGCTGGCACTGGCGGGCGCACTGCTCGTCGCCGGCTTCGCCCTGCACCAGGTGGGCGGGCTCGCGCCGCTGCGCGCGCAGCTGGTCGGGGCCGGCCGCGGGGCGTCGCTGCACCTGCTGCCGCACCCCGGCGACGTCGCCCTGCCGTTCGGCACCTTCCTGGCCTACATCGGCCTGCAGTGGTGGGCGTACCGCGGCGCCGACGGCGGCGGGATGTTCGTGCAGCGGCTGTCGTCCGTGCGCGACGAGCGGTCCGCGGAGCGCGCCGCGGTCCTCTTCAACGTGATCAACTACGTCGTCCGCACCTGGCCCTGGGTGGTCGTGGCGCTGGCCGCGATGGTGGTGCTGCCGGCGCTGAAGGACCCCGAGACCGCGTACCCCCTGATGATGCTGCGCTACCTGCCCGTCGGCGTGCTCGGCCTGGTCTTCGCCTCACTGGTGGCCGCGTTCATGTCCGCGGTCTCGACCCAGATCAACTGGAGCGCCTCCTACATCGTGCGCGACGTGTACCAGCGCTTCGTGGCGCGCGACGCCGACGAGCGGCGCCTGGTGCTGGTGAGCCGCGCCGCGACGCTGCTGGTGACCCTCCTGGCCGCGGCCTTCAGCTTCTACCTGATCCACGACGTGGGCTCGACGTTCCGGCTTCTCATCCTGATCGGCAACGGCACCGGCACGGTGTTGCTGCTGCGCTGGTTCTGGTGGCGCGTCAACGCCTGGGCGGAATGGACCGCGCTGCTGCTGGGAACGGGCATCGCGCTGCTCATCGTGGCCGTGCCGGCGCTCAACCAGCTGAGCTTCGGCGCCAAGCTGGTCCTCACCGCCGGCGGTGCGATGGCGGTGTGGGTGCCCGTGATGCTGCTCACGGAGCCGGAGTCGCCCGCGGTGCTCGAGGCGTTCTACGCCCGGGCGCGGCCGGGCGGGCCGGGATGGCGCGGGCCGCGCGCCCGGCTGGGCCTCGCGCCCGCCTCGCCGCTCGGCCGCGACTTCGCCGAGGCGGCGGCGATGCTGGCGATGGTGCTGGGGGCGATGCTGGCTGTTGGCGGAGTGGTCGTCGGATCTACGGGTTGGGCGCTGGGAGCGGCGGGGGCGCTGGTCGTGGGATGGATGGCGCGACGTGCTGTGAGACGTGAGCCGGTGAGACGCGAGACGTTCACGTGAGAGGTGAGAAGCGAGAAACGTGAGAGGTCGGCGCCGCGTCCCGCCAAGCGAAAGGCGTGAGAGGTGAGTCCCTCTCACGCCTTTGCCTCTCACCAACGTCTCACGCCCTCACACTTCTCACTTCTCACCTGAACGTCTCACCTCTCATCTCTCACCTCTCACCAAACTTCAGAAGATGAGTCCCAACCCGAAGCCCACGCGTACGCCTGGACGCGTTGACCCGAAGATATCCGCCGCCGACACGTCCAGATTGATCCCCACCACCGACAGCCCGACGCCGCCGGAGATCGCCGTCGCGCCCGCGAAGTCCGAGGCGAGGCCGGCCCGCAGCGGAAGCACACCCAGCACGCGGTACTCCGCGCCCACCGCCAGCTGCTGGCTCGGCTGCTGGTCGAGACCCTGCTTCAGCCGCACCTGCGCGTCGGCCGCCAGGGTGAGGTCGCCGTTCCGCAGGGCGACGCCGGCCCGCGCCAGCTTCGCGAAGTCGCCGTTCGCCAGCAGGGCGCTCCGCAGCTTGCTCGCGCTGGTGTCGTTGCCGATCGCGGCGGCGTTCTGCAGCGTCACCTGCGACAGGACCGTGTCCTGCACGGTGCCGGAGGCCAGCTGGGTGTTCTGCCTCACCGTGCGGCTGTAGAACAGCCGGTCCTGGTCCCAGGTCATCTTGCCGATCACGTTGACCAGCACCGCGGACAGCGTCATGCTGCGGCCCGCGAGCTGCAGCGTGCCGCCGAGATCGACGCCGTACCCGGAGCCGGCGCGCCCGCCGCACATGCCGCTCGCGAACGGGCTGAACTTGCCGCAGTTGCTGTCGTAGTTGGTGTAGATCGCCTGCCCGGCTTCGGTGGCCGAGAACAGCGGGTTGAAGCTGACCTGGGTGCCGAGGTCGGTGGCGCTCCCCACGAAGTGGCCGATCACGTACTTGTAGGTCGCGCCCACCGCGAGGCGGCCGAGCGGGATCTGGAACGGCCACGCGAAGCTGCCCGCCACGGTGGTCGCCGCCCACGCGAGGCCGTTCGATCCCTTGGCGGTGAACACCGACGACGACCCGGTCCGGGGGGCGTTGCCGTACAGGGCGAGCCGCACCGCGTCCTTGCCGACGCCGAGGTTCATCTGGCCCGCCGTGCTCACCAGCAGGCCGAACGGGCCGACCGACAGGCCGAACGGCGCCACGCCGAGCAGCGACCGGATGGTCAGCGTCGAGTCCTTGATCTTGCCGAGCAGCGTCTGCTTGTCGGCGTCGCTGAGGAACGCGCGCGAGTACTTCTCGACGTCCGACAGCCCGTAGGCGTTGCTGCCGAACTCGAGGTTGACGTGCGGGAGGTCGATGCTGAAGGACGGCCGTCCGGCCGCCGCCAGCATCGCGGGGTTCCAGGCCACGGCCTCGTAGCCGCGGGCGCTGGTCGTGTAGGCCCCGCCCATCCCCAGCGCGCGGGTCGACGGGTCGGAGAGCTGCGCCTGCACGAGCGCCGGCACCAGGAGGCCGGCCAGGACGAGCGATACGCGCTTCATGGCGGTCCTCCTAGTTGTGGGAGACGGCGACCCGCACGGTCACCGCCAGGGAGAGGCCGACCGAGTCCGACGCCGTGATGGCGATGGCACTCGCGCCGGGGTTGCTCACCTGCCCGCGGAGCTGGATCCACAGCGGTGTGCCGCTCTGCCCCGCCGCCTGCAGCATCCCGACCGACGCCTGGGTCAGGTACAGGCTGTCGGTCCTGGTGACGTCGGCCGGGGCCACGCCGATCGGGAAGACGACGGTCCCCGAGGCGGCCGCGGCCGCGGTGAGGTTGGCCTGCGTGTTCGCGACGAACAGCGTGTCCTGGCCGGCGATCGGCTTGGTCTTGCTGACCGTGAGGGTCAGCAGGTCGCAGGACAGCGCGCCCGTGGAGGTACAGCGGGCCGGGTCGGTGACCATGTTCTTGAGGATGTCGCCGAGCACGCCGGTGATGTCCTGGCTCTGCGCCGGGAAGCTCACCTGGCCGGAGGCCCCCGCCGGAATGGTGAGGGCGATGAAGGTCGAGGACAGGCGGATGGGCTGAGTGCTGAGCGGCATGTACATGTCCGCGTCCCAGCGGGGCGCGAGCGGTGCATCCTTGCATGCCGCGAGCACCCCGGCCGCCATCGCGCCGACCAGTGCCAGCGAACGACGGAAACGCATCGGAGCTACTCCCGCGTGGAAGTGGACGACAGGAGGGGGGTGGCTCGTTGAATGGGAAGGCCGAGGACGATCCGGCCGCCGGACTCCTTCAGGCCGCCGAACTCGATGCCGATCACGCGGCCCTGGCGGTCGAGGACCGGGCTGCCGCTCGCGCCGGTGGCGCTGTAGGCGTCGAGCTGGAGCAGCGAGTCCGGGACGATCTTGCCGATGGTGCCCGGGGCCAGGGTCGGCAGGACGATCGGGTGCTCGGCCGTGCCGGCCATCGGCGCGTCGAGGCCGAGCGGGAAGCCGAGCAGCGCGATCGGGTCGCCGACGCCGGGCCCGGCCCCGCTGTCGGACGTGAGCCCGCGCACCACGGGGAACGTGCCGGAGTCGGTGATCTGGATGGTGGCGATGTCGGCGTTCGGGGCGACGCGCTCGAGCACGGCGCGCCACACGTCGCGCGAGCCCGCGAACTGCACCGCGATCTGCACCGGGCTGCGGCCCGCGTGGTCGATCACGACGTGCTTGTTGGTGAGCAGCAGGCCGGCCGGCGTCACCCCGAACCCGGTGCCCGTGTAGGTCGAGTCGTCCGGGAACTTGACGTAGACCATCGCCACGGCCCGCGCGTTCGCCCGGTTGATCGCCGCCCAGTTCACGCCCTGCGCCACCGTGATCCGCTGGCGCCGCTGCTCGACCGCCGCGTACTGCTGCTGCAGCGTCGCGAGCCGCGCGGGGTCGCGCTCGGTGGCCAGCTGCTCCCGCAGGGTCGTCGCCTCCGAGTCGGCGCGGACCTGCGCGACCCGCAGCGTGCGCACCTCGCGGCTCAGCGAGTCCACCACGTTGCCGATGGAGGCGAACTGCTGCTGCGCGACGTGCCCCTGCCACAGCACGACCCCGAGCGCCGCGATCACGACGATCGCGAGCGCCACCAGGGCCCAGCGGTAGCGCGTCGCCTGCTGGTTCACCTGGGCGCGGAGCACCGACGTGGCCGAGGGGTTGGTCGCCTTGAGCGGGGCAGGCGCGGGCGACACCGGCGCGGCGGTCGCCTTGAGCGGGGCGGCGGACGGCGCGGGCGCGCGGACCGCCGGCACCACCTGCTCGGCGCCGTCGGCGATGACGTGGAACTCCAGCTCGGGCCCCTGGGGGCCGAGCCGCACCCGGTCGCCGGCCTTGAGCTCGTGGTCGGCGCTGATCCGGTGCCCGTTCACGAAGGTCCCGTTCCGGCTGCCGAGATCGCGCAGCACGAAGCCGTCGCCGCTCCGGACCACGGCGGCGTGCCGGGTCGAGGCGTCGAGGTCCTGGTTGGGATCGAGCGGAAGGTCGGAGCGGGGATCGCGGCCCAGCGTGATGACGGCCTTGTCGAAGACCTCGCGGTGGCCCGCGCGCCCGCCCGACATGACTCTCAGCTCACATCTCATGCGTGACGCGCGCCTCCCCCGCGAGCGGGGCCTAGAACGGCCACCATTTCTTGCGGCCGGGGTCCGTCTTCCTTGCCGTGGGCTCCGTCCGGCGGCCGGCGACGTCCTCCGGCTTGTACACCGGCACCGGCTCGGTCGTGGACTCGGTGTCGAGCAGCGGGTACACCTGGTGGCCGAGCGGCTCCGTGCCGTCGGGGTCCGGCAGGTCGCCGCCGAACCGGGCCACGATGCACGTGATGTTGTCGGGTCCGCCCCGCTCGTTCGCCAGGTCGATAAGTTCCTTGCAGGCGGCCACCAGGTCGGTGGCCTGCGTCACAACCGTCAGGATCTCCTCCTTCTTCACCAGCCCCGACAGCCCGTCCGAGCACATCACCAGCAGGTCGCCCTGGCGCAGCTCCTGGCGCGTGAGGTCCACCTTCACGTGCGGATCGGGGCCGAGCGCCTGGAGGATGATGTTGCGGCGCTCGCTCACCGCCGCCTCCTCCTCGGTGAGCTCGCCGGCGTCCACCAGGCGCTGCATCAGCGACTGGTCCTTGGTGATCTGCGCGATCCGGCCCTGGCGGATCAGGTAGCCGCGGCTGTCGCCGATCTGGGAGAGGTACAGCGCGCCCTGGAACACCCCGGCCGCGGTGGTCGTGGTGCCCATGCCGCGGACCTCGAGGTGGTTGGTCGCGTACTCGTGGATCTGCTGGTTCGCGATCTCCACCGCCTCCTTGAGGCGGTAGGCGAACCGCTGCTCGGTGACCTCCTGGTCGCCGCCCCACTGCGTGACCATGTGGTTGTACACGGTCGTGGTGGCCATCTCGCTGGCGACCTCGCCGGCGGCGGCCCCGCCCATCCCGTCGGCGACCATCAGCAGCGTGCCGCGGCGCCCCACCTCGTGCTCGCGCACGTCGGGCTGCAGCGACGCCTTGCGGGTGGTGAGGTCCGCGACGATGAAGCTGTCCTCGTTGTGGTCGCGGGAGCGGCCGACGTCCGTCCGGCCGAAGACCTGGACGTGCACCGGGCGGCCGGTCATGGCGTCCCGCCGAGGTCGCGGATGGCGTTCTTGATGCGCTGGTTGTCCGGATCGTAGCGCAGCGCCTTCCGGTACCAGTCGATCGTGTTCTGCACGTCGTTGCGCTGGCCGTAGACCGTGGCCACGATCACCGCCGCGTGGGCCTTGTCCTGCGGCTGCGCGCCGGCGTACCCGTAGACCCAGCTCGCCAGCCGCTCGGCCGCATCGAACCGGTTGTTGTCGAACGCATCGTTGGCCGCGGTCATCGAGTCGGACACCGACGGGGCGGCGGCGTGGCTGGCCGGCGTCGCCGGCGGCTGCGGCCGCGGGACGGGCTCCTTGCCGCTGCCCGGCGGCTTCGCCCCCGGGTTCGCCGCGCTGCTGTTCGCGGCCGCCGGCGGCGTCGTGTTCGCCGGCGTCCGGGTGCCCGGCGCCGGCGCCGCGCTGCGCGTCGAGTCGGGGGCCTGCGCGGCCTGCGCCGGCGCCCTGCCGCCGCGCATCGTCATCACCGCCACCACCGCGATCGCGCCCACGCCGACCACCCCGCCCAGGACCGGGACCAGCGGGAACTTCTTCGCCGGCACCGCGGCCCGCGCCGTCGTCGGGGCCGCCGGCTTCGGGCGGTGTCCCTTGAGCGCGTGCTCCGCATCCAGCAGCTGCGTGGCGGCCGTCGTCACGGGCTCGGCGACCCGGGTGCCGGGCACCGCCGGAACGCCGACCGCGATCTCGGCGTCGCGCGCGAACTCGGTCGCGACCGCGTAGCGCTCGGAGGGCGTGCGCGCCAGCGCCCGGTCGAGCACCGCCTGGAGGCCGGGCGGGAAGGCGATGTCCGGGCGCGCCGAGGCGAGGGGCATCGGCTCGTCGGTGAGCCGCTTGATCATCGTCTCCTGCGCGCTGTCGGCCTGGAACGGCAGCACGCCGGTGAGCATCCGGTAGAACACGAGCCCGAGCGAGTAGATGTCGCTGCGCCCGTCGAGCTTGTCGCCGGAGAGCTGCTCGGGGCTCATGTACTCGGGCGTGCCGACGACCAGCCCGGTCTTGGTCACCTTCTGGCCGGCCTCGTCGCCCGCCACGGCCTTGGCGATGCCGAAGTCCACCACCTTCACCACGTCGGCGCCGTCGCGCGCCTGGACGATCATGATGTTGTCGGGCTTGAGGTCGCGGTGCACGATCCCCAGGTCGTGCGCGGCCGCCAGCGCGTCGGCGGACTGGCGGAGGATGCGGACCGCGCGCGGGGGGGGCAGGGCGCCCTCCCGCTCGATGATGTCGGTCAGCGCCGCGCCCTCGATGTACTCCATCGCCAGGTAGATGATGCCGTCGGGCGTCTCGCCGAAGTCGTAGATCTGGCAGACGTTCGGGTGCGAGATGCGGCTCGCGTTGGACGCCTCGCGGTTGAAGCGGCTGATCGCGTCGGCGTCGGCCGCCATCGACGGGTTCATCACCTTGATGGCGCTCTTGCGGCCCATCTTCACGTGCTCGCCGAGGTACACCGCGCCCATCCCGCCCTCGCCGAGCTTCTTGACGATCGCGTACCGGTCGGCGACCACCTGGCCCACCAGGTCGGCCGTCGGGCTCTTGGCGCGCAGCGTCGTGCCGTCGAGCGGGCAGAACTTGACGGTGTCGGGATACTCCTTGCCGCACTGCGGGCAGGTCTTCACGGCATCTCCACGACGAGCAGCTTGTCGCCGACCAGGATCCGCGAGCTCTTCTTGAGCGCCACGTCGCCGCGCGCCGCCACCGCGACGCCATTGCGGCTGCCCGCGTCGGCCAGCACGAAGTCGGCGTCCTCCGAGCGGATCTGGGCGTGCGTGGAGCTCATCGAGGGATCGTACGGGAAGGTCCAGTCGCCCGCGTCGCGCCCCAGCTTCACGTCGCGCCCCGGCGAGAGGTGGAACACGTCGCGCACGCTGCCGTCCACGCGCAGCTGCGACAGGCTCGCGATGTCCGCGCTCGGGATCAGCGAGCCCATCCGGCGCGTGGCGTCGGCGTCCGGCGCGTACGGGCCCGGGTAGCCGAGCCGCCGGAACCGCAGCAGCTGCGACCCGATGAGGATGAGGTCGCCGTCGATCAGCTTGTGCGGCCCCTCGAGGAAGATCCAGGTGCCGTTGCGCGAGCCGAGGTCCCGCACCCGGAGCTGCCCCTCCTTCCAGATGAACAGCGCGTGCATCGGCGAGAGGTAGACGTCGTCCGCGAAGGCGACGTCCGCGCCGCTCCGGCCCATGGTGGTCTCTTCGCCCACCAGCGGATAGCGCGTGCCCTTGGCGCCGTCCTCTCCCGTCAGCACCAGCTCGACCGGCGGCCGCGAGGCGCGCTGGGCCGAGAACACCTTGGTCGGCTCGTGCGGCCCCGAGGCCCGGGGGCCCGCGCCCAGCGGCGTCGCGCAGATCGGGCAGAACTTGTAGTCCGCGCTGGCGATCGCGGCGCCGCAGTTGGGGCACTGGACGTCCGCGGCGGCCGGCGGGGCCTCCGGCGCCAGCTTGGCCCCGCAGGCGGCGCAGAAGGCCATCGAGCCGTCGACCGGGTGGCCGCACGACGAGCACACCGGGCCGCTGGCGCCGCCTTTGGGGCCGCCTGCGGCCGCCTGGGCGTACACCCGGGTCGCGGGCGTCGCCCCGGCCGCCGCCGGGGCCGGCATGGCGATCGCCGAGGCGGACAGCGGCTTGCCGCAATCCATGCAGTAGCGCGAGTCCGGATCGTTGCTCCGGCCACAGTGCGCGCAGGTGATCACGTTTCGGACCGCCTCCGGGGCGAGGATTCCGGGAGAAGCGAGCGCCAATATATGGGCCGATTCGGGGGCTGGTCAACTGAGCTAAATTGATTTTGCGCCGAGAGTTGGTGTACGTTGGGCGGACGATGCGCCCGTTCCGTTCCCCGCTGCTTCTCGCCTGCCTGCTCGCCGCGACCCGGACCGCCACCGTGGCATCGGCGCAACTCGTCCCCTCCGCGCATCCCCCGGACCTCCCGCCGATCGCGCCGGTGGACGGGCCGCTGGCCCTCTCGGTGGTGTACCCGCCGGCGGACGCCCAGGTCGCCGCCCGCGACAGCTCGTTCCTGTTCGGCTCGACCGGCACCGGCCGGGCGGCGCTCACCATCGACGGGGTGGCGGTGGACGTGGCGCCGGACGGCGCGTTCCTGGCCTGGCTGCCCCTGCCCGACGACACGGCGGCCACCTTCCACCTCGTCGCGACGGTGGGCGAGGGGCGCGCGACCCTCGACTGGCGGGTCCGGCTCCCGCCGCGGTTCGTCCCGCCCGCGCAGGCGCTGTGGCTCGACACCACCGCCCTCCGGCCGCGTGGGGAGATGTGGGCCGCACCCGACGAGCCGGTTCGCGTCGAGGCGCGCGCGGCGCCCGGCGCCTCGGTCGCCGTGCGGCTGCCGGACGGCCGGATCTTCCCGCTGGCGCCGGACTCCGCGGTGGCGTCGGGCTACGGGCCGTTCG
>DASPSV010000196.1:0-3447 GCA_035623755.1 Gemmatimonadales bacterium
CTTCGGTGAGATCACCGCCGACCTGACACAACAATTCGGCGGCACGGTCGTCAAGAGCACCGGCGACGGCCACCTGGCCACCTTCGACGGCCCGACGCAGGCCATCCGCTGCGCCGAGGCCCTACGCGCCGAGACCGAAACACTGGGCATCCAGATCCGCGCCGGCATCCACACCGGCGAGTGCGAACTGCTCGACACCGACATCGGCGGCATTGCAGTACACATCGCGGCGCGAATCCTCGGCCAGGCCGGCGCTGGCGAAATCCTTGTCTCCCGCACCGTGCGTGACCTGGTGGTCGGCTCGGGCACGGGCTTCGAGGACCGCGGGCCCGTCAAGCTGCGTGGTGTGCCCGGCACCTGGCAACTGCTGGCGGTCAATCGCCACGGCCCGCACGCGGGATCGCCTGAGGCGGAGCTGGCGTCAACGCCCACCCCCGGACCGCGGACCGCGATGCGCCGCTCGGACCGCGCCTTAGCGGTAATGGCCAGGCGCACACCGTGGATCCTGCGCAGGATGACCCGCTTCACCCCGACGGTTCGCAGCTGAACAACTACCGGAGTCGGCGCGGTTGGAGGTGTCTCAGTCCACGACATCGTTGACAGGTGAGTCGGCTTCAGATGCCTCCGACGCCGATGCATACGTGCTGGCGAACGACCCCATGTTCACGAGCCGCCCCGTCAAGCTGGGTAAGACTTGCCGCCCCCTAATGAAAGGATGGGTGCGGTGATCCTGGCCGTCGATCTCGGCAAGACGTCCTGCCGGGCCGCGGCAGGCGGCCGGAGGGCCGAGGGGGCGGGCGCGCCGGGGCTTGCGGCGCCTGGCGGCGTGCGGGCCGCGGAGGCGGCGATCCTGGCTGTCGCGCGCGAGTTCGGCCCGGTCGAAGAGGTGATCGTGGGTGCTGCCGGGGCACTGGCTGCGCCGGACGCGGCGCGCGCGCTGGGCGATGCGCTGCTGGCCTCGCTGCGGGCGGAGCGCGTCGCGGTGACCAGCGACGCCGTGATCGCGCACGCCGGCGCGCTGAACGGGGAGCCGGGCGTCGTACTGGTCGCGGGCACCGGCGTGGTGGCGCTCGCGATCGGCGCGGACGGCACGCTGCGGACCGCCGACGGCTGGGGCCCGTGGCTGGGCGACGAGGGCGGCGGCGCGTGGATCGGCGCCGCCGGGCTGCGCGCGGCGCTGCGCGCCCACGATGGCCGCGGCCCGTGCACGACGCTGCTCGACGCCGCCCGCGCCCGCTTCGGCGCGCCGGAGACCTGGCCCGCGCAGCTCACCGGTGCCGCCGCGTTCGCGTCCTTCGCGCCCGACGTCCTCGCTGCGGAGGACGACGCCGCGGCGCTGGCGATCGTCAGCGCCGCCGCCGAGGCGCTCGCCGCGACCGCCCGCGCGGCCGGGGATGGCCCGGTGGCGATGGTCGGCGGCCTGGCGGGGGTCGAGGCGCTGTGCGGGCAGCTCGACCTCGTCGCGGCCGCCGGTGACGCGCTGTACGGCGCGCTGCGGCTGGGGGCGATCCACGAGCCGCACGTGATCCGGGTGCAGGTGGCCGGCGCCCCGCACGGGCTCGACGCGCTCGCCACCGAGGCGGTGCGGCCAGATTTGGATGACCTCGATGCGCGGTCTATCGGCGAGGTGGTGGCGCTGCTGGTCGCCGCCGAGGGCGAGGCGTACGGCGCGGTGGTGGCGGCGGTCCCGCGGATCGCGGCGGCGGCCGAGGCGATCGCCGCGCGGCTGGAGCGCGGCGGCCGGCTGATCTACGCCGGCGCCGGGACGTCCGGGCGGCTGGGGGTGCTCGACGCGGCCGAGTGCGGGCCGACGTTCGCCACCGATCTCGTGCGCGGCGTGATCGCGGGCGGGCCGGCGGCGCTGACCGAGGCGGTCGAGGGCGCGGAGGACGCGTTCGATCCCGCCGATTTCGCCGACCTGACCGCCGCCGACGCGCTCGTCGGGATCACGGCGTCGGGTCGCACGCCGTACGTGCTCGGGGCGCTCGAGCACGCGCGCGCGGCGGGCGCGCTGACCGTCGCGATCGTCAACAACGCGGGCAGCGAGGCGTTTGCCGACGTGGTGATCGAGCTGCTGACCGGGCCCGAGGTGCTCGCCGGGTCCACGCGGCTGACCGCGGGGACGGCCCAGAAGGTCGTGCTCAACGCGCTCTCGACGAGCGTGATGATCGCGCTCGGCAAGGCCTACGGATCGCGGATGGTCGACGTGCGCGCGACCAACGCGAAGCTGCGCCGCCGCGCGGTGCGGATCGTCCGCGACGCGGCCGGCGTCGACGAGGAGGCCGCGACCGCCGCGCTGGCGGCCGCCGGCGGTCACGCCAAGACCGCGATCGTCGCGCTGCTCGCGGGCGTCAACGCGGCCGAGGCCGCCGTCCGGCTCGACCGGGCGCGGGGACGCGTGCGGGACGCGCTCGGTGGGACATGAGGGTGGTCGGGTTGATGTCGGGGACGTCGATGGACGGCCTCGACGCGGCGGTGGCGGAGCTCGAATGGGACGGCGGTGCGGTCGCGATGTCGCCGCTGCGTCATGTCGAGCGGCCGTGGCCCGACGAGGTGCGCGCGCGGCTGCACGCCTTGCTGGGCCCGACGACGGCGGGCGAGCTGTGCGAGCTCGACCAGCTGATCGGGCGGGCGTCGGCGGAGCTCGCCGCCCAGCTGCTGCCCGCCGACCTCGTCGTCAGCCACGGGCAGACGGTCCACCACTGGGTACAGGACGGCGAGGCGAAGGGGACGCTGCAGCTCGGGCAGCCCGCGTGGATCGTCGAGGCGACCGGGCTGCCGGTCATCTCCGACGTCCGCGCGCGCGACATCGCCGCCGGCGGCCACGGCGCCCCGCTCGCCGGGATCCTCGACGACCTGTGGCTGCGGGGCGAGCACACGCGCGCGGCGCTCAACCTCGGCGGGATCGCGAACGTGACGATCGTCCGCCGCGGCCGTCCCCCGCTCGCCTTCGACACCGGCCCGGCCAACTGCCTGCTCGACGAGGCGGCGCGCCGCACGATCGGCCGGCCGAACGACGAGGACGGCCGGCTCGCCGCCCGCGGCACGCCGGACGCGGCGCTCCTCCAAGGCCTGCTCGACGACCCCTACTACGCGCTCGCGCCGCCGAAGTCGACCGGCCGCGAGCACTTCTGCCTCGACGGCCTCGGGGACCTGCCGGATCTCGCGCCGGAGGACCTGCTGGCGACGCTGACGGAGCTGACCGCGATCACCGTCGCCGACGCGCTGACGCCGTACGCGCCCGCCGAGGTCGTCGCGTCCGGAGGCGGCGTCCGCAACCCGGTACTGCTCGCCGCGCTCGAGCGCCGCCTCCCGCTCACCGTCAGCGACGAGCACGGCCTGCCCGCGCAGGCCAAGGAGGCCTACCTGATGGCGCTGATCGGCTTCCTCTCCTGGCACCAGGTGCCGCTGCTCACCGGACCGCACGTGCTGGGACGCATCTCTTTT
>DASPSV010000202.1:0-5536 GCA_035623755.1 Gemmatimonadales bacterium
CCGTGAGGTGCGGGTAGCCGGCCACCGCCGCCGGCGTCGTGCAGTCGCCGAAACCCGCGTCGCCGTTCACGAAGTCGATCTGCCGCGGCGGCGCCGAGGTGGGGCACACGATCGCGTCGAGCCGGTGGCGCCGCACCACCAGGTCGATGCCCTCGGCGCGCGCGAAGCGATGGCACCGGGCCAGCGCCCGGCGGTACGCGGGGCTGGTGAGCGGGCCGCGCTTCTGGGAGGCGATCATCGTCTCCTGCCCGAACAGCGCCAGCTCCTGGGCCTGGTGGGCGTCGTTGAACGCGATCACGTCGGCCAGCGACCTCACCGGCGCGTCGGGGCCCAGCCCGGCGAGGTACGCGTCGAGCTCGGCCTTGAAGTCGAACTGCAGCACCGTCGTCTCGGCGTCGCCGAGGTGGTCCTCCGTCGTGAGGTCCACCGGGTCCACCAGCACCGCGCCCCGGTCCCTGAGCACGCCGAGTGCGGCCTCGAACAAGGCGTCCACGCCCCGGTGGAAGCCGGTGTAGCGCTTTCGCGCGATCCCGAGCCGCAGGCCGCGCAGCCCGTCGGCGTCGAGGAAGCGGGTGTAGTCGGTGGCGTGCGCGCCCGCGCCTCTGGTGGCCGCGTCCCGCGGGTCGGCGCCGGCGAGCGCCGCCAGCAGCGCCGCGGCGTCGGCCACGCACCGGGCCATCGGCCCCGCGGTGTCCTGGTTGTGGGAGATGGGGACGATGCCGGCCCGGCTCACCAGGCCCACCGTCGGCTTGATGCCCACCAGGCTGCACGCCGAGCTGGGCGAGGTGATGGAGCCGTCGGTCTCGGTGCCCACCGCGACGGCGCACAGGTTGGCCGCGGTCGCCGCGCCCGACCCGCTGCTCGAGCCCGACGGCGACCGGTCGAGCACGTACGGGTTGCGGCACTGACCGCCGCGCCCGCTCCAGCCGCTGATCGAGTGCCGCCCGCGGAAGTTCGCCCACTCGCTCAGGTTCGTCTTGCCGAGGATCACGGCGCCGGCTTCGCGCAGCCGCCGGGCCACCTCGGAGTCCCTCGGCGCGACGGACGTCGCCAGCGCCAGCGAACCGGCGCTGGTGTGCATCCGGTCCGCAGTCGCCACGTTGTCCTTGATCAGGACCGGGATGCCGTGCAGCGGGCCCCGCGGCCCCTTGCTCCGGCGCTCCGCGTCCATCGCGTCCGCGAGCGCGAGCGCGTCGGGGTTCGTCTCCAGCACCGCGCGCAGGTTCGGTCCCTGCTGGTCCGCCGCGGCGATGCGTGCCAGGTACTGCTCCGCCAGGCCGCGCGCGGTCCAGCGGCCGGCGCGCATCCCCTCCTGGAGCTGCGCCACGGTCACCTCGTCCAGGTCGCTCTGCCCCTGCCAGCCCCGCGGCCGCGCGGCGCGGGAGGCCTGCGCCGCGGCGGGCCAGCGCACGTCGGCCGCCGCGAGGGCCCCGCCGAGCACGGTCGTGCCCACGAACGACCGGCGCGTCATTCCGCCCTTGTCCATCGTCACTCCGTCACAGGTTGGACGTGCACTGCGGGCAGCGGGTGGCCTTCACCGGGATGGTCGAGAAGCAGAACCGGCACTCCTTTGTCGCCGGCGCCGCCGCCGCCGCGGGCTTCGCCATGGCCGCCTGCATGCGGTTCGCCATGCGGATCACCAGGAACAGCGCGAAGGCCACGATGACGAAGTCGATCGTCGCGTTGATGAACAGGCCGTAATTGACCGTGGCCGCGCCGGCCGCCTTGGCCGCCGCGAGGCTCGGGTACGGCGTCCCCGACAGGTTGAGGTACAGGCTGCTGAAGTCCACCTTGCCGAGCACCAGGCCGATCGGCGGCATGAGGATGTCGGCCACCAGCGACGAGACGATCTTCCCGAACGCCGCGCCGATGATCACGGCCACCGCGAGGTCGATGACGTTGCCGCGCAGGATGAAGGCTTTGAATTCCTTCCACATGGTCGTGTCTCCTCTGGGTTGACGTCCGCCCCTGCGGCTACCGCCCGCGGGACGGCGTGATGCGGTACAGCTTCACGGCGTGTGGGGGCACCAGGGTGTTGTACGCGCCCAGCCACGGGTTCGCGTTCGTGTCCCGGCGGAGCCACAGGTCGCGCACGTAGTTGTAGTGGTTCGTCAGTCCGAGGTCGCTCCACTGCACGTCGATGGCGGCGGCGCTGTCCGTCCGGTTGAGCAGGGCGACGGCGCGTCCCCCGTCCCGGAGCGGCTTCATCCACACCTGCAGGCCGGGCGTGCGCTGCTTCACCATCCAGCCCTCGACGCCCAGCGAGTCCTGGTCCACCGCGATCACCTCGGGATTGGTGAGGATGTCACGGGTCGCGGCGGACATGGTGCGCAGGTCGTTGCCGGCGATGAGCGGGGCCGCGACGATCGCCCACAGCGACAGGTGGGCGCGGTACTCGTCGTCCGTCATCCCGCCGTTCCCGACCTCGAGCATGTCGGGGTCGTTCCAGCCGCCAGGGCCGGCCACGGCCTGGTGGGGCGACGAGGCGTCGAGGTTCGCGAGCATGCTCGCCCACGTATCCTCGATGTCGCCCGTCGTCCGCCACAGGTGCCCGATGCCCGCCGCCCACTCCCACGGCCGGTTCGAGCCCCACTCGCAGATGCTCAGCACGATCGGGCGCCCGGTCGCGACCAGGGCGTCGTGGAACTTGCGGTACTGGGCCGGCGCGGTGAGCCCGCGCGCGTTGCACCAGTCCTCCTTCACGTAGTCCACGCCCCAGGACGCGTAGGTCCGCGCGTCCTGCGCCTCGTGGTCCAGCGTCCCCGGCCGGCCCTGGCAGGTCTTGGTGCCGGCGTCGGTGTAGATGCCGAACCGCAACCCCCGGGCGTGCACGTAGTCCGCCACCGCCTGCATGCCGTGCGGGAAGCGCTGCGAGTCAGCGACGATCGTCCCCGCACTGTCGCGCGCGACCTGCCAGCAGTCGTCGATGACCACGTAGCGGTAGCCGGCGTCGCGCATCCCGCTCGCGACCATGGCGTCGGCCGTCTCCTGGATCAGCCGCTCGCTCACGTCGCAGCCGAACTTGTTCCACGTGTTCCAGCCCATGGGCGGGGTGCGCGCCAGCCCGTCGTCCAGGCGACGCACCTGCGCCGCCGCGGGCGAGGCGGCCAGGGCGAGTACGAGGGCGGCGACGAGCCGCGACGGCCGGCGGACGACCACGACGACCTCCAAGGCGACGCAGGATCGGAACGGGCGGCGGATGCCGCGGCTAAGTATCCCGCGCGGCCCGCGTGGCCGCAACGTGGGGGCGGCGGCGGGCGTACTGTAGCTGCATATTGTCGCCCCGCGGCCCGGCCCCCCGGGCCGCGCCCGGGCGGCCGTCCGACCGGACCATTCTTCACCCCGTGGGAGGTACCCGATGAGGCGTTCCATCGCCGGCGTGGCTCTGGGCCTGCTGCTCGCCTCGAGCACCGCCGCCGCACAGACCTTCTCCACCGACGACTCGGTGCTGCACCGCATCTGGGCGGTCGGCATGGACAGCTCGCACACCTGGCAGCTGTCGCAGTCGCTGTTCGATTCCATCGGACCGCGGCTCACCGGCTCGCCCGGCTTCAAGTCGGCCGGCGACTGGGCGCTCGCGATGTACCAGTCCTGGGGCATCCCGGCGCGCGCCGAGACCTACGGCACCTGGAAGGGGTGGCGTCGCGGCGTGACCCACATCGACCTGGTCGCGCCCCGGGTCCGCACCCTCGCCGGGACGATGCTGTCCTTCAGCCCCGGCACCGGGGGCAAGGTCGTGCGCGGCGACGTCGTGCTGCTGCCGGACCTCGCCGACTCGGCGGCGTTCCGCGCCTGGCTGCCGCAGGTCAGGGGCAAGTTCGTCGCGGTCTCCTATCCCGAGCCGACGTGCCGGACGGACAGCGAGTGGATCACGACCGCGCTGCCCGACTCCTGGAAGCGGCTCCAGGACGCGCGCACCGCCGCACGCGCCGCCTGGGCGGCGAAGATCCGCAACGCGGCCGGCACCCAGCGCCTGCTGGAGATCGCGCTCGACGGCGCGGGCGCCGCCGGCATCCTGCAGAGCACCTGGAGCGGCGGGTGGGGTACCCACCGGATCTTCAACGCCTCGACCGACCATGCGCCCGTGATCGATCTCGAGTGCGAGGACTACGGGCTGGTGGCGCGGCTGGCACAGAACCACGACGGGCCGGTGGTGCAGCTGGCCGCGGACGCGCAGTTCCTGGGCGACGTGCCGGTCTTCAACACCGTGGCCGAGATCCGCGGGTCGGCGCTGCCCAACGAGTACGTGATGCTCTCGGCGCACTTCGACTCGTGGGACGGCGGATCGGGCACGACCGACAACGGCACCGGCACGATCACGATGATGGAGGCGATGCGGATCCTCCGGCAGGTGTACCCGCACCCCCGGCGCACGATCCTGGTCGGGCACTGGGCCTCGGAGGAGAACGGGCTGGACGGCTCCCGGGCGTTCGTGGCCGATCACCCGGACATCGTCGCGCACCTGCAGGCCCTGTTCAACCAGGACAACGGCACGGGCCGCGTCCAGAGCCTCTCGGCCAGCGGCTTCGTCGACGCCTCGGCCAACCTGGGCCGCTGGCTCTCGCGCGTGCCGGTCGAGCTGACGCGCGACATCAGGTTCGCCTTCCCCGGCATGCCGGCGAGCGGCGGCACCGACCATGCCTCGTTCGACTGCGCCGGCGCCCCAGGCTTCGGGCTCGGCTCGCTCAACTGGGACTACTTCCTCTATACGTGGCACACCAACCGCGACACGTTCGACAAGATCGTCTTTGACGACCTGAAATCGAACGCCGTTCTCACGGCCATGCTGGTGTACCTGGCCTCGGAGGACACGGCCTCCGTACCGAGGGTCGAGCGGACGGTGTTCCCGACGCGGCCCGGTTTCATGGCCGGCACGTCCTGGCCGTCCTGCAGCCCGCCGCCGCGCAACTTCGGCGACTACCTGCACGAGGTGGAACAGCGTGAGGCGCAGCAGCGGCAGGCGGCGCAGGCGGCACCGCGAGGGCCGTGAGAGACAGGGTGGAGGGTGTAAGGGTGTAGGGTGTAGGACGTGGGGGTTGGGGTTTGGGGTTTGGGCTGCGGTGCGGGCCCCAAACCCCAAACCCCACTCCCCAAACCCCCGCGATTACTTCAGCGCTGCGATCACGTCGTCGGTCGACCGGACCCTTCCCAGACGCGGGAAGATCGTCTTCACCGCGAACTGGTGCGCGTCGGCGGCGAGCGCGGACATCGCGTCCTCGACGAACACCAGCTCGTAGCCGCGCTCGAACGCGTCGCGCGCGGTGGACTCGACCCCGAAGTTGGTCGCGATCCCGCCCAGGACGAGCGTCCGCACCCCGCGCCGGCGGAGCTGCAGCTCCAGCTCGGTGCCGTAGAACGCGCCCCACTGCCGCTTGGTGACCACCACGTCGCCGGGCGCCTGCCCGAGCTCGGGCACCAGCTCGCTGAACTCCGGCCCCACCGCCCCGCTCATCGGCGGCGCGTCGATGCGCTGCGTGAGGCGGTCGCGCCCGTCGGGCGAGTAGGCGACACGCACCAAGACGACCGCGCCGCCGAC
>DASPSV010000016.1:0-13010 GCA_035623755.1 Gemmatimonadales bacterium
CGAACCGGGCCAGCCCTGCGGCGGTTCTGCGCCGAGTCGGGGGCGCGCTCGAGCGCGCGCCGGCCGCCGGGCGTCAGGGTCAGGACCACGCTGCGGCCGTCGGCCGAGGACCGCTGCCGCCGCACGAGCCCCCGGTCCACCAGCCGGCTCACCACCACCGAGACCGAGCTCTTGTGGGTCAGGGTGCGGGCCGCCAGGTCGTTGAGCGACAGCGCCGGCGCGTCGGCCAGCTTCTGGAGCACGAAGTGCTGCGCCCCGCTGATGCCGAGCACGTCCTCCGCCGCCTGGGCGGCGGCGCGGAACGCCCGCACCGTGCGGCGCAGCGAGTTCAGAACCGACCGGGCGTGGGCCACCTGGTCCTCCGGCGAGCGCCGGGATCCGGCCATGCGGAGCTCCCTCGGGCGTCCATCGCACGATAGTTGGGATGTTAACTACACGCCACCGGGCCGGGGGTTCCCGGCGCCGGAACGGCCTCGGCCGGGCGGGCTACTCGGCCTTCAGCCGGTACCCCACTCCCGACTCGGTCAGCAGGTAGCGCGGCCGGGAGGGGTCGTCCTCGAGCTTGTGCCGGAGCTGGGTCAGGTACACGCGGACGTAGTGGGTGTGCTCCACCGCGTTGGGACCCCAGACCTCCTTGAGCAGCTGCCGGTGGGTGAGGACCTTGCCCGCGTGGCGCACCAGCGTCGCGAGCAGCTTGTACTCGATCGGCGTGAGGTGGACCTCCCGGTCCCGGCGGTAGACCAGGCGCGCGCCCAGGTCCACCCGGAGGTCGCCCACGGCGAACACCGGCTCCCCGCCGTCCCCGGCCACGCGCCGCAGCGCGACCCGCAGCCGGGCCAGCAGCTCGCCCAGCCCGAACGGCTTGGTGAGGTAGTCGTCGGCGCCCGCGTCCAGCGCCGCGATCTTGTCCTGCTCGCGGCCGCGGGCCGAGATCACGATGACCGGGACCCGCGACCACTCGCGGAGCCGGCGGGTGAGCTCGATGCCGTCGAGGTCGGGGAGGCCGAGGTCGAGCAGGATCACGTCGGGGGTGCGGCCGGCCGCCTGGGCCAGGCCCTCCCGCGCGGTGACCGCCTCCACCAGACGGTAGTCGTGCGCCTCGAGCGACGCCTTGAGGAAGCGCCGCATCTGGGGCTCGTCCTCGATCACCAACACCGTCGGCGCGACGTCGCTCATCGCTTCCCCGGCCCGGGTCCGGGAGGAACCTAACTCGCGGGCGATTCCGCCGGAACGCTCGCGGGCGCCGGGGCGAGCGGGAGGGTGAAGTGGAACACCGCGCCGCCGCCCGGCCGGTTCTCGGCCCAGATCCGGCCGCCGTGCGCGGTGACGATGCCCCGGCAGATGGTGAGGCCGAGCCCGACGCCCGCGGTGGTGGTCGCGCCCGCCACCCGGTAGAACTTGTCGAACACGCGCGCCTCCTCGCCCGGCGGGAACCCCGGGCCGCGGTCGGCGACGTCCACCACCACCGCGCCGTCGCCGGCGGCGGCCGAGATCTCGACCGGCGTGCCCGCCGGCGTGTACTTCACGGCGTTCTCGAGCAGGTTGACGAACACCTGCTCCACCAGCAGCCCGTCCATGAGCAGCAGCGGGAGGTCGGGCGGGAGGCGCACCTCCACGGGGTGCTCCTTGAGCCGCTCCTCGAGGCGGATCAGCGCCACGCCCACCACCTCCTCGAGCGGCTGCCAGTCCTTCTGCACCTGCAGCGCCCCGCTCTCCAGCCGGATCATGTCGAGCAGGTTGCCGATCAGCCGGTTCATCCGCGTGGATTCCTCGAGGATGGTGGCGATCAGCTCGCGGCGCGCCGCCGGCGCCAGCGCGCCCGTCTCCTCGAGCAGGCTGCTGGCGGCGCCCGTGATGGCCCCGAGCGGCGTGCGCATGTCGTGCGACAGCGAGCTCAGCAGCGCGGTGCGCAGCCGCTCGGCCTCGGCCTCGACCTGCTCGCGCGCCGCCTGCTCGGCGAGCAGCACCCGCTCCAGCGCGACCGCCGCCTGGGAGGCGAAGGTGTCGAGCAGGTGCTGGAGCGCCGGGTCCTGCAGGCGCCGCGGCTCCGCGGCCCGCACGCCCACGACCCCGACGATCCCCGCCGAGCCCAGCATCGGGACCCAGCGCGCCTGCGCGCCCGGCAGCGTGTCGCTCCCCACGCCCGCCACCCGGCGGTGGTCGAACGCCCACTGCGCGACGCTGCGCTCCTTCTCGTCGATCGGGTAGGCCGGCGCGGTGCCGACGGGGATCTCGACGCGGTCCCCCTCGCCCGGCAGCAGCACCTGCACCTGCGCGGCGACGCTGTCGGCCAGGTGCCGCTCGACGACCCGCACCAGCTCGCCGCGGCCCCGCGCCGCCGCCAGCTCACGGCTCAGCCCGTACAGCGTCGCGGTCCGCCGCTCGCGGTCGCGCGCGCTCTCGGCCTGCGCCCGGATCCGCAGCGTGAGGCCGCTGATCATCAGCGCGATCGCCAGCATGACCGCGAAGGTCAGGAGGTAGCGCACGTCGGAGACGGCGAAGGTGTAGAACGGGGGCACGAAGAAGAAGTCGAACGTCGCGATGCTCACCAGCGCCGCCGCCACCGACGGGCCGCGGCCGTAGCGCGAGGCCACCAGGCCGACGCCGAGCAGGTACACCATCGCCACGTCGGTCGTCGACAGGAAACGGAACACCAGCCCGGCCAGCGCCGTGCACACCGCCACGATCAGCGCCGCGCGCAGGTACTCCGAGAAGGGCGAGTGGCGCGCGCCGCGCGCCCGGCGCCGCCGCGGCCGGCCCGCCGGGTCACCGCTGATGGCGTACACGTCCACGTCGCCGCTGCCCCGCACCAGCTGGTCGAGCGCGGAGCCGAACAGCTTGTCGCGCCAGCGCGGGTGCGTCGGCTTGCCGACGATGATCTTGGTCACGTTGTGGTCGCGGGCGTAGACCAGGATCTCCTCGGCGGCGCTGAGGCCGCTCAGCGTCGCCGTGCCCGCGCCCAGCGACTCGGCCAGCTGCAGGTTGGCCACCAGCGCCTCGCGCTCCACCGGCGTCACCGGCTCGCCGGGGCGCTCGACGTGCACCACCGACCACTCGCACTTGAGCCCGGTCGCCATCCGCTTGCCCGCGCGCACCAGCCGCGCGCCGTCGGGGTTCGGCCCGATGCACACCAGGATCCGCTCGGCCGCCGCCCAGGTCGAGTGGATCCCCGCCTCCTGCATGTAGCCGCGCATCTGCGCGTCCACGCGCTCGGCGGCGCGCCGCAGCGTCATCTCGCGCAGCGCGATCAGGTTGCCCTTGCGGAAGAAGCGCTCGATGGCGGCGGCCGCCTGCTCGGGCATGTAGACCTTGCCCAGCCGCAGCCGCGACAGCAGGTCGTCCGCGGACAGGTCGGCCAGCTCCAGCTCGTCGGCCTGGTCGAACACCGAGTCGGGCAGCGTCTCGCGGACCGTGATCCCCGTGATCCGGGCGACCACGTCGTTGAGGCTCTCGAGGTGCTGGACGTTCAGGGTGGAGTAGACGCTGATGCCGGCGGCGAGCAGCTCCTCGACGTCCTGCCAGCGCTTGGGGTGGCGCGAGCCCGGCGCGTTGGTGTGGGCCAGCTCGTCCACCAGCAAGAGGCCCGGCTTCCGGGCCAGCGCCGCGTCGAGGTCGAACTCCTCCAGCGTGATGCCGCGGTACTCGACGCGCCGGCGCAGCAGCACCGGGAGCCCCTCGAGCAGCGCCGCGGTCTCCGGCCGGCCGTGGGTCTCGACCACGCCCACCACCACCTCGACGCCCTCGCGGGCCCGGGCGCGCGCGGCCTCCAGCATCGCGAACGTCTTGCCGACGCCCGGCGCCGCGCCGAAGAAGATCTTCAGCTGTCCGCGCGAGGCGAGGCGCTCCCCTTCCCGCAGCCGGGCGAGCAGCGCTTCGGGGTCGGGGCGGCCGTCCAAGGTGGGAGCCACGATCCTAACCTACCTCCGGGGCACCCCGGCGGTGAGGGCGCCGGCGCACGGACACCGGGGCCACGGGCCCCGCGCGCCCCCGACGCGAGGCTACAGCTTCACCAGCACCGCGCAGTTGATCCGGTTCTCCGTGTTGCGCAGGTCGGGCGCCCATCCGCTCACCGTCGAGCCCGGCGCGCCCTGGTTGCCGTTGGGCGGCGTCACGCCGCCCGGCCCCGCGAAGTACGGCACGCTGGCGTGGCGGTGGTCGAACTCGAACCGGAAGGTGACGAACTGGTCGGGCATGTAGTCGAGCGTCACCGACGCGTCCCACGCCGTAAACGGGTCGCCCGGATTCTCCGTGAAGTACGGCGAGCCGGAGAGCGCGGTGGCGCCGTTGATCGGCGGCATCAGCACCAGGTAGCGCCCCGGGTTGGTGATCGCGCCGCCGCCGACCGTGAGGCCGTAGCGGTCGCGCGCGAACCACAGGCGATTGTAGACCATGAAGCCGAGGAACGCCTGCTTGGGCCCGAGCTTCGTCCCCGTGCAGCTCACGCCGCCCCCGTTCTCGCAGCCCGCGTCCACCGTGATCGAGAACGCGCCCTTGTCCGGCGCGCCGCGCGGGTCGTCGAGGTACTTCACCTGCAGGCTGTTGTCGCTGTGCACCCGCGCCCGCGCCGGGATGCCGAGCCAGTCGTAGCCGTAGTAGCTGTTGGAGAGCACCGAGACCGCGCCGTTCGGCCGCCACAGCACCTGCAGGCCGACGCCCGGCGTCCCGTTGAACATCCCGTACGACTGCCAGCCGTTGATGATCCACGGCTCGATCTTGAGCTTGTCGCTGGGGAAGACCTGGATCCGGATCCCGTTGAAGAACCACGGGGTGTTGCTCGACACGTACGAGGGCTGGTAGGCCCAGTTGTCGTAGTTGTAGTAGCTGAACAGCCCGACGTAGGACATGAAGATGCCGGCGTCCACGTTGATCCCGTTCCACACGTCCCAGTGGTAGCCGCCGTACGCCTCCGAGAGGTAGCGGTACGCGTCGGACAGGTTCCACTGCCCGCGCCCCGGGCTGGCGTCGTTGCGCGGCGTCATCGTGGAGTACATCCCGAACTGGGTGAGGATCCGGCCCCGCGCGTTGCCGGCGTGGAAGTCGCCCCCGATGCCGAGCTGCTGCACCTGGACTTCGCCGGTGCGGCCGCTCTCGCTGGTGCCCGAGAGGGTGTGGTCCGCGGGCCGGTTGAAGTCGCCGATGAACGAGGCGTCGAGCCGGAACTCGCCGGTGAAGTACTTGGTGTCGAGCACCGCGGTACTCTCCCGCGGCACGCCCTGCGCCCAGCCGAAGTTGGCGAACGCGAAGGGAGCGGGCTTGGCCGCCGCGGTGTCGGCCGCCGGCGCGCGCGCGGAGTCCGGCGCGCCCTGCGCCGCGAGCACGGCGGGCACGCACAGGCCCGCGAGTATCATCCGGACGATCATCGCCGTCCTCCGAGGCTGTCGAGGGCCAGGTTGAGCAGCAGGACGTTGACGCGCGGCTCGCCCAGGAGGCCGAAGGTCCGGCCTTCGGTGTGCCGCGCCACCAGCGCGCGGACCGTCTCCTCCGGCAGGCCCCGCGCCCGCGCCACGCGGGCGACCTGCACGGCCGCGCTCGCCGGCGAGATGTGCGGATCGAGCCCCGAGCCCGACGAGGTGACGAGGTCGGACGGGATCTGTCCCTTCACCACGTGGTCGAGCGCGACCGCGCTGTCCACCGCCCCGACGATGAGCGTGTCGGCGAGCCTGGCGCTCGTCGGCCCGAGGTTGGTCCCGCCCGAGAGCGTGTCGTCGTAGCCGCTGCCCGCGGCCGACGGGCGCGCGTGGAAGTAGCGGGCGCTCCCGAACGTCTGCCCGATCAGGAGGCTCCCTACCACGTGGCCGTCCACCGTGACGAGCGACCCGTCGGCCTGCCGCGGGAACAGCAGGTGCGCGACGCCCGTGACGGCGCCGGGATACAGCAGGCCCGTGATCACCATCAGGACGAAGGTGACGACGAGCGCGGGACGGATCTGGTCCTTGAGCATGGCTACGCCAGGTGCAGGAGGGTGAGGAGCACGTCCAGAACCTTGATCCCGGCGAACGGGATCAGAATCCCGCCCACGCCGTAGATCCACAGGTTGCGGCGCAGGATCGTGGAGGCCGGTGCCGGCCGCCACCGGACGCCCCGCAGCGCCAGCGGGATCAGCGCGATGATGATGAGCGCGTTGAACACCACCGCCGAGAGAATGGCCGACTCGGCCGAGTGCAGCCGCATGATGTTGAGCGCCTGCAGCGCGGGGTACGTCGCCATGAACATCGCGGGGATGATGGCGAAGTACTTCGCGACGTCGTTGGCGATCGAGAACGTGGTCAGCGAGCCGCGCGTGATCAGCAGCTGTTTCCCGATCTCCACCACCTCGATGAGCTTGGTGGGGTTGGAGTCGAGGTCGATGAGGTTGCCCGCTTCCTTGGCGGCCTGGGTGCCGGAGTTCATCGCCACCGCCACGTCGGCCTGGGCGAGGGCGGGTGCGTCGTTGGTCCCGTCGCCGGTCATCGCCACCAGCCGCCCGCCGGCCTGCTCGCGCTTGATCAGCGCCATCTTGTCCTCGGGCTTCGCCTGGGCGAGGAAGTCGTCCACCCCCGCCTCGGCGGCGACCGCCGCCGCGGTGAGAGGATTGTCGCCGGTGATCATCACCGTCTTGATGCCCATGCGCCGGAGCTCGGCGAACCGCTCCTTGATGCCGCCCTTCACGATGTCCTTGAGGTGGATCACGCCCAGCGTGCGGCCGCCCTCCGCGACCACCAGCGGCGTGCCGCCCTCGCGCGCGATGGCCTCGACGGCCGCCCGCACCCCGGACGGCGTCGTGCCGCCCTGCTCCGACACGAACGCCTCGATGGCGTCGGACGCGCCCTTGCGGATCCGCCGCCCGTCCACGTTCACGCCGCTCAGCCGCGTCTGGGCGCTGAAGGGGATGAAGCTCGCCCCCAGGCCCGTGATGTCGCGCTCCCGCAGCCCGTAGCCGGTCTTCGCCAGCACCACGATGCTGCGCCCCTCCGGCGTCTCGTCCGCCAGCGAGGCCAGCTGCGCCGCGTCCGCCAGCGCCTGGGGCGGCACGCCGTCGGCGGGCACGAACGCCACCGCCTGGCGGTTGCCGAGCGTGATGGTGCCGGTCTTGTCCAGCAGCAGCGTGTCCACGTCGCCCGCCGCCTCCACCGCGCGGCCGCTCATCGCGATCACGTTGTGCTGGATCATCCGGTCCATGCCGGCGATGCCGATGGCCGAGAGCAGCCCGCCGATGGTCGTCGGGATGAGGCACACCAGCAGCGCCACCAGGATCGGGATGGAGACCGCGCCGCCCGAGTAGATCGCGAACGGCTGCAGCGTGACCACCGCGAGCAGGAACACGATCGTGAGGCCGCTGAGCAGGATGATGAGCGCGATCTCGTTGGGCGTCTTCTGCCGCTTCGCGCCCTCCACCAGACCGATCATCCGGTCGAGGAACGTCTCGCCGGGGTTGGCCGTGATCCGCACCACGAGGAAGTCGGACAGCACCCGGGTGCCGCCGGTCACGGCGGAGCGGTCGCCGCCCGACTCCCGGATCACGGGAGCGGACTCGCCGGTGATGGCCGACTCGTCCACCGAGGCCACGCCCTCGATCACCTCGCCGTCGCCCGGGATCAGATCGCCGGGCTGGCACAGGACGACGTCGCCCCGCCGCAGCTCGGCCGCGCCCACGGACCGCGTCCTGGTCCGCTCGCGCGGGTCGTCCAGCTTCTTCGCCAGCGTCTGACTGCGCGAGCGGCGCAGCGTATCGGCCTGCGCCTTCCCGCGCCCCTCGGCCATCGCCTCGGCAAAATTCGCGAACACCACGGTGAACCACAGCCACAGCGCGATCTGCAGGGTGAAGCCGATGGCGGTGCGGCCCTCGATCAGGTCGCGCGCCAGGACGAGCGTCGTCAGCACGCTCCCCACCAACACCACGAACATGACCGGGTTCCGCACCATGTGTCGGAGGTCGAGCTTCCGGAACGCGTCCCGGACGGCCCGGCGCACGATGGGCGGATCGAACAGCGGACGCGTGACGGGTGCCATTTAGAACAGCCGCCCGGCACCCATGAGCAGGTGCTCCACCACGGGGCCGAGCGACAGCGCCGGGAAGAACGTCAGCGCGCCGACGATCAGGATGACGCCGACGAGCAGTGCCACGAACAGCGGCGAGGACACCGGGAAGGTCCCGGCGGAGGCCGGCACGATCTTCCGCTCCGACAGGAATCCGGCCAGGGCCAGCATCGGCACCATCATCGCGAACCGGCCGAACAGCGTGCCGAGGCCGAGCATCGTGTTGTAGTAGGTGGTCGTCCCCGTGAGGCCGGCGAAGGCGCTGCCGTTGTTGCCCGTCACCGAGGTGAACGCGTACAGGATCTCCGACAGGCCGTGCGGCCCGCCGTTGCCCGGTCCCTTGAGTCCCGCCGGCAGCACCGCGGACACGGCGGTGAAGACCAGGATGACGGCCGGGAAGATGAGCACGTACAGCATCGCCATCCGTACTTCGCGGCTCTGGATCTTCTTGCCCAGGTACTCCGGCGTCCGGCCGACCGTCAGGCCCGCGATGAACACCGTGAGCACCGCCATCACCAGCATCCCGTACAGGCCGGACCCGACGCCGCCGAAGATCAGCTCGCCGAGCTGGATGTTCACCAGTGGGACGAGTCCGCCCAGCGGCGTGAACGAATCGTGCATCGCGTTGACGGCGCCGCACGAGGCGTCGGTGGTCACGGTGGCGTAGAGGGCGGAGTTCGCGATGCCGAAACGCACCTCCTTGCCCTCCATGTTGCCGCCGGGGTTCGTCGCCGACGCCACGACGTTCACGCCGCGCGCGGCGTGGATCGGGTTGCCGCGCGCCTCGGCCCAGTACGCGGCCCCGACGCCCGCCGCGAACAGCACGAACATCGCCGCCCACAGCGCCCAGCCGTGCCGCGGGTTCTTCACCATCCGGCCGAAGGTGTAGGTGAGCCCGGCGGGCACCAGGAAGATCGCGAGCATCGAGAGGAAGTTCGTCCACGGCGTCGGGTTCTCGAACGGATGCGCCGCGTTGGCGTTGAAGAACCCTCCCCCGTTGGTGCCGAGCTGCTTGATCGCCTCCTGGCTCGCCACCGGTCCCATCGCCAGCACCTGCTTCGCACCCTCGAGCGTGGTGGCCGTGGCGTAGGGATGGACGTTCTGGATCACGCCCTGCTGCACGAACAGCAGCGCCAGCACGAACGAGAACGGCAGGAACAGGTACAGCGTGCCCCGCACCAGGTCGGTCCAGACGTTGCCGATCCGGCCTGCCGACCGTCGCGAGAGCCCTCGGGCCAGCGCCATGGCCGCCGCCATCCCGCTCGCCGCCGAGGTGAAGTTGTGGAAGGCGAGCTGCATCATCTGCGAGAGGTAGCTCATCACCGTCTCGCCGGAATACGACTGCCAGTTCGTGTTGGTGGTGAACGAGGCGGCGGTCTCGAAGGCCTGGCGGTCGGTCACCGCCACGCGGTGGAACGGATTCAGCGGCAGGTGCGCCTGCAGCCGCAGCGCCACGTAGGTCGCGAGCATCGACGCCGCGCTGAAGACCAGCAGCCCCGCGGCGTAGCGGGTCCAGTGCTGGTCCTCCGCCGGATCGACGCCGCACCAGCGGTAGATCGCCCGCTCGACGGGACCAAGCCAGCGCAGCGATCCGTCGTACACCCTGAGGATGTAGAGCCCCATGGGCTTCGTGACCAGCAGCACCGCGGCCCAGAACACCAGGATCTGGAGCCAGCCGTTGGGAGTCATGCCGTCCCCGGAATGCTCGGCGTGCGCCCGCTCAGAACTTCTCGGGCTTGAGCAGCGTGTAGACGAGGTAGACCAGGAGCAGCAACGACACGACGCCCCCGATCAGCGCTTCGGCGCTCACGGCCGATCCTGCTCGCCCGTGCCATCCCGGCCCAGGCGCTCGCAACCGGACACGTAGGCGATCATCAGGCCGAAGAAGGCGAGCGTGACGACGATGTAGACGAGGTCGAGCATGCGGGGAGGGTACTGCGAGAGGCGTCAAGACGGGGTCAGGAAACCCCGGTGCGGCATCAAGAAACCATCAAGATCCGTGTTCAGCGCTCCCACCACAGCGCCGGATCCCGGAACCGGTGGGTGGGCGCCGGCAACGACAGGGTGAGCGTGGCCCCCTCGCCCGCGACCGACGTGACGGTGAGCGTGCCGCCGAACCCGGTCTCCACCACCCGGCGCGCGTCGGCGACCGCGCTCTGCCCGTCCACCACCTCCGCCCCCGGCGCGGACACCACCAGGCGCACGACCGGGCCCACGTTCTCGAGCGAAACCGTCACCGTGCCGACGCGGCCCTGGAGCCCGCGGACCGCGAGCCGGAGCATCGACGCGACCGCCATGCGCAGGCTGTCGGCGCTCCCCGGCACGGACACCACGTAGGCGAGGGTCTTGAGCTCGATCGAAGCGCCGCGCAGCGCGGCCTGCGGCCGCTCCGCGTCCACGCACGACCACACCACCTGCACGACGTCGAACTCTCCGCCGTGCTCGAGCACCGCCCGGGCGCGGTCGTGCACCGTGCGCACCAGCGAGACGGCCTGCTCGAGCGCGCGGCCGGCCGCCCGCAGGTCCTCGATCAGCCGCGCCCGACCCGCCTCGTCCGTCGGCACGGCCTCGGCGAGCACGGCGCCGCTCCGCACCACCGCCGTGCGCGCCACCGCCAGCGGGCCCCCGATGTCCTGGGCGAAGCTGCCGAGCTGCTCCATGAAGCGCTCGAACAGGTCCAGGTCCGCCGGCATTCCCTCGCCCAGGACGCGGGCGCTGAGGCCCAGGCACAGCCCCGCCAGCTCCAGCGCCAGGCGCTCGCGGCTCCGCCGCTCGCGCTCGACCGGCGGCGGATCCGGGACGCTGTCGCGCACCGGCGCCACGCACCACTGGTCGTCGGCCAGGCGGCCGGCGACCCACCGGCTGCCCGGCGGCGCCGGCATCGCCAGGTGCGTCACGGCGACCTTCACGTCCGGCGTCACTTCCCAGGCCTGCGCCTCGGTGCCGTTGCTGGCGAGCGGGCGGAGCGTGCCTGAATCCTCCACGACCCACACGCCGACCATCCGGCCGTTGAGGGCCGCGCCGGCCCGGCGCAGCACCTCCACCGTCCAGCGGGATTCCTGCTCGCTCGTCCCCGGATGGGTCATCCGTCTCCCGTCACCTCGGCCCGTTCTCCGCGCCTGCAGGCTGCCTGCGAGGCGCGCGGGCGCCGACCCCGCGAAGTCGCAGAAATATCCCCGGGAACCGCGGCGCAGCAAGGCCCGCCGCATCTCCGACTGATTCTCTCGTTGATCGGATGGTTATCCTTCTCTTCTACAATGAAGGAGCCGCCCATGCCCGACCCCCGAGTGCCGGCCATTTTCCTCGCCCACGGCTCGCCGTTCCTCCTCGACGACGAGGCCTGGGTGGCCGACCTGCGGCGGTGGGCCGGGTCGCTGCCCCGCCCCCGGGCGGTGCTGATGCTGTCGGCCCACTGGGAGCAGAAGCCCATCACCCTGGGCGCGACGCGCCCGGTGCCCCTGGTCTACGACTTCTACGGCTTCCCGGAGAAGTACTACCGCGTGCAGTACCCCGCGCCGGCGGCGCCCGACCTCGCGCGGCGGCTCATGGAGCTGCTGGGGCGGACGCAGCCGGTGATCGAGTCCGACCGCGGCCTCGACCACGGCGCGTACGTCCCGCTGCTGGCGATGTATCCCTCGGCCGACGTGCCGGTGCTGCAGGTGTCGCTGCCGAACCTGGACCCCACGACCCTGTTCGAGCTGGGCCGGGCGCTGGCGCCGCTCCGGCGCGAGGGCGTGCTCATCGTGGGCAGCGGGTTCCTCACCCACAACCTGCGCGCGATGGACTGGTCGTCCGACGCCGTGACCCCCGCGTGGGCGGCGGAGTTCGACGCCTGGGCCGCCGACGTGCTGGCGCGGCAGGACATGGACAGCCTGCTCGACTACCGCGGCCGCGCCCCGGGTGTGCGGATGGCGCTGCCGACGCACGAGCACTTCGTGCCGGTGATCGCCGCGGCCGGCAGCGCGATGGAGGAGCCGGGCGCGGTGACCTTCCCGATCACCGGCTACAACTTCGGCTCGCTGACCAAACGGTCGGTGCAGTTCGGCTGAGCCGCCGGTGCCCGCGGGCCGCGCCGCCGGCGGCGCGTTATCTTGGGGCGCGATGACCACGCCCGCGTCGCTCTGGTCGCGGCCCGACGACGCCGCCCGGCAGGAGCAGCTCGACGCCATGCGGCGCCGCGCGACGGCCCTCCTGGCCATCGCCGCCGCCGTGTTCGCCGCCGCGCGCACCCTCGAGGGCCGGTACCCGTGGCTCGGGTTCGTGCGCGCGACCGCCGAGGCGTCGTTGGTGGGCGGGCTCGCGGACTGGTTCGCCGTCACGGCGCTGTTCCGCCATCCGCTCGGCATCCCCATCCCGCACACGGCCATCGTCGCCACCCGCAAGGAGCGGATCGGCCGCGTGCTCGGCAACTTCGTCCAGAGCCATTTCCTCACCCGCGACGTGATCGCCGCCAAGCTCCGCGAGGTGCGGCCGGCCGAGCGGGCGGCGCGGTGGCTGAGCCAGGTGGACAACGCCCGGCGCATCGCGCAGCAGGTCGCGAGCGGCGTCGCGCGGACCCTGGACGCCCTGCCCGACGAGGAGATGCGGACGCTGGTCCAGCAGGGGCTCATCGCCCAGCTCCGGGCCACGCGGGTCGCGCCCGCGCTCGGCAAGACGCTGTCGCTGGTGGTGGCCGGCAACCGCCACCAGGAGCTGCTGGACGAGGCGGTGCGGCTCGCGGCGCAGGCGGTGCACGACAACCGCGAGCTGATCCGCGAGCAGGTGAAGGCCGAGAGCCCCTGGTGGGTGCCGGGGGTCGTGGACGACATGCTCTACCAGCGGATCGTGACGGCCATCGAGCGCATGCTGCGGGGCATCGGCGCCGACCCGCACCATCCGCTGCGCGCCACCTTCGACACCGCCCTGCGCGGCTTCATCGACCGCCTCGAGCACTCCCCCGAGGCGATCGCCCGCGCGGAGACGCTGAAGGAGGAGTGGCTCGCCGATCCGTCGGT
>DASPSV010000023.1:0-20745 GCA_035623755.1 Gemmatimonadales bacterium
GATCCACAGCACGGTGCGGCGGGCCCCGGCGAGCGCGTCCGCCAGGGCGGCGTCCTGCTCGGGAGGCACGGGTTGCACCGAGAACAGCGTGTCGCCGCCGGCCGCCCTCGGCAGCACGTAGTCGAACACGTCCGAGTCCGACGGCGCGCCGCCCGGCGGGTAGAAGTGCAGGCCGACGCCGGTGCGCTCGGCGAACCGGTCGGTGAGCGCGACGCCCGCCGTGGGCGCGTACGAGGCGCGGGCGAGCAGGACCGCCGCGACCGCCGTGCCGCCGTGCGCCTGGCGTCGCGCCACGAGCCACAGGTAGAATGGTGTCGTGACCGTCGAGAGCTCGGGTCCGGCGGGGCTGAGCGGGATGCGCAGCGTCCCCGCCCACGCGGTGGGACGGCCCTGGGCGTCGAACAGGGCGACGCCGCGCGACGGCTCCCGCTCCCGGACCAGCCCCTGCAGCCGCTGGAACGCGGGCGCGCCGGTGAGGCCGACCAGCGCGGACGCGCGGTCGGCCAGGCTCCGCGCTGCGCCGGACGCGGAGGCGAGATCGCGCTGGAGCTGCGACGACGCCCGCGTGACCGTGTCCTCGCGCATCGGCGGCCAGTGTTCGCGGAGCCGCGCCAGCTGCCACACCGAGGCGACGGCCACCGTGGCGAGCACGGCGGCGAGCACCGCGGCCGCGGTCCGCACGCCGCGGCCCCGCGCGTCGGGCGGCTCGAGCCACGCCGCGGCCAGCGCGACCGCCGCCAGCACGCCCAGGCCGGCGGCGAGCACCCAGCTCGGGGCGCGCGTCCACTCGGCCCCCAGCGCGGCGGCGGCCGCCACGGCACCGAGCCACACCGCGCGCGGCCGCTTCAGATGAGCACCCCGCTCCGCCTCAAGGAGATGACGCCCGACGAGGTGGCGCTGGCCATCGCGGCGAACCCGCGGCTCATCGTGCCGGCGGGCACCTGCGAGCCGCACGGTCCGCACCTGCCGTTCGGCAGCGACACGGTGATCGTCGAGCGGCTCGCCGACGACCTGTCGGCGGAGTTCCGGATCGTGCGCGCCCCGACGATCGGGTACGGCGTGAACGCCGTCGCGCGCGAGATGGTCGCCGGCAGCGCCTCGGTGCGGCGCAAGACGCTGCGCCGCTGGCTCAACGACCTGCTGCAGGACTGGGAGCGCACCGGCGTCGAGGAATTCCTGGTGCTGACCGCGCACGGCCACGCGCCCCACCAGGAGGCGCTCTCGACCGTGGTGACGGACCGCGCGCGCGTCCGCGTCGTGGACGTCTTCGCCATCGACCTGGCGGCCGTGGCCGAGACCGCCGAAGGGCCGATCCACGGTGGAGAGATCGACACCTCGCTCATGCTCTACCTCGCCCCGCAGCTGGTGCGGATGGACCTCGCCCGCGACACAATCTTGCCGGAGACGGAGCGCCGGCGCTACCGCCGGGGAACCATGATCTACCTGCCCGCGGCCTCCCAGGGCAGCGTCGGCGCGCCCACGCGCGCCAGCGCCGAGCGGGGCCGGGCGATCTACGAGTTCATCAGGGGCCGCATCACCGAGCGCGTGCTCGGCCGGGCGCCGGCGGCCGAGGTGGCACCGTGAGGGCGCGCCTCGCCCTGGCGGCCTCAGCGGCGCTCGCCGCCGCGCTCGCACCGGCGCGCGCCAGGGCGCAGGAGGTCCTGGACCAGGGGATCTTCCTGATCACCCGCGAGGGCGTCGAGATCGGCCGCGAGGAGTTCGCGATCCGCGCGACGCCGGGGCGGCAGGGCCGGCCCGGCGTGCTCGCCGTGGCGACCGACCACTACCAGGGCCGCGAGGTGCGGGCGGCGCTCGAGCTGACCAACGACCACGTCCCGGTCTCCTACCAGGTGGACGTGTCGGTGGGCGGCCGGCTCGCCGAGCGCCTCAGCAGCCAGGCCGGCCGCGGCCGGTTCGCGGTCCGGGTCGTGACCGCCGCGGGCGAAGTCGTCCGCGAGTTCCCGGTGCCGGCGGGCGCCGTGGTGCTCGACGACGACGGGTTCGACCAGTTCTACTTCGTGCCGCGACCCGACGGCGACGCCCCGCGGGCGGTGAGCCTGCTGCGGCCCCGCGAGACGAGCGTGATCGCCGGCGAGGTGCGCGGCGCCGGCGACGACACGGTGATCGTCGGCGGGCACCCGACGATCGCCCGGCACTTCGTGCTGACGCTCGCCGGCGGCCCGACGCGCGAATTCTGGTTCTCGCCTGCGGGCAGCCTCCTCAAGGTCGCCAACCCCGCCAGGTCCATCGCCGCGACCCGCCTGAGCCTGCCACCCCGGTAGACCTGCAATACGACAAATCGGCCCGGGATGCCGTGGTTCGATACTTGACCACGGTCAACATCGGTCTAGGTTGCCCCGTAGCCTGTGCGGCCGCCGCGGACGGACGGTGAAACTCACGCCGCCGCCGTGACGTATGGCACGCAGCGATAAGACTAATCCAGGGGCGAACATGCGGGTTCGACTGATCGTGGGATGGCTGGTGGTTCTGACGATGGTGGCGGCGATCGGGTACGCCCAGGCGCCGCCGGTGCGGAAGCTGTCGCTGGCGGATGCTCTGGACGTCGCCCGGCAGAACAACCCGGACTACCTGAAGGCGCTGGCCGAGCACTCGCCGGCGGCGTGGGCGCTGACCAACGCCACCGCCAGCCTGTTCACGCCGACGCTCGGCGTGCAGGGCGGCTACTCGTACCGCGCGGCCGCCGCGGGGCAGAACATCCAGGGGCTGCAGGTCGGCTCGACGCCCACCATCAACCAGACCAGCGCCGGCGTCGGCCTGAACTACCAGCTGTCGGGCACGAGCTTCTCGAACCGCGGCTACGCGGCCGCCCAGCTGCGGGCTGCCGACCAGGATGCCGCGAGCGCCTACAACGTGCTGCAGACCAACGTGCGCCGGGACTACATCACCCTGCTCGAGGCGCGGGCGCAGGCCGACCTCGCCGAGCACGTGGTGACCCGGGCGCAGGAGCTGCTGAACCTCGCCCAGGCCCGCTACAACGTCGGCCAGAACACCATGATCGACGTGCGGCAGGCGCAGGTCACCAAGGGCAACGCCGACGTCGCGCTCCTGCAGGCGCGCCAGAACGTGGACGTGCAGGTGCTGACGCTGTTCCAGGACATGGGCGTGCCCGCACCGGTGCCGCCGCGGGTGGAGCCGACCGACTCCTTCCCGGTGGTCGAGCCGTCGTTCGACCCGGATTCGCTGGTCGCGCTCGCGCTGCGGGCGAATCCGATCCTGCTCGCCAACCAGGCGCGCCAGCGGGCGACGCGCTGGAGCGTGCGCGGGGCCTACTCGCAGTACCTGCCCAGCCTGGCGGCGAGCGCGAGCACCGGCAAGCAGTGGACGCGGCTGGGCGCCTACACCTCGTCGCTGGGCGGTGCCGCGCGGGCGATCCCGGACACCAGCTACTCGCAGAGCAGCCCGTGGCAGGTCTCGCTGCAGCTGACGCTGCCGATCTACGACGGCTTCAGCCGCAACGTCCAGATCGGGCAGGCCAACCTGGCGGACGAGCAGGCACGCCAGACGGTGCGGGCGCAGGAGCTGCAGGTGCGCTCCAGCGTCGTCGGCGCCTACCTGGCGCTGATGACGGCCTACCGCACCATCGCGGTGCAGGCCAACAACCGGACGGCGGCGGAGGACGCGCTGTCGCTCGCCACCGAGCGCTACCGGGTGGGCTCGGGCTCGATCATCGAGCTGAACGACGCGCAGGTGGCCGCGGAGCAGGCGGGCGTCACCTACATCAACGCCGTGTACGACTATCACAAGGCGATCGCCGCGCTCGAGCAGGCGGTCGGGCAGCCTCTTCGCTAGGGGATCGGACAGGCATCCATGAGCAAGCGCGGGAAGGTTCTTCTCATCGCCGCCGGCGTCATCGTGCTGGCGGGCTTCGTGTCCCTCGGCGTGTCCAAGCGGCGCCAGCCCGCGGTGGAGGTGAAGCTCGAGAAGGTCGCCCGCCGCGACCTGGTCTCGATCGTCACGGCGAGCGGCAAGATCGAGCCCGAGCAGTCGGTGGACATCCTCTCCGACATCATGGGCCGCATCGTCTACCTGCCGCTGCAGGAAGGCAACTTCGTGCAGCGCGGGCAGGTCCTGGTGAAGCTCGACACCGCGACCTACGCCGCGGCGGTCGAGCAGGCGCAGGCCGGGGTCGCGTCGGCGCGGGCCAACGTCACCCAGGCGCAGGCCAACCTCGACCAGGCGCAGCGCGCCTACAGCCGGGCGCGCGACGTGCGGGCGAGCAACGCGCAGCTCATCTCCCAGGAGTCGGTGGAGCAGCTGCAGACCGCGCAGGAGGTGGCGGCGGCGAACCTCGACGCGGCGCAGCGGTCGGTGGACCAGGCGGTCGCGAACCTGCGCAACTACCGGGACCAGCTCAGCAAGACCACCATCATCTCGCCGCTCTCCGGCCAGGTGACGCGCCTGGCCGTCAAGCAGGGCGAGGTCGCGGTGCCCGGCACCTTCTCCCGCGAGACCGGCCTGCTGATGACGGTCTCCGACATGTCGGTGATCGAGGCCCGGGTGAACGTGGACGAGACGGACGTGGTGCGGATCAAGCTCGGCGACTCGGCCGAAGTCTCGATCGACGCGTTCCCCGACACGTCGTTCACGGGGCACGTGACCAAGATCGCGAACTCCTCGGTCACGGGCGCGAGCACCTCGACCAGCGGGCTGGTCACGGCCCAGCAGGCCGTGGACTTCGAGGTGCGGGTGACGCTGGACCGCCCGCCCCGGAACCTCCGGCCCGACCTCTCGGCCACGGCGCGGATCATCACCGACACGCGCAAGCAGGCGCTGTCGGTGCCGATCATCGCGCTGACGGTGCGGCAGCCGACGCCGACCGACACCACCAAGCCCAGGCCGGCCAGCGGGACGGCAGTGGCGCAGAACGCGCCCCGCTACCAGACGGTGACCGACACCTCCCAGGCGCACCGCAACAAGGAGGTCGAGGGCGTGTTCGTGGTGGACTCGGTCACCCACATCGCGCACTTCACGCCGGTGCGCGTGGGGGTCGCGGGCGAGGAGTACTTCGAGCTGCTGAGCGGGCTCAAGGACGGCGAGACGATCGTCGCCGGCACCTACCAGGCCATCAAGGACCTGCGGGACGGCGCCCGGGTGAAGGGGCAGGCCGCCGGCCGGTCCGGCGGGGCGGCGCGGCCGTGAGCGAGCCCGTCATCCGGACCGTCGCACTGACGCGCGACTACCCGATGGGCGGCGAGACGGTGCGCGCCCTACGGGGCGTGGACCTCGAGATCCAGCCGAACGAGTACGTGGCGATCATGGGGCCGTCGGGCTCCGGCAAGTCCACGCTGATGAACCTGATCGGCTGCCTCGACACGCCGACCTCCGGCCAGTACTGGCTGGCGGGCACTGAGGTGTCGCGGATGAGCGACGACGAGCTGGCGCGGGTCCGGAACCGCCAGATCGGGTTCGTGTTCCAGACGTTCAACCTGCTGCCGCGCGCCTCGGCGCTGCACAACGTGGAGCTGCCCCTGGTGTACGCCGGCCTGCCGGCGCGGGAGCGGCGCCAGCGGGCCGAGCAGGCGCTCGGCTCGGTGGGCCTGGGCGACCGGATGGAGCACAAGCCGGCCGAGCTGTCGGGCGGCCAGCGCCAGCGGGTGGCGATCGCGCGCGCCCTGGTCACCGAGCCGAGCATCATCCTCGCGGACGAGCCGACGGGCAACCTCGACTCGACCACCAGCGAGGAGATCATGAAGATCCTCGAGGAGCTGCACCGCACCCGCGGCCAGACCATCGTGATGGTGACCCACGAGGCCGACATCGCGCGGCACGCGGCGCGGGTGGTGACGCTGCACGACGGCATGGTATCCAGCGACCGGCTCAAGGCCGCCTAGCGCCCGATGCCGATCTACGAGGCGGTGGTCCTCGCGCTGGGCATGATCCGCGCGCAGAAGCTGAAGAGCTTCTTCTCGCTGGTCGGCGCCTTCATCGGCGTGATGTTCCTCATCGCCGTGGTGTCCATCGTGAAGGGGATGGACAAGTACGTGCAGGAGGACTTCGCCGCCAAGATCTTCGGGATCAACACCTTCACCGTCAGCCGGCGGCCCGGCTTCCACGCGGGGCCCGTCTCCCAGGCGCAGCGGCGCGCGTGGTGGCGCCGGCCGGAGATCTACGAGGACGACTTCCACGCCATCCGCGCCGCCCTGCCGTCCGAGTACCTGGTGGCCATCGAGAGCGGCAACCAGGCGGAGGGCGTCGTCGGCACCAAGCACTCGTCCTACATCCAGGTCTCCGGGGTCTCGGAGGACCTGTTCCGGATCCGCGACTACCGGATCGCCGAGGGGCGGCTGTTCACGCCCCAGGAGATCAGCCACGCGGCCAACGTGGTGGTGATCGGGAAGGACGTCGCCGACAGCTTCTTCACCGGCGAGGACCCGGTCGGCCGGAGCATCCGCATCGCCGGCTTCCCCTACACGGTCGTCGGGGTCATCGAGAAGCAGGGCAACGTGTTCGGGATCTCGCTCGACCGGTTCGCGATCGCGCCCTACACGTCGGAGATGAAGAAGGTCGTCAACCCCCACAAGGTGGTGGACGGCATCATCGTCAAGGCGTCGAGCCCCGCGGGGATGCAGGACGCGATGGACCGGGTCGAGGGCCTGATGCGCAGCCGGCACCACCTGCGACCCGAGGACGACGACGACTTCCACCTCGACACCCAGGAGGACGTGCTGAGCTTCTGGGCCAAGATCTCGAACGTGCTGTACACGGCCCTGCCGATGCTGGTCGGCATCTCGCTGATCGTGGGCGGCATCGTGCTGATGAACATCATGCTGATGGCGGTGGCCGAGCGCACCCGCGAGATCGGGATCCGCAAGTCCCTCGGGGCGCGGCGCCGGGACATCATGGCGCAGTTCCTGGTCGAGGCGGCGACCCTGTCCACCACCGGCGCGGTGCTGGGCATCGTGGCGGGGCTGCTGCTCGCCCGGCTGGTCCAGGCGGTCTCGCCGCTGCCGATGGGCGTGGCGCCGGGCTGGATCGCGGTGGGCGTGGTGCTGGGGGTGCTGGTGGGCATCGTCTCGGGCGTCTACCCCGCGAGCCGCGCCGCCAAGCTCGATCCCGTGGTCGCCCTGAGGTTCGAATGACCGCGTCGCGGAGCACCTCCGTCCTCACCACCCTGGCCGAGGGCATCGGCATCGCGCTCGACTCGCTGCGGACCAGCAAGACGCGCGCGGCCCTGACGATCGTCGGCGTGGCGATCGGCGTGATGGTGGTGATGGGGATGTCCGCCGCCGTGAAGGGCATCAATTCGAGCTTCGAGCAGGCGATCGAGTCGGTCGGCCCCAAGACGTTCTTCATCGTGCGCTACTGGTCCGGCGGCATCCAGATCGGCGACGACCGCAACGCGCCGTGGCGCCACAACCCGCCCATCAGCGAGGAGGAGTCGCGGCTGGTGGCCCACGTGCCCTCGATCCAGGGCGTCATCATGTCCGAGGACGCCCAGAACTCGACGGTGCAGGTCGGCGCCCAGACGGAGGACCAGGTGTTCGTCGGCGGCCGCGGCGCCGGCTGGCCGCAGGTGGCCGGCGGCGACGTCGTCGAGGGCCGCTCCTACACGAACATCGAGGAGGCGGCCGGCGACCGCGTGGCGGTGATCAACAGCAAGCTCGCGGTGCGGATGTTCAGCCAGCTCGACCCGGTGGGCAAGACGGTCAAGATCCGCGGCCAGGAGTACAAGGTCATCGGGGTGTACGAGCCGCCGCCGAACCTGTTCGGGGGGGGCAACGACTACATCCTCATCATGCCGTGGGTGACGTTCCACCGCGAGATGGGCGTGCGCTGGGGCTGGGCGAGCATGGCCGTGCTGCCGACCGACGACGCCACCGTGGACGAGGCGATGGACGACGTCACGGCCGCGCTGCGGCGCTCGCGCGGCCTGCGGCCCGGCCAGGACAACACGTTCTCGCTCGTGACGCAGGACAAGATCCTGGACGTGTGGGGCAAGCTCACCGGCGTGTTCTTCATCGTGATGATCGCGCTGTCGGGCGTCGGCCTCATGGTCGGCGGCGTCGGGGTCGTGGCGGTGATGATGATCAGCGTCACGGAGCGCACCCGGGAGATCGGCGTCCGCAAGGCGCTCGGCGCGACCCAGGGCGAGATCCTGTGGCAGTTCCTCGTGGAGGCGGCCACGCTCACGCTCATCGGCGGTGCCGTCGGCATGCTGATGGGCGGTGCCCTCACCTACGCCGTGTCGCACCTCACCCCCATCCCGGCCAAGGTGCCGCCGCTGGCGATCGTGGCCGCGCTCGGCGCGTCGGTCTTCACCGGCATCGTGTTCGGCATCGTGCCGGCGCAGCGGGCGGCGCGGATGGATCCTGTCGAAGCGCTCCGGTACGAATGAAGGGTGAGCGATGGCGCGTGAAGCGTAAGGGGTGAGGAGTGAGGCGTGAGAGGTTCAAGTGAGACGTGAGACGGCGAGAAGCGTGAGAGGTTACCCTCTCACGCTTCTGCTTCTCACCCCCTCTCACGCCTTTCGCCCTCTCACCTCTCACGTTAACGTCTCACGGCTCACCCCTCACTCCTCACCGGGGCCCCGCAATGAAGCTCGACCTCCTCGCGATCGCCGCGCATCCCGATGATGCCGAGTTAACCTGCGGCGGCACCCTGGCCAGGGCGGTGCGGCAGGGCCACCGTGCCGGGATCCTCGACCTCGTGGCCGGCGAGACCGGCACCAGCGGCTCGGCGGCGACCCGCCTCCGGGAGGCCGCGCGCGCCGCCCGCGCCCTCGGCGTGCACGTCCGCGAGAACGCCGGGCTCCGCGACGCCCACCTCCACAACAGCGACGACGCGCGCCAGGAGGTGGTGGCCTGGATCCGCCGCTTCCGCCCGCGCACCGTCATCCTCCCCTTCCCGGTCGGCCGGCACCCGGACCACCGGGTCGCCTCGGAGCTCGGGCGCGACGCGTGCTACCTCGCCGGCCTCGCGCGCTACGACGCGCCGGGGCGGGCGTGGCGGCCGCACAAGATCCTCTACGCCCTCGCCTACCGCGAGGACCCGGTGAAGCCCACGTTCGTCGTGGACATCTCGAGCAGCTTCGCGGCCAAGATGCGCGCCATCCACTGCTTCAAGTCGCAGTTCGACGGCGCCGCCTCGGCCGGCGAGATCTTCCCCACCGGCCAGCCGCTGTACGCGCTGATCGAGACCCAGTGCGCCCACTACGGCTCGCTGATCCGGGCGCGGTACGGCGAGCCATTCTTCACCCACGAGACGGTGGAGGTGGGGGATGTGGTGGAGATGACAGTGCAGTCGATGTGAGAGGTGAGGGGTGAGAGGTGAGACGTTCCAGTGAGACGTGAGAGGCAAAGGCCGTGAGAGGGGACTAGCCACGCGGTGCGCGCGCGGCCGTGGCCTTCATCAGCCCCCGCAACAGCGCGCGCACGCGCTGCGTCCTCCCCAGCAGCTGCGCAGCCAACGCTCCAGGGACGCGGCCGGTCCGCTCCGCCAGCCAGAGATGGCTTTCGAGTTCGGTCGCGGAGCCGCGGGCGACCCGGAGGAACCGAGTGCCGTCCCTGCCGAAGCCCCGTCCGTAGGCTTCCGCGATGTTCGCGGGAATCGACTCCGCCGCCCTCGCGAGCTGATCGGCGGCGCCGACCGAGCCGACGCCGTGCATGCGTCGCGCAGCGGCGATGGTGTCATGAGCCAGCACCGCCGCCTCGCGCCACACGATCAGGTCCGCCAGGTCCCCGGCCACCAGGGCAATGTGCAGCCCCGGAGTCGCGCCGCGACATCCTTCCCACGCCCCGATACCCCTTCTCACGCCTTTGGACCTCTGACCTCTCACTTGAACCTCTCACTTTTCACCTCTCACGTCTCACTTTAGCTTTTGCCTCATGCCCGCTCGGATATACCTCGACCACGCCGCCACCACCCCCGTCCGCCCGGAGGTGCGCGAAGCCATGCTCCCCTTCCTGGGCGAGGATGCCTTCGGCAATCCCTCCTCCGCACATGCCGTGGGGCGCACGGCCCGGGCGGCCGTCGAGCGCGCGAGGGAGCAGGTGGCAGCGTCGGTCGGGGCCGACCCGGGGCAGGTGTTCTTCACCTCCGGCGGGACCGAGGCCGACAACCTGGCCGTGCTCGGCGCGGTGCAGGCCGCGTCCGACAAGCCCGGAGCGCGCGCGGGCGACGCCGTGGTGCACGTCGTCACCAGCCCGACCGAGCATCACGCGGTCACCGCGGCGGTGCACGAGGCCGAGCGGCGCGGCGTCTTCGCCACGTTCCTGCCCGTGGACCGGAACGGGACCGTGGACCTCGCCGCGCTCGGCCGCGTGCTCGAGAGCCGCGGCGCCGCGGGCGCGCCGGCCCTCGTGTCGGTGATGTGGGTGAACAACGAGGTCGGCACGCTCCAGCCGGTGCCTGCGATCGCCGAGCGCTGCGCCGCCGCCGGCGTCGCCTTCCATACCGACGCCGTACAGGCGCTCGGCAAGGTCCCGGTGAGCCTCACGGACCTGCCGTGGACGGCGGTGTCGCTGTCGGCCCACAAGATCGGCGGCCCCAAAGGCGTCGGCGCGCTGCTGGTGAAGGACACGTCGCGCTTCGCGGCCCTGCAGCGCGGCGGCTCGCAGCAGCGGGGGTTCCGGCCCGGCACCGAGAACGTGCCGGGCATCGTGGGCTTCGGGCGGGCGGCCGAGCTGGCGGCGGCCGAGCTGGCCGGGCACGCGGCCGCCTGGGGCGCGATGCGCGACGCGCTGGAGCGCGCCATCCTCGAGCGCGTGCCCGACGCCGTCGTGCACGGCGCCGCAGCTCCCCGCGCGCCGAACATCCTCAACGTGAGCGCGCCCGGGACCGACTCCGAGTCGCTGCTGATGCACCTCGACCTCGCGGGCGTGGCCGCCGCCTCCGGCTCGGCGTGCACCACCGGGTCCGTCGAGCCGTCGCACGTGCTGCTCGCGATGGACGTGCCCGCCGACCTGGCCGCGGCGGGCGTGCGGTTCAGCTTCGGCGCGCTGTCGTCGCCCGACCAGATCCCGCGCGTGGCCGACACGTACGCGAGCGTCGTCGCCAAGGTCCGGAAGCTGCGGCGGGTGCTGAGCCGGGCATGACCCACACCCTACACCCTCACACCCTACACCCATTCGCTCATCGGGTGGTGTCGGCCCCATGACCAAGGTCCTCGTCGCCATGTCCGGTGGCGTGGATTCCTCCGTCGCCGCCGCGCTCCTCGTCGAGCGGGGCTACGACGTCGTCGGCGCGACGATGAAGCTGTTCTGCTACGGCGACGGCGCCCTGCCCGACCGGCCGTGCTGCTCGCTCGACTCGATCCAGGACGCCCGCGCCGTCGCCGACCGGCTCGGCATCCCGCACTACCTGCTCAACCTCGAGGACCGGTTCGGGCACGACGTGATCGAGGACTTCGTGCGCGAGTACGCGCGCGGGCGCACGCCCATCCCCTGCGTGCGGTGCAACTCGTTCACCAAGTTCTCCGACCTCGTGGCGCACGCCGACGCGATGGGCTGCGACGCCGTCGCGACGGGGCACTACGCGCGCGCCGTGGACGGCGCGCTGTTCCGGGGCCGGGACCGCGCCAAGGACCAGTCCTACTTCCTGTGGGGCATCCGGGGCGAGGTGGTGCCGCGCATGCTCACGCCGGTCGGCGACCTGACCAAGCCCGAGACGCGGGACGTGGCCCGCCGCCACGGCCTCGGCACGGCCGAGAAGCCCGAGAGCCAGGAGATCTGCTTCGTCCCGGACGGCGACTACATGGCGGTGCTCGAGCGCCGGCTGCCGGCCGACGCCCCCGCACTGCAGCCGGGGCCGATCGTGACCGCGGACGGCACGCGGCTCGGCGAGCACGCGGGCTTCGCGCGGTACACCGTCGGGCAGCGGCGCGGCCTGCCCGCGGGATCGGGGGCGCCGCTCTACGTCACGGCCATCCGGCCCGAGACTCGCGAGGTGGTCGTCGGGACCGCGGCGGACCTCGACGGCTGGTCGGTCGCGCTCGAGAGCGTCAACTGGCTCGGGGCGCCGCTCGTCGCCGGTGCGCGCTGCGAGGTCCAGGTGCGGCACCGCGCCGCCCCGGTCCCGGCCACGGTGGCGTCGGCCGAGGCCGGAAGCGTCCGGCTCGAGCTCCTCGCCCCCGTCCGCGCCTCGGCGCCCGGCCAGAGCGGGGTGCTGTACGACGGGGACCGGGTCCTGGGCGGCGGCGTCATCGTCTAGCGCGGGCGTCCTCGACAGGGCGCCCTTCCGGCTGCAACATATCCGCCATGGAAGTGATCCTCGTCCGCCACGCGAAGGCGGAGAACCGGGACGCCAACACCTGGCCCGACGACGACCAGCGGCCGCTGACGGCCGAAGGGCGCGCGGAGCAGCGGGCGGCGACCCGCTCGATGAAGAAGATGGGGATCAAGTTCGACTTCCTCGTCACCAGCCCGCTGCTGCGGGCGCGCGAGACCGCCGACATCCTGGCCAAGGGCTACCGCTGGCCCGAGCCGCCGCAGGTCGCCGACGAGCTGGGCCACGCGTACGGGGCCGGCGCCGTGGTGAAGCTGCTGGCGAAGTTCCCGCCCGGCGCGACGGTGGCGCTGGTCGGCCACGAGCCGGACCTGTCGAACCTCGCCGGAGCGCTGGTCACCCGCGACGGCCGGCTCAACATCGCCGTCAAGAAGAGCGGCGTCGTCGGCATCGAGTTCGAGGGGCCCGCCGAGGAGGGCCAGGGCACCCTGCTCTACCAGCTCAAGCCGGCGCACCTGCGGAAGCTCGCGGAATGACGACCATCCGCCTCACGCGGGTCCTGCCCGCGCCCCCCGCCGCCGTGTTCCGGGCGTTGACCGACGCGCGGCAGATCGCCGCGTGGTCGGGGCAGTCGGCCCGGATCGGGACGAAACCGGGCGGCCGCTTCGCGATGTTCGATGGGTGGGCGACCGGACGCGTGGTCGTGTATCGCCCGCCGTCGCGGTTCGCCCACACGTGGCGCGTGGACGAGTGGAAGCGCGGCTTCGACGACTCGCTCGTGGAGTGGCGCCTCTCCCGCGCGCCGCGCGGAACCCGCGTCGAGGTCATCCACTCCCTGCTCCCGACGCCGAAGGAGGCCCGGGACCACAAGGGCGGGTGGGTGGAGTACGTGCTGGGGCCGATGGGGGAGTGGCTGAAGGAGAGGGTGTAGGGTGTGAGGGTGTAGGGTATGAGAAAGGCGCCTCCGAATCGGGCGGCGCCTTTGCACTTCTACACCCTACACCCTCACACCCGTCTTATCGTCTTTCCACCACCACCATCCCGCTCATCGTCCCGTGTTGGGGGCCGCAGTCGAAGGTGCAGTACCACTCGCGGCCGCCCACCCAGTCGGCCACGAAGCTGACCTCCGCCGGCATGCCGGGGTACGACGTGACGTCGAAGCTCTCGCCTTCGACGCGGAACCCGTGGGCGCTGTCCATCGCCTTCAGCGTGACGTGGATGGTGTCGCCGTACGCGGCCCGGATCTCGGTCGGCGCGAAGTGCCCGAAATGCCCTTCGACGACCACGTCCACCCGCTTCGGCGCTCCCCGGGAGGTCGAAGCCGAGACGGCGGCCGTGGTGGCCAGGGCGGCGAAGCCGGTCAGGAGAGCCCGTGCGACGAACATCGTGCGTGACTCGTATCTTGAGGGAAGTAGTCGTATTATAAACGGTGGCGGAGCGGCGCGGTAGTTCCGGCATCATTCCTGCTACAAAACGGCCCGGCGCCGGGTATATTCCGCCACGGCAACTGACCACCTCATTCCCATCGTGGAGAGCACAGCCATGCCGAAGAAAGCAGCCAAGCCTGCCGCGAAGGCCGCCAAGAAGGGCAGCCCGATGGCCGCGAACGAGGGCTACTGCGTGAAGTGCAAGGCGAAGAAGGTCATGGTGAACGTGAAGCAGGTGAAGATGGCCAATGGCCGGCCGGCGCTGAAGGGCACGTGCCCCGACTGCGGGACCGGCATGTTCAAGATCCTTCCCCCGTCCTGAGGTCCGATGAGCCGGTCCGCGCAGTACCTCTCCGAGGTCGTGAAGTACAGCGCCAACAACTACAAGCCGCTGCCCGTGGTCCTCGAGCGCGGCGAGGGCGCATGGGTGTGGGACGTCGACGGCAAGAAGTACCTGGACTGCCTGAGCGCCTACTCCGCGGTGAACCAGGGCCACTGTCACCCGGCGATCGTGAAGGCGGCGCAGCAGCAGGCGGCGCGCCTGACGCTCACCTCGCGCGCGTTCCACAACGATCAGATGGGTCCGTTCCTGCACCAGCTGTGCGAGCTGGCCGGGTTCGCGAAGGCGCTGCCGATGAACTCCGGGGCCGAGGCCGTCGAGACGGCGATCAAGGCGATCCGGAAGTGGGGCTACAAGGTCAAGAAGATCCCGGAGGGCAAGGCGGAGATCATCGTGTCGGCCGGGAATTTCCACGGCCGCACCACGACGATCATCTCCTTCTCGACCGAGGCGCAGTACAAGGACGGCTTCGGACCGTTCACGCCGGGCTTCAAGATCATCCCGTTCGGTGACGCGGCGGCGCTCGAGCAGGCCATCACGCCGAACACCTGCGCGTTCCTCACCGAGCCGCTGCAGGGCGAGGCGGGCGTGATCGTGGCGGCGGACGGCTGGCTCCGGAAGGTCCGGGAGATCACGAAGAAGCACAACGTGCTGTGGGTGGACGACGAGATCCAGACCGGGCTCGGCCGCACGGGCAAGATGTTCGCCTGGCAGTGGGAGAACGCGCGGCCCGACGCCCTGATCGTGGGCAAGGCCGTGGCGGGCGGGATGTACCCCGTCTCCGCGTTCCTGGCGGACGAGAACGTGATGGGCGTGTTCCACCCCGGCGACCACGGCTCGACGTTCGGCGGCAATCCGCTGGGTGCCGGGATCGGGCGCGCCGCGCTCAAGGTGCTGGTCGACGAGAAGCTGGCCGACCGGGCGCAGGAGCTGGGCACGTGGTTCATGGAGGAGCTCCGGAAGATCGACTCGTCCAGCGTGGTCGAGGTCCGCGGCAAGGGACTGCTGATCGGCGTCGAGATCAAGGTGGACGCCGGCACGGCGCGTCCCTTCTGCGAGGCCCTGGCCGAGCGCGGGATCCTGTGCAAGGAGACGCACGACCAGGTGGTGCGCTTCGCGCCGCCCCTGACGGTCAGCAAGGCCGACCTGCAGTGGGCGCTGCCGAAGATCGCCGAGGTCCTGGCGATGAGCTTCAAGCCGGTGCTGGCGGCAGCGCACTAGACGGCGCCGGTTCCGATGAATACACGGGCGCGGGGAGCCTCTCCCCGCGCCCGTGGTATTTCCGCCGCGCCCCGACGGCCGCCGTCGCGGTCCTGCGGCGGGCGCGTGACCCTCTGGACCTCCGCGGGGTCTCATCTCCAGACTCGCGCCGGAGGATTGCCATGCGCGGCTTGCTCCGCCTTCCGCTCGCCGCGGCCACGCTGCTCGCCTGCTGCAGCGGCCCCACCGAGCCGCTCGGGGCCTTGAACGGCGTGTGGGTGCTCGACACCTCCACCGCCGGCGTGCCGCCCCGGCAGATGACCCTCGCGCAGGCGGGCACGCAGATCACCGGCACCGGCACGGCCATGGGCGTGGACGCGCCCATCCCGATCAGCGTCTCCGGGGTGTACATCGCGGCGAACCCGGCCGGCCCCGCCTCCGTGACGCTGGCGTTCACCTTCGAGAACGGCGGCGGGATCACCGCGGAGTTCACCGGGACGCTGAGCGCGCCCAACCAGCTGTCGGGCCAGGCCGTCTATACCGGCATCATCGCCAACGGCACCATCACCGGCCAGGTGACGTTCACCCGCCCCTCCGGGGACAGCCTGGTGACCGGCCTCGAGGGCACCGCCACCCGCGGCCCGATCACGCCAGTCTGCATCGTGGGCGTGCCGTGCGACGCGCCGTTCGCGGCCGGCTTCACCGTCCGCGAGGGGCCGATCCCGGTGGCGGTGGCGCACTTCACGAGCGACTCCGCGGGCCACTACCGCGTCCTGCTGGTCCCGGGGAGCTACACGGTGGTCCCCGACTCGGGGGCGCCGGTCTTTCCCGGGCAGGCGCGGGCGGTGACGGTGGGGGCGGTGGGGATGACGCAGGCGGACCTGGCGTTTGATACGGGGATACGATGAGACCACCGGCAGTAAGAGGTGAGAGGCGAGAGGTGAGACGTTCACGTGAGAGGTGAGAAGTGCAAAGGCGTGAGAGGCCTCTCACCTCTCACGCCTGGACCTTCTCACCTGCGTCTCACGTCTTCGCCTCTCACCTCTCACGTGAACGTCTCACCGCTCAGCTCTCCCCTCTCACGCTTCCAGGCTATATTAAGTTATGCTCCCAACCAATTTCGCGCCGCGGCCCTCCGCGTCGCGGCTCGGCGACTTCACGGCCGACCGGCGGCTCCTCGAGCTGACCGCGTACGCCCTGCTCATCGGGGTGATGAGCGCGTTCGTGGCCTGGGCGCTCGCCTGGCTCATCGGCGCCATCACCAACCTGGTCTACTACCATCGCCTGTCCTCCGCCCTGGTCTCGCCCGCCGCCAACCGCCTGGGCGCCTGGGCCGTGCTGGTGCCGGTCGCCGGCGGCCTCGTGGTCGGCCTGATGGCCCGGTTCGGCTCCGAGAAGATCCGCGGCCACGGAATCCCGGAAGCGATGGAGGCCATCCTCGTCGGCGAGAGCCGGATGGAGCCGCGGATCGCCGTCCTGAAGCCGATCTCGAGCGCCATCTCGATCGGCACCGGCGGCCCGTTCGGCGCCGAGGGCCCGATCATCATGACCGGGGGCGCGTTCGGCTCCCTGTTCGCCCAGGCGCTGCACCTCACCGCCGCCGAGCGCAAGACGCTGCTGGTGGCCGGCGCCTCGGGCGGCATGGCCGCCATCTTCGGAACGCCCGTCGCGGCGGTGATGATCGCCGTCGAATTGCTGCTGTTCGAGTGGAAGCCGCGCAGCTTCATCCCGGTCGCGGCCGCCGCCGCGGTGGCCGCGGCCCTCCGGCCGCTGCTGCTCGGGCCGGGCCCGCTCTTCCCCGTCGTCCCCCACGCCGCGCCCGGCTGGGGCGTGCTGGGCTGGAGCCTGGCGGCGGGGCTCGCCGCCGGCCTCGGCTCCGCCGGCCTCACCGGCCTCGTGTACGGGTTCGAGGACCTGTTCGGCAGGCTGAGGTTCCACTTCATGTGGTGGCCGGCGATCGGCGGCCTCGCCATCGGCGTGGGCGGCCTGCTCTACCCGCGCGCGCTCGGCGTGGGCTACGACACCATCGGGGACCTGCTCGACGGCCGCCTGGTGGGGACGTTCCTGCTCGGGCTGCTCGTCACCAAGGCGTTGATCTGGGCCATCGCGCTGGGCTCGGGCACCTCGGGCGGCGTGCTCGCCCCCCTGCTCATCATGGGCGGCGCGCTCGGTGCGCTCGGCGCGCACTGGCTCCACGCGGGCGACGTCGGCCTGTGGGCGATGATCACGATGGCCGCGATGATGGGCGGCACGATGCGGAGCCCGTTCACCGCACTGGTGTTCGTGCTCGAGCTGACGCACGACGTCGCCGTCCTCCCCGCCCTGCTGGTGGCGTGCGTCGCCGCCGACGTGGTGACGGTGCTGTTGATGAAGCGCTCGATCCTGACGGAGAAGGTCGCGCGCCACGGGCACCACGTGACGCGCGAGTACATCGTGAGCCCCCTGCAGACCCTGCTGGTCGGCCAGGTGATGGACCGCAGCGCGCCGACCCTGCCCGCCGGGAGCACCGTGGCGGCGCTGTCGGACCGGCTCGCGGCCGGCGACCCCGTGCTGGTGCGGCACCACGCCTGGCTGCTGGTGGACCCGTCGGGCGCGCTGGCCGGCATCCTGACGCGCGGCGACCTGCTGCGCGGCCTGCAGGCGGGAGACGGCGCGGAGCGGGCGGTCACCGAGTTCGGGACCCGGGAGATCGAGGTCACGTATCCAGACGAGCTGCTCCAGACGGCGGTGGAAAAGATGGCCGCGCGGCGCGTGGGCCGGCTGCCGGTCGTGAGCCGCACCGAGCCGGGTCGCATCGAGGGGTACCTGGGCCGGACGGGGCTGATCGAGGCCTGGGTCCGGCGGCTGCACGAGGAGGAGGAACGCGAAACCGGCGTGGTGGCGACCAGCTACCGGTTGTGGCGCCGGCGGATGCGCCGGCTGCTCCCGTCTACCCCCCGAACCGCGTCTTGAACGTCTGCCCGTACGCGGTGGGCGTCCCGTCGTAGGCGGAGATCAGGTCGAGCGCCTGGCCCCAGACGTCCCACTCCCAGGCGAGATAGCTGCCCTGGCGGGCGTCCATCCAGTCCATCAGCGCGGTGACGAACGCGCTCCCACGGTCGTCCTCGCCCAGCTCGCCAAGCACCAGCGGCACCTGGCGCGCTACCGGTGCGGCGTTGCTGTCCCAGCACGCGGTCGTCGTGCACCAGCTGAAGTTGTAGATGTGCCACGACGCGGCCAGGTTGCCGAGCGGATCGGTGGGCAGGTTCGCGAGCCAGTGGCTGAGGCCGGACGCGTACTGCACCCCGCCGAGCATGAGGACGTTGGTGGCGCCGCTGGAGCGCACCGCGTCCACCAGCTCCTGCATCCCGGCCGCCTGGTAGCTCATCCCGACGCAGGTGCCGCCGTCGCGCCAGCAGCGCCACGCTTCGGGCGTGTCCGCGTTGTTGTCCGGGTACGGCTCGTTGAACAGGTCGAACAGCACCCGGTCGTCGCCCTTGAAGGTGGCTCCGACCGAGCTCCAGAATGCCGGGCTGTGGTCGCGGTCCGGCATCGGCGCCTGCCCCAGGGCCCGGGCGGTGTCCGCAGCGGTCCAGTGCAGGTCGAGGATGACGTACAGGCCGGCGCGCTCGAGCCGGCCGACGAAGCCGGCGATGGCCTGGCGGTAGTTCGCGCCCGCGTACGCCGCGGGGACGCCGTTGATGGCGAGCCAGCAGTCCTCGTTGAGCGGCACGCGCACCGCGTTCGCATGCCAGGACGCGATCGCCGCCACGGCGGCCGAGTCCACCGGCCCGTCGAAGATGCCCCAGCCCTGCGCGCAGGCGTATTCGGCGCCCGACCGGTCGACGCCGCGCAGGCGCACCGTCCGCCCAGCGGAGTCCACCAGCGCCGTGCCCTGCACGTGCAGGGTGGCGCCCGACGGGGCGCCGGTGCCGGTGCCGGTCTGGTCGCCGCAACCCGCCAGCGCGGCGGCCACCAGGAGCATCAGAGGCGAAGTCCGCATCGTCGCCATCCTCTCGGGCAACGTACCCGGGGCCCGGGCCACGCGCCATCGGCGCGCCGGAGCCTTGCTGCCGCCCGGGAGGAGGGGACCGGCGGACGTCCACCGTGAAGACCGACCGAGGCTCGCTTCCGTCACCCGGTCGCCTGCCCCTATGTTCAACCGGTGACACCCGGGAGCCTTCCGATGCCGCTGTGCCCCGTCCTTGGGCGCCTCACGCCCCGCGCGCGGCGAGCCACCCTCGCCGCGGTCCTTCTCGGCGTCGCGCTCGCGAGCGGGGCCGCGGCTCAGGGCGTGGCCCCCCAGCCGACGGGCCTCACGATCCGTCTCGCCGTGCCGGCGAGCACGCCGGTTGGGGCCACGGTGTACGTGGCCGGTTCCTTCAACGGCTGGAACCCGGCGGCGCCGGGGTACCGGCTCGACCCCCAGGGCGGCCAGTACGTGCTGACGCTGCCCGACTCGGTGCGGGGGCCGATCGAGTTCAAGTTCACCCTGGGCTCCTGGGACAAGGTGGAGGTCGGCGACTCGGGTGCCGACCTTGCCAACCGGACGTTCACCGTGCCGCCGGCGGGCAGCGCGGTTTGGCTCGGCACGGTGGTGGCGTGGCGCACCGGTCCCCCGCCCCCGCGCCCGCACACAACGACGGCATCCGTGTCCATCCTCAGCACCGACTTCGCCATGCCGCAGCTCGGGCGCACGCGCCGCGTGTGGCTGTACCTGCCGCCGGGCTACGCCACATCGAACCGCCGGTATCCGGTGCTGTACCTCCAGGACGGCCAGAACGTCTTCGACGCCGCGACCAGCTTCGCCGGTGAATGGGGCGTGGACGAGACGCTCGACAGCCTTCACGCCGCGGGCGACTCCGGCGTCATCGTGGTCGCCGTGGATCACGGCGGCGACCAGCGCGCGAACGAGTACATGCCCTGGCCGAGCACGCTGCAGCACATCGGCGGTGGCCAGGGCGCCGCGTACGTGGATTTCCTGGTCCACACCCTGAAGCCGTTCGTGGATGCGCACTACCGCACCCGACCCGGTCGCCTCGACACCGGGATCGGCGGGGCGAGTCTCGCCGGTCTCATCTCCTTCTACGCGGCGCTCAGGTACCCGGACGTGTTCGGGCGGGTGCTGGCGTTCTCGACGCCGTTCTTCCTCAACCCGGAGATCTTCCCGCTCGCCAATGCGGTGCGGCCGCGCCGGCCCGCCACGCGGTTCTGGCTCGACACCGGGCGCGACGAGGGCGTGTCGGCGATCGGCATCCCCGACCGGGCGATGGCCCGGTCGCTGCGGGCCATCGTGGACACGCTCGCCGCGGCCGGCATCGACACCGCGGCCGACGTGCGCGCGTTCCTGCCCGCCGACGGGGCGCACGCGGAGTGGTTCTGGCGGCGCGAGTTCCCGGCGGCGTACCGGTGGCTGTTCGCCCCCGTGCCCGCTCCCACCCACGCCGGCGCCGGCGGCACCCCGTGAGCCCGGGGATGCGGCCGGAAAGAGCGAAGCGGTGAACGTGCTCGACGCGATCGGCCGGACGCCGCTGGTGGAGCTGCAGCGCGTGGTGCCCCCCGGCGCGGCCCGGGTGATGGCGAAGCTGGAGTTCGCCAATCCGACCGGGAGCATGA
>DASPSV010000260.1:0-23037 GCA_035623755.1 Gemmatimonadales bacterium
GACTTCTTCCACTACAACCGCGTGGACGGCACCTACGTCGGCGCCGGGCACGACTGGCCGCTCTCGGACGCGCTCGCCGTCCGCACCAAGGCGGGCTACGCCATCGGCGCCGAATCGTGGCAGTACGAGCTCGGCGGCCGCGTCCTGCTCTCCGAGGCGCGGCGCGCGTGGGTGAGCGCCTGGTATCACGACGAGACCCAGAGTGCTCCCACGCTCGTCTCGAGCGGCTACAACCCGACCTATCGCGCGCTGTTCGCGCGACTCGACCCGCTCGACTACTACCGCGAGAAGGGCGCGGGCCTCACCGTCGCGACCGACCTGCTGGACCTGACCCGGCTCGAGGTCTCCGTCCTCGACGCCCGGCAGTCGAGTCTGCCGCTGGTCGTCTTCGGCGACACGACGCGCCATCCCGTCCGGCCGAACCCGCCGGTCGCGGACGGCCACATGCGCTCCCTGGCCGCGACGCTGACGTGGGACTCGCGCCAGCTGCTGCGCGAGCGCGGCGCCGACCGGCCGCTCGGCGCGCCGGCGTGGACGCGGGTCACCGTGGGCGTGGAGGTCTCGGCGCACGACGTGCTGGGCAGCGACTTCTCCTACCGCCGCTGGTCGGTGCAGGTGGAGCGGCACCAGCGCACGCTCTGGGGCACCACCACGCTCTCGGGCGCGGCCGGTATCGGCACCGGCTGGCTGCCGCCGCAGCGCTACTTCACCGTGGACTACGGGATGGAGTTCCTGACCTTCCAGGGGAACGGCTTCAACACGCTGGCGGAGACCAACTACTCCGGCAGCCGGGCCGCGATGGTGGTGGTGCGGCACGACTTCGACCGGCTGCTGCTGCATCTCCCGTTCACGTTCAGCGTGCACGGCGGAGCGTTCTGGACCGGCTTCGCCGACCACCCGGCGTTCCCCGCCGACTCGCTGCTGAGCACGGCGCCGAGGGCGTACACCGAGGCGGGCTTCGGCATCGGCAACCTGACCCCGTTCCTCTCGCCGTTCGACCTGGCGGCGCACTTCACCTGGCAGCTGTCCGCGTACCCGACGCGGCGGTTCCGCTTCGGCTTCAGCGTGGACGGATTGTGAGGCGGCGGCGCACGGGGCGGCCCCGGAGCGGAGCCGCCCTGCGCGCCGGTGCCCTCAAGGCGTGACCGTCACCGATCCCGTCATCGACGGATGGATGGTGCAGTGGTACGTGAAGGTCCCCGCGCTCGCGAACGAGATCGAGGCCATCCCGCCCGTGCCTTCGTAACGTCTAATATATGATACACTTATGACACGCCGTCCCCGGGCGGGGACGGCGTCGCCTGGGCTGGCTTGGGAGCCGCGCTACGGGCTCACGCCGAAGGTGAACACGGTGCGCGAGGTGTACGTCTCGCCCGGGCGCACGATCGTGGTGGGGAAGGCGGCCTGGTTCGGCGAGTCCGGGTAGTGCTGCGTCTCGAGGCAGAAGCCGTTGCGGTGCCGGTAGACGTGGCCGCCCTTCCCGGTGATGCTGCCGTCGAGGAAGTTGCCCGTGTAGAACTGGATCCCCGGCTCCGTGGTGCTGACGTCGAGGGTGCGGCCAGTGGTGGGCTCGACGACGCGGGCCGCGTGCACGAGGCCGGAGCCGGTGCGGGTCAGGACGAAGTTGTGATCGTAGCCGCGGCCGCGGCGGAGCTGCTCGTCGTCCTGCGCGATGCGCGCGCCGATCGCCGTCGGCGTGGTGAAGTCGAACGGCGTGCCGGCGACGGGCGCGAGCGCCCCGGTCGGGATCAGGGTCGAATCGACCGGCGTGAAGCGGTCGGCGCCGAGCCACAGCACGTGGCCGAGCACGTCGCCGGCGCCGTCGCCGGCGAGATTGAAGTAGCTGTGCTGGGTCAGGTTCACCGGGGTCGCCTTGTCGGTGGTGGCCCGGTAGTCCACGATCAGCTCGTTCCGGTCGGTCAGCGTGTAGGTCACGCGCGCCTCGAGCTTGCCGGGGAATCCCTGGTCCCCGTCCGGGCTGGTGTGCGTGAAGGTGATGCCGACGCCGCTGTCGCCGCGGAACGTCTCCGCCTCCCACACGACCTTGTCGAAGCCGACCGTGCCGCCGTGCAGCGTGTTCGCCCCGTCGTTGGCCGGCAGGTGGTACGTCGCGCCGTCGAGGGTGAACTGCGCGTGGCCGATCCGGTTCCCGTAGCGGCCGATGATCGCGCCGAAGTACGGCGTGGCCTTGAGGTAGCCGGCGAGGCTGTCGTAGCCGAGCACGATGTCGCCGAGCCTGCCGGCGCGGTCGGGCGTCTCGATCGAGGTGATGATCCCGCCCCAGGTCATGGCGCGCACGACCATGCCGCGCGCGTTGGTGAGCGTGTACAGGTCCACGGCCTCTCCGGACGGCGTGGTGCCGAAGTCCGATCGGGTCACGCGTGCTCCTTGGTTGGCGGCCGGGACGGGCGGCGCGGCGGCGAGCTCGGCGATCTCGCGCCCCTCCTCGGCGGGCAGTTTCACGACGGCGCGGTCGTAGGTCATCAGCCCGTTGACCTCGGTCTCGACGTCCGTGGTCTGGGTGTACACGGCGGCGGCGAGGCCCGCGTCCACGAGCGGGCGGAGCCGCGCCAGCAGCGCCCGCCACGCGGCCCGCAGCGAATCGGTGGTGCCGAAGCGCCGGTAGCCCCAGGCGCCCCGCTCGATCCAGAGATGGCCGGCCACCGGCAGGCCGAGGCCGCCGAACTCGCCCAGGACGGCGGCGCGATGCGCCTCGAGCGCGGGCATCGCCGGCCCGGGATAGTCGTGCACGTCCATCACGTCGCCGGTGCGGCGGTCGGTCCAGCCGCTGGCGTCGTCCACCAGCCGCGAGGGATCGTGCGCCCGGATCCAGGCGACGGTGCGCTCGGTGTCGTGCTGGCCCCAGCCCTCGTTGAACGGCACCCACATCACGATCGAGGGGTGGTTGCGCAGCGCGTCCACGACGCGCTCGAGCTCGGCGGCGAAGCCGGCGCGGCCCGCGTCGGTGTCGTTGTCGCCGCTCGGCATGTCCTGCCAGACCAGCAGGCCGAGCGAATCGCAGTCGTAGTACCAGCGCTCCGGCTCGACCTTCACGTGCTTGCGGATCAGGTTGAAGCCGAGGCGCTTGAGGGTGACGAGGTCGAAGCGGCGCGCGTCCTCGGTGGGTGCCGTGTACAGGCCGTCGGGCCACCACCCCTGGTCGAGCGTGCCAAGCTCGAACAGCGGGCGGCCGTTGAGGAACAGCCGCTCGATGCCCGCGACGTCCGGGGCGACGGCGATCTTCCGCATCCCGAAGTAGCTGGCGACCCGGTCGCCGCCCGCGAGCCGCACCCGGAGTCGATAGAGGAACGGATCCGCCGGCGACCACAGGCGCGGATGCGGGACGGGGATGGCCACCGCGCTGTCGGGGGCGACGTCGGCGGCCGCGACGGGCTTCGTGCCCTCGAGCACCGTGACCTGCACGCGCGAGCCCGCCGTGCCGCCCTCGACGGCGACGCGCACGCGCACGGCGCCCGCGTCCACGTCGGGCGTGACGGCCAGGCCGGCGACGTGCTCGCGCGGCACCGTCTCCACCCACACGGTCTGCCAGATGCCGGTGACCGCCGTGTACCAGATGCTCCGCGGATGCAGGACCTGCTTGCCGCGCGGTTGCGGGCCGCCGTCGGTGGGGTCCCACACGCCCACCACCAGGTCGGCCGCGCCGGGACCGAGGGCGTCGGTGACGTCGAGCGTGAAGGGGTCGTAGCCGCCGGCGTGCTCGCCGACGCGGTGGCCGTTGACCCACACGGTGGCGTCCCAGTCCACCGCGCCGAAGTGCAGCAGTACCCGTCCGCCCCGGGGCGGCCGGGCCGCGCGGAAGGTGCGGTGGTACCAGAGGCGCTCGGCGCCGGTGACGGCGCGGCGGACGCCGCTCAGCTGCGACTCGATCGGGAAGGGGACCAGGATCCGGCCGTCCCACGCGGCGGGCTGCGGCGCGTCCTTCGCCGTCACGGCGTAGTCCCACGGCCCGTTCAGGCTCTGCCACGCGGTGCGCACCAGCTGGGGTCGCGGGTATTCGGGCAGCACCCGCGCCGGCGTGACGTCGTGCGCCCAGCGCGTCCGCAGCGAGGGCAGGCTGTCCTGGGCGCGCGCGGCGGACGGGCGCGCCGGGACGGCGAGGACCAGGAGGCTGAGCGCGAGCGGCGCCCGCGCGGCACGGGAGAGCGTCATGGCACGAAGACCCCGGATCATCGGATCGGTGACGCCGGCCGGCGCCGGCGGGTCGTGCGCGAGCCCGCCGTTCGAGGACGACACGGCCGCCGGCTCGGTCGGCGCCGATAATAGAGCGCCTGCCGCCCGGGCGCCAATCCGGGCGGGCGCCCCGGCGCCGGGCACGGGCCCGCAGGGGGCGCGGGATCGGGGCGCGCCGTCGCCAGGCGCGGCCGGCATCCGCCCGTCCTGGCCGGGGATTGACAAACCCCCTGCACGGCATCACCTTAGGTGCGCGGAACGGAGCACGCATTTGCAGCCGCTTGTCGGGGTAGGACATGACAGCACCGCTGCGGGGCGTTTTCCCGGAGCGGTTTTTTTTATGCCGCCAACGACTTTGCACTGGCCACGGTGGCCGGTGTGTACCGGGCAGCGATGCCCAACTTTTCAGGAGTAGTCTCGTATGGCGCAGGGAACGGTGAAGTGGTTCAATGACGCGAAGGGGTTCGGGTTCGTCCAGCAGGACGGCGGGCAGGACGTCTTCGTGCATCACACCGCGATCATCGCAGAGGGTTTCCGCTCGCTGTCGGAGGGCGATCGGGTGGAGTTCGAGGTCAAGCAGGGCCCGAAGGGCCTGCAGGCCGCGAACGTGCGGAAGATCACGGCCTGACCTAGCGTCTGGCCGCTTCACCGGCGCCGGCTCCGCGAGGAGCCGGCGCTTTCATTTTGGGCCCGGGAAACCGTGCGCTCCCTCGCGCCGTACACTAGCTTCAGGCAACGCCATGACCACGCCTTCGCCCGATCTCTCGCGCCTGACGATCAACCGCGACGTCCCCGCCCGCGGGGTGCGGCGCGCGCTCCGCACCAGCATCGTCATCGCCGCCGTGGCCGTCGTGCTGGTGGCCGCCGCGCTGTGGGTTCTTGGCCGCGGCGGCGCCCCGGTGGTGCGCGTGGCGACGGCCGTGGTGGTGGGCGGCGGCGGCTCGGCGTCGTCGGGGGTGGTGGCGAACGGGTACGTGGTGGCCCGCACCCAGGCGTCGGTCTCGGCCAAGCTGCCGGGGCGGCTGGCGTACCTCGGCGTGGCCGAGGGGTCGCACGTCACCGAGGGCCAGGTGATCGCGCGGCTCGACAACGCCGACTACACGGCGGCCGTGGGCCAGGCCGAGGCGACGCTCGCGAGCGAGCAGGCGAGCCTGATCGAGACCGAGGCCGACCGCGACGAGCTGGAGCGCGAGGCGCACCGCGCCCGCGACGTGCGCGCGCAGAACGCCAACCTCATCGCCCAGCAGGACGTGGAGCTGGCCGACAGCAAGGCGGCGCAGGGTGTCGCGCGGGCGCAGGCGCAGCAGGCGCGGGTGCGCGCGGCGGAGGCGGCGCTGGCGGTGGCGCGCGCCAACCTCGACAACACGCTGATCCACGCGCCGTTCACCGGCACAGTGCTGCGCAAGGACGCCGAGGTGGGCGAGGTGGTGGCGCCGTCCGTGGGCGGCGGGCTCACCCGCGGCGCCGTGGTGACCATGGCGGACCTCGCGACGCTCGAGGTCGAGGTGGACGTCAACGAGGCCTACATCGCGCGCATCGAGGCGGGCGCACCGGCCCGGATCACGCTCGACGCCTACCCCGACACCAGCTTCCGCGGCGCCGTGCGCCTGGTGGTGCCGACGGCCGACCGGCAGAAGGCCACCGTGCAGGTGAAGGTCTCCATCCTGGACCACGACCGGCGGATCCTGCCCGAGATGGGCGCCCGGGTGGAGTTCCTGGAGTCGAAGCGGCAGGCGGCGGGGCCCGCACCGCGGCCGCGGGTGAGCGTGCCGGCGGAGGCCGTGCACGCCGACGGCGCCCAGACGCTCGTGTGGCTGGTGCGGGACGGGCGCCTCGAGCGGCGGACGGTGGACGCGGGCCCGGCGAGCGGAGGGTTGCGGGAGGTGCGGTCCGGGCTCGCCGGCGGAGAGGTGTTGCTGCTGAGCGGGGTGGCGGAGCCGGTGGAGGGGATGAAGGTGAGGGTGAAGCCGTGACGGAGAGGCATCGTGAGGGGTGAGCGGTGAGCCGTGAGACGTTCAGGTGAGACGTGAGAGGGCGTGAAGCGTGAGAGGCGAGAAGTGGCGCTTGTCTCACCTCTCACCTAAACTTCTCACCTCTCACTTGAACTTCTCACTTCTCACGCCTCACCTCTCACGCTCGCCCAGGGTACGCCCTTGTCACTCGTCACCATCCACGGCCTCAGCAAGATCTTCCAGCGGGACTCCCAGCCCATCACCGTCTTCGACGGGCTGGACCTCGAGTTCGCCCAGGGCAGCTTCACGGCGCTGATGGGGCCGTCGGGCAGCGGCAAGAGCACGCTCCTCAACCTGGTGGCGGGCCTCGACCGGCCGACGTCCGGCACGGTGAGCGTGGGCGACGCGGAGGTGAGCGCGATGAGCCCCGGCGCCCTGGCCGTGTGGCGGGCGCGGCACGTGGGGTTCGTGTTCCAGTCCTACAACCTGCTGCCGGTGCTGACGGCCTTCCAGAACGTGGAGCTGCCGCTGCTGCTGACCCGGCTCTCCAAGGCGGAGCGGCGCGACCACGTGGTGACGGCGCTCGGCGTGGTCGGGCTCACCGACCGGGCCGAGCACTTTCCCCGCCAGCTCTCGGGCGGGCAGGAGCAGCGGGCGGCGATCGCGCGGGCGATCGTGTCCGACCCCACGATCATCCTGCTGGACGAGCCCACCGGGCAGCTGGACGCGAAGTCGGCGGCGGAGATCCTGGAGCTGCTGCAGCGGCTCAACCGCGAGCACCACAAGACCATCATCATGGTCACCCACGACCCGCACGCGGCGCAGGCGGCCGGCACGGTCCTGCACCTCGACAAGGGAGTGCTGACCGCGTGAAGTACTTCCCGCTGGTCTGGGCGAACCTCACCCGCCACAAGCGCCGCACCGTCCTCACCACCCTGAGCGTGGCGCTGGCGCTGTTCCTGTTCGCGTCGCTCCGCTCGGTGGTCACGACGCTGCGCGCGGGCGCCGAGGTGGGCAGCGAGTCGCGGATGATCGTGCAGAGCGCCAAGGCGATCGTGTTCTTCCTGCCGATGAACTACCGCGAGCGCCTGCTGGCGGTGCCGGGCGTGAAGGCCGTGACGTGGGCCGACTGGTTCGGCGGCGTGTACCAGGACCCGAAGAACTTCTTCGCCTCCTTCGCGGCCGACGCCGAGTCGTATCTCGACATGTACCGCACCGACTTCACGCTGCCGGCCGACCAGCGCGCGGCGTTCATCCAGGAGCGCACCGCCTGCATCGTGGGCCAGCACCTGCTGGAGAAGTACGGCTGGCACCTCGGCCAGAACGTCACGCTGCAGGGCACCATCTTCCAGGGCGACTGGACCCTCACCATCCGGGGCGTCTACCACGCCACCACCCCGGCGTTCAGCGAAGACGCCCTGATGTTCCACTACGAGATGGTGTACGAGCGCTACCCCCGCTGGGTGCAGCCCGGCTGGTACGTGCTCGAGCTGACCAATCCGTCGCTGGCGCCGCAGGTCGCGGCCGCGATCGACTCCGAGTTCAAGAACTCCAGCGACCCGACCAAGACCGGGACGGAGCGCGCGTTCAACGCCGGGTTCGTGACCATGTGGGGGAACGTGAGCTTCCTGATGAACACCATCGGCATGGCGGTGGTGTTCGCGATCCTGCTGGTGGCGGCCAACTCGATGATGCTGTCGGCCCGCGAGCGCACCAACGAGGTCGGCGTCCTGAAGACGGTGGGCTTCGGGGACCGGCTGCTGTTCGGCCTGGTGATGGCGGAGGCGGGCACCATCGCCCTGATGGGCGCGGTGCTCGGCCTCGGCGGGGCGAAGCTCCTCTACCCGGCGATCCACTTCTCGGCGATGGGCTTTCTCCCCGGCTTCGCCGTCACGGCCGGCACGCTGGCGCTGGGCTTCGCCATCGCGGTGGCGCTGGCGCTGGCCAGCGGCCTGGTGCCGGCGTGGAACGCGGCGCGGCTCTCCGCCGTGCAGGCGCTGAGGCACGTCGAATGAAGATCCCGCTGGTCTACAACGTCCGCAGCCTGGCGCGGCGGCCGGTCTCGAGTGCGATGACCGCGCTCGGCGTGGCGCTGGTCGTCGGGGTCTTCATCGCGATGCTGGCGCTGGCCAACGGCTTCAAGATGGCGCTGGTCCGGACCGGGTCGCCGGGCAACGTGCTGGTGCTGCGCAAGGGCGCGGACTCCGAGCTGTCGAGCGGCATCTCCCGGGACAACGCGGCGATCATCGGCGCGCTGCCCGAGATCGCCACCGGCGGCGACGGGCAGCCGCTGGTGAGCCCCGAGGTGTTCGTGCCGATGAACCTCGAGTCCGCGGCCGGCGGCGGCGAGGCCCAGCTGGTGGTGACGCGCGGTGTCACGACCCGGGCGTTCGAGGTGCGCCAGGGCGTGCGGATCGTGCACGGGCGCATGTTCGCGCCGGGCCGGGACGAGGTCATCATCGGCGTCGCCATCGCCCCGCGCCTCGCGCACAGCGACGTCGGCGACACCATCCACTTCGCGGGCCGCGGCTGGCTGGTGGCCGGCCACTTCGCCGCCGGCGGCTCCTCGTTCGAGTCGGAGATCTGGGGCGAGAACGAGCAGCTGATGCCCGTGCTCCGGGGCCAGGTGTTCCAGGTGGTGTCGTTCCGGCTGAAGAGCGCCGGCGCGTTCGACGCGGCCAAGCGCACGCTCGAGGACGACCCGCGCCTGCAGGTGGACGCGCACCGCGAGTCCGAGTTCTACGCCTCGCAGTCGCTGGTGCTGCGGACCATCCTGAACTTCCTGGCCGTCTTCATCACCGGCATCATGGCCGTCGGCGCGGTGTTCGGTGCCGTCAACACGATGTACGCCGCCGTCGCCTCGCGCACCGGCGAGATCGCCGTGCTGTTGACGCTCGGCTTCCGGCCGCGCAGCGTCCTCGCCTCGTTCCTGGCCGAGGCCGCGTTCCTCGCCCTGGTGGGCGGCGCGCTCGGCTGCCTGGTGGCGCTGCCCATCAACGGGATCGTGACCAGCACCACCAACTGGTCGTCGTTCAGCATGATCGCGTTCTCGTTCCTGGTGACGCCGCGGATCCTGATCGAGGGGATCGTGTTCTCGGTGGTGATGGGGCTGGTGGGCGGGTTCTTCCCGGCCCGGCGCGCCTCCCGGATGCCCGTCGTGCAGGCGATACGGTGAGGTGCGCAAGTGTGAGAGGTGAGGGGTGAGAGGTGAGACGTTCACGTGAGAGGTGAGAGGTGTGGAGGCGTGAGAGGTGGGTGAGAAGCGAGAGGCGTGAGAGGTGAGTCCCTCTCACGCCTTGTCGTCTCACCTCTCACGAACTTCTCCCGACCCTCTCACGGCCTCTGCCTCTCACCTCTCACGTGAACCTCTCACTTCTCACGCCTCACCTCTCACAGTAGTTCGCCTTTCCATACCGTCACCGCCTGCCCCCCCAACAGCACCCGATCCTTCCTGACCCCGACCCGGACCACGCCGCCCCGCGGCGAGGCCTGGTAGGCCAGGAAGTCGTCCTTGCCCAGCCGGCCCTTCCACCACGGACCGAGGACGCAGTGCGCCGACCCCGTGACCGGGTCCTCGGGCACGCCGACCCTCGGGGCGAAGAAACGCGAGACGAAGTCGAACCCGGCCGAGGAGGCCCTGGCCGTCACGATCAGCCCGCGCACGGGCAGGGCCGCGAGCGCGCCGATGTCGGGCCGCAGCTCGCGCACCTCGTCCTCGGACGCCAGCTCCGCGAGCGCGTCGAACTGGCTCGTGGCGTAGGCGACGGGCGCGGCCCCGAGCGCGGCGGCCAGGGCCGGGGGCGCCTCGGCCGGCTCCGGCGGCTTGGCCGGGAAGTCGAGCGCGATCCACGGCCCGCCCTTCATCGCCACCAGCCGCCCGCTCCTGGTCTCGAAGGCGAGGGGCTCGCTCGCCGGCGCGGCGCCGCTCTCCCACAGCCAGTGCGCGCTGGCCAGCGTGGCGTGGCCGCACAGCGCCACCTCGGCCGCCGGCGTGAACCACCGCAGCCGGAACGCCCCGTCCTCGCGGTGGAGGAACGCGGTCTCCGACAGGTTCATCTCCCGCGCCACCGACTGCATCCAGCTCTCGTCGGCCGCGCGCGCCAGCACGCACACCGCGGCGGGGTTGCCGGCGAACGGACGGTCGGTGAACGCGTCCACGACCACGATGGGCTGGCTCATGCCGGAATATTGCCGCGTGGCCGCGGCCCGGCCACCTTTCCATATCATGGTCGAAGCGTCGCTGGCGGACCGGCTGCGCGCCCACGTGCGGAGCGCCGGGCTCTTCCCGGAGGGGGGCCTGGCCCTGCTCGCCGTCTCGGGCGGCCCCGACTCCACGGCCATGCTCGACCTCCTCGCCGCGCTCGCGCCCGAGCTCGGCCTCGCGCTCCTGGTCGCGCACGCGGACCACGGGATCGCACCCGGGAGCGCCGCGGTCGCCGCCGGCGTCGCGGAGCAGGCGCGCCGCCGCTACGGCCTCGAGACCGTGGTGGGCGCGCTCGCGCTCGGCGCGGGCGCCAGCGAGACGCGCTCGCGGGTCGCCCGCTACCGGTTCCTGCGCGCCGTGCAGGCGGAGCGCGGCGCGCGCTACCTGCTCACCGCGCACCACGCCGACGACCAGGCCGAGACGGTGCTGCTCCGCGTGCTCCGGGGCTCGGCGCCCCCCGGGCTGAGGGGCATCGAGGCGCGCGGCCCGCGCGGGCTGGTGCGGCCGCTGCTCCCGTTCCGCCACGCGGAGCTGTGCGCCCACGCCGAGGGCGCCGGACTGGTGATGGTGCAGGACCCGGCGAACGCGGACCCGCGTCACCTGAGGAGCTGGGTGCGCGCGGCGCTGCTGCCGCTGATGCGCGAGCGGCTGGGCGAGGAGGCCGACCTGGCGCTGCTCGCTTTGGCCCGCCACGCCGGAGCGGAAGTGCGGGCCTGGGATGCGGCGCTGGACCTCGTGCCGGGGCTCCTGCCGCGGTGCTCCGAGGGCCGGATGGAAGTTGCCCGGTCGGCGCTGCGCGGCTATGATAACGTGTTGGCAGGTCGCATCTTGCGCGCGGCAGCGGCGCGGGCTGGCCTGCGCCTGGGGCCGGTGACCGCCGGGCGACTGGCGCGCTTCGCGGCGCGCGCGGCCAGCGGGCGGCGGCTGCCGCTCGGCGAGGGGCTGGTGGCCGAGGCGGCGTTCGAGGCGCTGGTCGTGACGCGGCCCGCCGCGGTCCCAGCGGCGATGGCGCTCGACGACGCGGAGGGCGAGGCGGACTTCGGGCCGATCTCGCTCGCCTGGCGGCGCGAGCCGGCGCCGGCCGCGGTGCCGCGCGGCGGCTGGACGACCTGGATGGCCGCCGGCGACCTGGCCGTGCGGGCGGCGCGCTCGGGCGACGTGGTGACGCCCGTGGGCGGCGTCGGGCGCCGCAAGGTGTCGCGGCTCCTGATGGAGGCGCGGGTGCCGCGCGCGGCGCGGCCGGCGTATCCGGTGGTGACGGGCGGGAACGACGTTCTGTGGGTCCCGGGGGTGTGCCGCGCGGCGGCGCGGATCCCGGGCCCGGGCACGGAGGCGGTGAGGATCGATGCTCGAGCTGGATGACATCGCGAGAGTCATGGGCGGCCGCGCCATCCGGCGCGTGGTGCTCGAGCCGGAGGCGATCCGGAAGCGCGTCGAGGAGATGGGGCGCGAGATCACGGCCGCCTATCCGGACGGCGACCTGCTCGTCCTCGGGCTCCTCAAGGGCAGCTTCATCTTCCTCGGCGACCTGGTGCGGCAGATCGGCCGGCCCATCCAGATCGACTTCCTGGTGGCCGCTTCGTACGGCAGCGGCACGGTCTCGAGCGGCGAGGTGCGGCTGCTCTACGACCCCGAGACCCGGCTGGAAGGGAAACATATCCTGCTGGTCGAGGATATTATTGATTCGGGCCGGACCCTGAGCCGGCTGATCGAGCTGCTGGAGCAGCGGCGCCCGCTCAGCCTGGCGTTGTGCGCCCTGCTGCACAAGCACATCGCGCCGCGCCTGAAGATCGAGCCGCGGTTCCTGGGGTTCGACGCGCCGAAGGAGTTCCTGGTGGGGTACGGCCTGGACCACGCCGAGAACTTCCGCCACCTGCCGTTCATCGCGAGCCTGGCCGAGTGAGCCGAGATGCCTGACCGGTTGCCACCTCCGCGTTTCAGCTGGAGCAAGCTGTCGAAGACGGCGGCGTTCTGGCTGATCGTCCTGCTGATCCCCGTCATGCTCGTGGAGCTCACGAGCGGCCGGGGCGGGGACGCGTCGGAGATCGCCTACTTCGACTTCAACCGCGAGCTCGAGCGCGACAACGTCAACGCGGTCGAGATCACCCAGGGGCAGGACCCGGAGCTGCGGGGCGAGTTCAAGACGCCGGTGCACGTGGCCGGCAAGGACGTGGTGCGGTTCACCACCCAGCTCCCGTTCCAGCCCACCGAGGCGTTCGCGGCGGCGCTGGTGCAGCACAACGTGCAGATGCGCGCCCGGCCGGCGCGGCAGGGCTTCCTCGGCCTGTTCGTCGGCATCATCCCGTGGCTGGTGCTGATCGGCTTCTGGGTGTTCCTGTTCCGGCAGATGCAGAGCGGCGGCTCGCGCGCCTTCGCGTTCGGCAAGTCGAAGGCCAAGCTGCTGACCGGCGACACGCCGAAGCTCACCTTCGCGGACGTGGCCGGCGCCGACGAGGCCAAGGTCGAGCTGCAGGAGATCATCGAGTTCCTCAAGGACCCGCAGAAGTTCACCCGCCTCGGCGGGCGGCTGCCCAAGGGCGCGCTGCTGGTGGGCCCGCCCGGCACGGGCAAGACACTGCTGGCCAAGGCGGTCGCGGGCGAGGCGGGGCGGCCGTTCTTCTCGATGTCGGGCTCCGACTTCGTCGAGATGTTCGTCGGCGTGGGCGCGAGCCGGGTGCGCGACCTGTTCGAGCAGGGCAAGGCGCACGCGCCGTGCATCATCTTCATCGACGAGATCGACGCCGTGGGCCGGCACCGCGGCGCGGGCCTCGGCGGCGGCCACGACGAGCGCGAGCAGACGTTGAACCAGCTGCTGGTCGAGATGGACGGCTTCGAGTCCAACGACGGCGTCATCCTGCTGGCGGCGACCAACCGGCCCGACGTGCTGGACCCGGCGCTGCTGCGGCCCGGCCGCTTCGACCGGCAGATCGTGGTGGACGCGCCGGACGTGAAGGGCCGCGAGGGGATCCTGCGCGTCCACGTGCGCAAGATCCCGCTCGGCGCCGACGTCCGGCTCGAGAAGCTGTCCAAGGGGACGCCGGGGCTGATGGGGGCCGACCTCGCCAACCTGGTGAACGAGGCCGCCCTCCTGGCGGCGCGGCGCAACAAGACGCGCGTGGACATGGAGGACTTCGAGGACGCGAAGGACAAGGTGATGTTCGGCGTCGAGCGGCGCAGCCTGGTGCTGACCGAGGACGAGCGGCGCCTGACGGCGTACCACGAGGCCGGGCACGCGATCGTCCTGCTCGAGATTCCCGGTCTCGATCCGGTGCACAAGGTGACGATCGTGCCGCGCGGCCGGTCGCTCGGCAGCACCTCGTGGCTGCCGGAAGAGGACCGGCACAACTACACCAAGTACTGGCTCGAGGGGCAGCTCGCGGTGGGGTTCGGCGGCCGGGTGGCCGAGGAGCTGGTGTTCGGGCCGGAGAAGGTGACGACCGGGGCGGCGAGCGACATCGAGCGCGCGACGGAGACGGCGCGCCGGATGGTGACCAAGTTCGGGATGAGCGAGAAGATCGGCGCGATCGCGGTGGGCGACCGCGAGCAGGAGATCTTCCTCGGCCGCGAGCTGGCGCAGCGGCGCGAGATCAGCGAGCGCACCAGCGAGCTGGTGGACGAGGAGGTCAAGCGGATCGTCGACACCGCGTACCGGCGCGCCCGCGAGATCCTGGAGCGGAAGCGGCCGATCCTCGACGCGCTCGCGGGCGCGCTGCTGGAGCGGGAGACCCTGGAGCGCGACGAGATCCAGGCGGTGGTGGCGGGGCAGCCGCTCCCGCCGCGGCGCGAGTCGCCGGTCCTGGGCGGGAGCGCGGCGTCCGGCGCGGCCTCGCCGGCGGCGAAGGGCACGACGCCCGCGCCGCTCGGAGTCCCGAAGGAAGCGCCGAGCCCCGCGTGAGGGTGACGGCGCTCGCCGGCGACGTCCCGGCGGCGCTGGCGTCCGCGCTCGAAGCGCGCGGGCTCGACCGGGTCCACGCCGAGGCGCTGGCGGCGGGCGGCGCCGCCGTGGCGCTGCTGGTCGAGCCGCTCGACGAGCCGGAGACCTCGGCCCTGATGCGCGGGGCCGCGCGGGCCGGCCTCGACTGCCACACCGGAGACGGATGGGCGCTGGTGGCCGGCACGCTGGCCCGGCTCGGGGGGCTGGCGCGGCCCGATCCCTCCGCCCCGCTGCCCGATCGCCTCAGCCTCGCGCTGGGGCGTTTTCTTCACGAGCGGCAGGGCGAGGCGCTCGCCTGGCGCACCGCGCGGCGCGCGATCCCGCTGGAGCGCTCCTGCGTCGTCGGCATCCTCAACGTCACCCCGGATTCGTTCAGCGACGGCGGCCGCCACCTGGCGCCGGACGACGCGCTGGCGGGCGCGCGCGCGATGCGCGCCGCCGGCGCCGCGATCCTCGACGTGGGGGGCGAGTCCACCCGGCCCGGCGCCGCGCGGCCCGACGAGGCGGAGGAGCGCCGCCGGGTCGTGCCGGTGGTGCGCGCCCTGGTCGCCGAGGTCGGACTGCCGGTGAGCGTGGACACGCGCCGCAGCGCGGTCGCGGCCGCGGCGCTCGAGGCGGGCGCCGAGATCGTCAACGACGTCTCCGGCCTCACCGCCGACCCGCGCATGGCCGGCGTGGTGCGCGAGGCGGGCGCCGGGGTCGTGATCATGCACATGCGGGGCGATCCGCAGACCATGGACGCGCGCGCCGATTACCGCGACGTCGCCGGCGACGTCGCGGCGGAGCTGGCGGAGCGGCGCGACCGCGCGCTCGCCGCCGGCATCGCGCCGGAGCAGGTGGTGCTGGACCCGGGGCTCGGCTTCGCCAAGCACCCCGCGCACAACCTCGCGCTGCTCGACCGGCTGGGCGGCATCGTGGCGCTGGGGCACCCGGTGATGGTCGGCCCGTCGCGCAAGCGGTTCCTCGGCGCGGTGACCGGGAAGCCGGTGGACGGGCGGGACGCCGCCACGGCGGCCGCCTGCGTGGCGGCGCGGATGCGCGGCGCGCGGCTGTTCCGGGTGCACGACGTGGCGGCCGCCTGCGAGGCGCTGGCGGTCGCGGACGCGGTGCTCGGGGCGGACGGGGAAGGGGGGGGGGCCTGAGCGATGGACGGCCGCATTCCGCTCCTGCTGCCGCACTGGCGCGACGTGGTGGAGATCCTCATCGTCGCGTACGTCATCTACCGCGCGCTGCTGCTCGTGGTGGGCACGCGCGCGCTGCACATCCTGTTCGGCCTGGTGCTGCTCGGCGCGGCCTACGTCGCGGCGGTGATGCTGAAGTTCACCATGATCTCCTACCTGCTCGGCGTAGTCTTCACCTACGGCGCCTTCGCCCTGCTGATCGTGTTCCAGCCGGAGCTGCGCGCGGCGCTGGCGCGGCTCGGCCAGTCGCGCGTGATGCGGTTCTTCTACCGCGGCCAGGTGCGCCAGGTGGCGGAGGAGATCGCCGAGGCGGTGGACCGGCTGAGCCGGGCGGGCACGGGCGCCATCGTGGCGGTCGAGGGGGAGGTCGGCCTCGGCGACTACGTCGCGAGCGGCACGTCGCTCTCGGCCAAGGTCTCCGCCGACCTCGTCACGACCATCTTCACGCCCTACTCGCCGCTCCACGACGGCGCGCTCATCGTCCGCGGCGACACCATCGTCGGCGCCGGCTGCATCCTGCCGCTGACCCAATTCCCGGTGGACGACAAGACGCTCGGCACCCGGCACCGTGCGGCGCTCGGCCTCTCCGAGGAAACCGACGCGATGGTCATCGTCATCTCGGAGGAGACCTCGGCGGTGTCGGTGGCGCACCGCGGCAGCCTCGAGCGCGGGGTGGGTCCCACCCGGCTCAAGGAGCTGCTCGCAGCCGGTCCCTTCGCCCGCGCGGCCGCACCGGGCCTCGAGCCGGTGGTGCCGAGTCCGTAAGTCGCGAGTTCGAGCCGCTCAAACCCTACACCCCACACCCTACACCCAGCTGTGGACCGCCTGGGTGTGGGGTGTAAGGGTGTAGGGTGTAGGTCATGCCAATCCCAGCCCCTAACCTCCGTTCCCAGGCCTAGTTAACTTACAAGGCTCATGGACGTCGCCTCCGTCCGCTCCCGCATCGCAGCGGCGGCCGTGCGCGCCGGGCGGCCGGCCGGGGACGTGCGGATCGTGGCGGTGACCAAGGGCCACCCCCTCGAGCGGGCGCGCGAAGCGGTGGCGGCGGGCCTCCTCGACCTGGGGGAGAACCGGGTGCAGGAGGCGCTGGCCAAGCAGGACGCGTGGCCGGACGCGCCGGCGCGGTGGCACCTTATCGGCCACCTGCAGCGCAACAAGGTGAAGGCGGCCGTGGGTCGGTTCGCGCTGATCCACTCGCTCGATTCGGAGCGGCTGGCCGACGCGCTGGAGGCCGCGGCCGCGGCGGCGGGCCTGGTGCAGGAGGTGCTGGTGCAGGTGAACGTGGCGCGGGAGCCGCAGAAGACCGGCGCCGCGCCCGGTGAGGCGCCGGCGCTGGTGCGCCACGCGGCGGGGCTGCCGCACCTCCGGCTGCTCGGCTTGATGGCGATGGCGCCCTACGATGCGCCGGCCGACCTCCAGCGTGAGGTGTTCGGTGGCCTGAGGAAGCTGCGCGATGCCCTGGCAACGTCCTCCCTGGAACTGGCCGTCTTGAGCATGGGCATGTCGGGCGATTTCGAGATCGCGGTCGAGGAAGGGGCGACGATGGTGCGCCTCGGGACGGTTCTCTTCGGGGAGCGTGCGTCATGAGCGACGACGCCTTTCGGCTGACGCCTCTGGACCTGCGCAAGCAGGAGTTCCGGAAGACGATGCGGGGCTTCGATCCGGTCGAGGTGGACGACTTCCGCGCCCGCGCGGCCGACGAGCTGGAGCGGGTGGTCCGCGAGCGCCTCGCGCTCGAGGAGCGCGTCAAGCGCCAGGAGGAGCACCTCGCGGCCTTCCGGGAGCGGGAGAAGGCGATGAACGACGCGCTGGTCGCGGCGCAGCAGCTGCGCGCCGAGACCCGCGAGCAGGCCGAGCGCGAGGCGCAGATGATCGTCCGCGAGGCCGAGGCCGAGGCGGAGCGTCGCCTCGACCGCGCCCGCCGCGAGATCGAGCGCCTGGAGGCGGCGGCGCAGAACCTGGCGCGCCAGCACCACGCGTACCTCGCGGCGCTGCGCAGCCTGGTGGAGCGGCAGAAGGCGGAGCTGGACGCGATGGCCGACGCCCAGCCCGCGCCGTTCGGGAAGGTCGCCGGCGCGATCCAGCCGGTCGACGCCGAGGCCGAGCGGGCCCGCGAGGCCCGCAAGTCCTCGCCCAAGTGGATCAAGAACATCGTCGAGGAGTGAGCGACGGGGCGGTCGGCCGCGCCGCCGCGGCGGTGCGCGCGCGGTACGCGCGCTCGCCGGAGGTGGCCATCATCCTCGGCACCGGCCTCGGCGGGCTCGGGCGCGAGATCGCGGTCGAGGCCGAGGTGCCCTACGCCGACATCCCCGGCTTCCCGCTCTCGACCGTCGAGTCCCACGCGGGCCGCCTGTTGTGCGGGCGGCTGGGCGGCCGCGACGTGGTGGCGATGCAGGGGCGGTTCCACCGCTACGAGGGCTACGACCTCCGGCAGATCGCGTTCCCCGTCCGCGTGATGCGCGCGCTCGGCGCGCGGGTCCTGGTCGTCTCCAACGCCTGCGGCGGGATGCACCCCCTGTGGGCGCCCGGCGACCTGGTGCTGATCACCGACCACATCAACCTGCTGGGCGACGACCCGCTGCGCGGCCCGAACGACGACGCGGAGGGCCCGCGCTTCCCGGACCTGTCCGCCCCCTACGATCCGGCGCTCGCCGCCCTCGCGCGGGCGGTGGCCCTCGAGGCGCGCATCACGCTTCGCGAGGGCACGTACGTCGCGGTGGGCGGGCCCAACCTCGAGACCCGCGCGGAGTACCGGTGGCTGCGGTTCATCGGCGCCGACGTCGTGGGCATGAGCACCGTGCCCGAGGTGATCGCCGCCGTGCACGGAGGGATGCGGGTGCTGGGGATCTCCATCATCACCGACCAGGGGCTGGCCGACGCGCTCGAGCCGGCCGACATCCGGCGGATCATCCGCACCGCGGCCGAGGCCGAGCCCCGGCTCACGGCGCTGATCCGCGGCGTGGTGGAGCGGCTCGCCGCGTGAGCGCGCCGCCCGGCCGCCGACCCGACCGCTTCCCGCCGCTCGCGGCCGCCGACGCCGACGCGCTCGAGCGCGACCTGCTGGCGCGCTGGAAGACCGAGGACCTGTTCCACGAGACCCAGCGCCGCACCGCGGGCGGGACGCCCTTCGTCTTCTACGAGGGCCCGCCCACCGCCAACGGCCGCCCCGGCATCCACCACGTGGTCGCGCGCACCATCAAGGACCTGGTGTGCCGCTTCCACGCCATGCACGGCCGCCGGGTGGGCCGCATCGCCGGCTGGGACACGCACGGCCTGCCGGTCGAGATCGAAGTGGAGCGGCAGCTCGGGCTCCAGGGCAAGATGGACATCGGCGACGGCCCGGGCGCCAAGGTGAGCGTGGCCGAGTTCAACCGGCTGTGCCGCGAGAGCGTGTGGAAGTACAAGGCCGAGTGGGAGGCGCTGTCCGACCGGATCGGCTACTGGCTGGACTACGACCACCCCTACGTCACCTACACCGCGCCGTACATCGAGTCGGTGTGGTGGCTGCTGCGCCAGCTGCACGACAAGGACCTGCTGGTGAAGGGGCACAAGGTGCTGCCGTACTGCCCCCGCTGCGGCACCACGCTGTCGAGCCACGAGCTGGCCCTGGGCTACGACACGGCGAAGGACCCGTCGGTGACGGTGCTGTTCCCGCTCGAGGACGAGCCGGACCGCGCGCTGCTGGTGTGGACGACGACGCCGTGGACGCTGGTGTCCAACTTCGCCATCGCGGTGAACCCGGACCTCGACTACGTGGAGGTCGAGGTGAAGGGCCGGCGGCTGGTGCTGGCCGAGTCGCGCGCGCCGCACGTGCGCCCGGGCGGCGAGGCGGAGCCGCTCTCGGCCCGGCCGGTGCTGCGGCGCATGAAGGGCCACGAGCTGGTGGGGCTGCGCTACCGGCTGCCGCTCGAGGTCGTGCCGCGGCCCGCGGGCGAGCGGCAGGTGGTGGTGCCCGCCGACTTCGTCACCGCCGAGGACGGCACCGGCCTGGTGCACCTCGCGGCCTTCGGCGCCGACGACTTCGTGGTGGCGCAGGGGCGCCGGCTCGCGTACGCGGTGCCGGTGGACGCGGCGGGGAAGTTCCGCGGCACCACCTGGCCCGCGATCGAGGGCGTGTTCGTCAAGGACGCCGACGCCGCCATCATCGAGCGGCTGAAGGCCGAGGGGCACTTGCTCGCCCGCGAGACGGTGGAGCACACCTACCCCTTCTGCTGGCGGTGCGACACGCCGCTGCTCTACTACCCGCGCGAGTCGTGGTTCGTCCGCACCACGGCGATCAAGGACCGGCTGCTCGAGCTCAACCGGCGCATCGGCTGGCACCCGCCGGAGATCGGCAGCGGCCGGTTCGGCGAGTGGCTCGAGAACAACGTGGACTGGGCGCTGTCGCGGGACCGCTTCTGGGGCACGCCGCTGCCGGTGTGGGTGTGCGACCGGGACGCCGCGCACCTCGAGGTGATCGGATCGTTCGGCGAGCTGGCCGACCGCTGGGGCCGGCCGCTGCCCGCGGACTTCGATCCGCACAAACCGGGGATCGACGCGTTCACCTGGCGCTGCGCCGCGTGCGCCGGCACCATGCGCCGCGTCGGCGAGGTGATCGACGCCTGGTTCGACTCGGGCGCGATGCCGGTGGCGCAGTGGCACTACCCGTTCGAGCACCAGCCGGAGTTCCGCGCGCAGTTCCCGGCCGACCTGATCGCCGAGGGCGTGGACCAGACGCGCGGGTGGTTCTACTCGCTGCTGGCGATCGGCGCCGGCGTGTTCCGCGAGGCCCCGTACCGCCACGTGGTGGTGAACGAGCTGGTGCTCGACGCCGCGGGCCAGAAGATGTCGAAGAGCCGGGGCAACGTGGTCGCGCCGATGGCGGTGATCGGGAAGTACGGCGCCGACGCGGTGCGGCTGTTCCTGCTCGCCGCCAGCCAGGTGTGGCTGCCCAAGCGGTTCGACGAGACCGCGATCCCAGACGTGGCGGGCGCGGCGCTCGACAAGCTCCGCCACAGCTACAACCTGTTCCCGCTCTACGCCGAGGGTTGGCGGCCCTCCGCCGCGGACCCGGTCCGCACCGCGCGCCCGGCGGTGGACCGGTGGGTGCTCGGCCGGCTGGCGCGCACGGTGCGCGAGGTCGAGGCGGCGTGGGCCGCGTACGACGTGACGGCCGGGACCCGGGCGATCCTCGCCTTCGTGGTGGACGACCTGTCCAACTGGTGGGTGCGCCTCAACCGCGCGCGCTTCTGGGTGCCGGGCGGGACGGCGGACCCGGCGGCGCTGGCCACGCTGCACGAGGCGCTGGTGGTGACCGCGCGGCTGCTGGCGCCGGCCGCGCCGTTCCTGGCCGACGCGCTGCACCGCGCCCTGATGGGCCGCTCGGTGCACCTGGCGCCGTTCCCCGTGCCCGCGCCGGACGTGGACGACGCCAAGCTCGACCGCGCCATGGACGTGGTGCGCCGCCTGGCCTCGCTGGCGCGCAGCGCGCGCGAGGACGTGAATCTCCGGGTGCGCCAGCCGCTGGCGCGGATGCTGGCCGCGGTGCCCGCCGACGTGGACCGGGCCAGCTTCGACGCGCTGGTGCCCCTACTGCGGTCGGAGGTCAATGTCAAGCTGGTCGAAGTGGTGACCCGCGGGACGGACCTTGTCACGCTGGAAGCACGCCCTAGCTTTCGTGCCCTCGGAAAGCGGTTCGGCAAGGCGACCCCGGCGGCGGCCGAGGCGATCCGGGCCCTGGCGTCGGACGACGTGGCCCGCTTCGAGGCCGGCGAGACGGTGACGATCGAGGTGGACGGCGCGCGCGTCGCGCTCGCGCCCGACGACCTGGTGGTGCACCGGCAGGCGCGCGGGGACGTGGTGGTCCGGGCCGACGGCGGCGCGGTCGCCGCGATCGATCCGGCGCTGACCGAGGAGCTGCGGCAGGAAGGCCTGGCGCGCGAGGTGGTGAGCCGGGTGCAGCGGCTGCGGCGCGACGCGGGCTACCGGGTGACGGACCGCATCGAGCTGTGGGTCAGCGGCGACGGGGCGGTCGAAGAGGCGACCCGGCGCCACGCCGACTACATTGCGGGGGAGACGCTGGCGCGCGGGCTCACCGTCGGACGCGAAGCGCCGGCGGCGGACCTCGTGCAGGAGCTGGACGTGGACGGCCACCGGGCGCGGCTGGCGGCGCGACGGGCCGGCTGAGGCGAGGACGCGTGGGAGAGGGTCTCATGAACAAGAAGCAGCTGGCGCACTTCGAGAAGCGGTTGCTGGAAGAGCGCGCCCGGGCGATGAAGGAGATCGGGCACTACGACGAGAGCTTCAACGCCACGCTGCAGGCGGCGGACGGCGACCTCTCCTCCTACTCCTTCCACATGGCCGACCAGGGCACGGACGCGATGGAGCGCGAGAAGGCGTTCCTGATGGCGTCCAAGGAAGGCCGGTTCCTGTGGCATCTCAACCAGGCGCTGCGGCGCCTGTACGAGACGCCCGACAAGTACGGCAAGTGCGAGAGCTGCGGCGAGGAGATCGCGTTCGACCGGCTGGACGCGCTGCCCCACGCCCGGCTGTGCATCCGCTGCAAGGAGAAAGAGGAGAATGGCAAGCGGCACTGAGCGGCGCCGCTTCGGCCTGATGGTCGCCATCGTCGTCGCGCTGGACCTCGTCACCAAGCTGATCGCGGTCCGCGCCCTCCCGCCGTACCTCGGCGTCCGGATCGCGGGCGACGCCGTGCAGCTCCGCCTGGTCTACAACGCCGGCGCGGCCTTCGGCCTCAACCTCGGCGACCACTCCCGCTGGATCTTCATGGCCCTGTCGATCGCCGCGATCGTCGTCCTGGTCTCGATGCTGCGCACCACCCGGCCGGGCGACCGGCTGCGGCTGTACGCGCTGGCCTCGATCTGCGCCGGCGCGCTGGGCAATCTGATCGACCGCGTCCGCTCCCCGCGCGGGGTGGTGGACTTCCTCGACGTGGGCGTCGGCGCGCTGCGCTGGCCCACCTTCAACGTCGCGGACATGGCGGTCACCTGCGGCGCGGTGGCGCTGGCGCTGTCCCTGTGGGGTGAAGGGAAGAAGGGGGCCGCGCCCGCGCCCGAGCCGGGGACCTCGCCGCCGCCGGGCGTGTAGCGGCCCGTGCCGCAGCCGCCGGCGACGCGCTTCTCCGTCGCGGTCCCCCGCGCCGAGCGCCTCGACCGGTTCCTCGCCGACCAGCTCCGCCTCTCCCGCACCGCCGCCGCCCGGCTCATCGCCGAGGGCGCGGTGCTGCTCGACGAGCGGCCCGCGCGGCCCTCGGCCGAGCCGGAGCGGGGCGCCGTCATCGCCGTCGCCTTCCCCGACCGCGCGCCCCGCGCGCTCGCACCCGCCGACATCCCGCTCGCCGTCGCCCACGAGGACGACGAGCTGCTGGTCATCGACAAGCCGGCCGGCCTGGTGGTCCACCCGGCGCCCGGCCACTGGGACGACACCCTCGTCAACGCGCTGGTCGCTCGCGGCGTGAAGATCGGCGGCGGCGCGCCCGGGCGGCTGGGCATCGTGCACCGCCTCGACAAGGACACCTCCGGCCTGCTGGTCGTCGCCAAGACCGAGCGGGCCCACCAGCGGCTCGGCGCGGCCCTG
>DASPSV010000035.1:0-22146 GCA_035623755.1 Gemmatimonadales bacterium
AGGGTCACCGCGTTGCCCGAGGTCACCGTCGCGCTCGACACCGTGACCGTCGAGGCGGCCGTCGACACCGGCCCCACCGTCACGATCTCCGTGGGCAGCACGGTCGTCACTGCCGTCCCGTTGACCGTCGCGCCGATGGTCGTCGCCGTCCCCGCCAGGACGCCCGTGAAGGTCGCCGTGTAGGTGCCGTTCGCGTTGTCCGTCGTGGTGCCGATCGTGCCGGTGCTCGTCCCGCCCGTGGCGGTGAACACGATGGTCGCGCCGCCCGAGGAGATCGTGTTGCCCGCCGCGTCCTTGGCCTGCAGCGTCAGCGTCACGTTGCTGCCGGACACCACGGTCGGACTCGACACCGTCACGACCGACTTGGTCGCCGAGATCCCGCCCACGGTCACCTGCACCGTCGGCATCACGGTGGTGACCGTCACGCCGCCGATGGTCGCGCCGATCGTGGTCGCCGTCCCCGCCGCGGTGCCCGTGAAGGTCGCGGTGTAGGTCCCGTTGGCGTTGTCGGTCGTCGCGCCGATCGTCCCGGTGCTCGTCCCGCCCGAGGCGGAGAACGCCACCGTCAGGCCGCCGGCCGTCAGGTTGTTCCCGAACTGGTCCTTCGCCTGCAGCGTGAGCGTCACGGCGCTGCCGGACGCCACGGTCGGGCTCGACACCGTCACCGTGGAGGTCGCGACCGACGCGGCCGCCGGCGAGTTGTTGAACGCCGTGCTGGTCGCGGCGGTGAGCCCGGCGCTCGTCGCCGTCAGGGTGTAGCCGGTCCCCGACTTGTCGATCGAGAGGTTGTTGAACGTCGCCACGCCGGCCACGCCCGCCTGCGTCAGCGTCCCGCTCAGCGTCGCGCCCGCCGTCCCCGTCCCGCTCGTGATCGCCACGGTCACGTTGGCCGTGGAGCTCACCGTGTTGCCGAGCGCGTCCTGGATCGTCACCGCCACCGCCGGCGCGATCGAAACGCCGGCCACCACCGCGGTCGGCTCGACCGTGAAGGCCAGCTTGGCCGCGCCGCCCGCGTTCACCGCGAAGGCCGACGTCACCGCGGACGTCAGCCCGCTCGACGTCGCCGTCAGGGTGTAGCCGGCGCCCGCCTTGTCCACCGTGAGGTTGCCGAACGACGCCACGCCCGCCACGGCCGCCTGCGTCAGCGTGCCGCCCAGGGTCGCGCCCGCCGTCCCGGTCCCGCCCGTGATCGCCACGGTCACGTTGGCCGTGGAGTTGACCGTGTTGCCCTGCGCGTCCTGGATCGTGACCGCCACCGCCGGCGCAATGGACGCGCCCGCCGTCACGGCGCTCGGCTGGCCCGTGATCGCCAGCTTCGTCGCCGCGCCCGGATTCACCGTGAACGCGGCGGTCGTCGCCGAGGTCACGCCGGACGACGTCGCCGTCAGGGTGTAGCCCGCCCCCGCCTTGTCCACCGTCAGGTTGGCGAACGTGGCCACGCCGCCCACGGCCGCCTGCGTCAGCGTGCCGCCCAGCGTCGCGCCGGCCGTGCCGGTCCCGCCCGTGATCGCCACCGTCACGTTGGACGTGGAGTTGACCGTGTTGCCCAGCGCGTCCTGGATCGTCACCGTCACCGCCGGCGCGATCTGGGAGCCCGAGGACACCGTGCTCGGCTGGCCCGTGACCGCCAGCTTCGAGGCGGCGCCCGGATTCACCGTGAACGCGGAGCTGGTCGCCGCCGTGAGCCCGCCCGAGGTCGCCGTCAGCGTGTAGCCGGCGCCCGACTTGTTGATGCTCAGCCCGCTGAACGCCGCCACGCCGCCCACCGCCGCGACGGTCGCGGTGCCCGACAGCGTGCCGCCGCCCGGGTTCGTCCCGATCGCGACCGTGACGTTGCTGGTCGAGCTCGTCACCGTGTTGCCCAGCGCGTCGAGGATCGTCACGGACGGCGCGATCGCCGCTCCCGCCGTCACCGTGGCCGGCTGGACCGTGAAGGCCAGCGCCGAGGCCACGCCCGGATTCACCGTGAACGCGCCGGTCGTGGCCGACGTCAGCGCGGCGGACGTCGCGGTCAGGGTGTAGCCCGCGCCCGTCTTGTTGACGGTGAGGTTGCCGAACGTCGCGACGCCGCTCGCGGCCGCCTGCGTCAGCGTGCCGCCGAGGGTCGCGCCCGCGGTCCCCGTCCCGCCCGTGATCGCCACCGTGACGTTGGCCGAAGAACCGAGGACGGTGTTGCCCTGCGCGTCCTGGATCGTCACCGCCACCGCCGGCGCGATGTTCGCGCCCGCCGTCACCGCGCTCGGCTGGCCCGTGACCGTGAGCTTCGTCGCCGCCCCGGCGACCACCGTGAACGCCGCGCTCGTGGCGGAGGTCAGTCCGCTCGCCGTCGCGGTCAGCGTGTAGCCGACGCCCGCCTTGTCGATCGTGAGGTTGCCGAACGTGGCGATCCCGCTCGCGGCCGCCTGCGACAGCGTGCCGCCCAGCGTCGCGCCCGCAGTGCCGGTCCCGGCGCTGATGGCGACCGTGACCGCGTTGGTGGCGCTCGTGACGGTGTTGCCGAAGGCGTCCTGGACCGTGATCTGCGGGACGGGCGACATCGCGATGGCCGACGTCGTCGTGCCGGGCTGCGTGCGGAAGACGAGCTTGGAGGCCGCACCGGGGGTCCCGGTGGCGGAGAAGGTGACGGGCGTGACGGACGAGGCGCTCGGGATGGAAGCCTGCACCGAGTTCGCCCCTGCCACCGAGCCGAGGGTCCACACCGCGGAGTTGATGCCGGAGGCGTCGGTCAGCGACGTCGCCGTGGTCACGCTGCCGGCGCCGGTCACGACCGTCCACGCGACGGTCACGCCGGGGGCGGGCGTGCCCGCCTTGTCGGTCACTTTCACGACGAGGGGGTTCGGCAGCGTCTGCGCGACCGTGCCACTCTGCTGGTCGCCGCTCACGGCAGCCATCGCCGCGGGTAGCGGCGCCGACGGCTGGAGGACGTCCTTGCACGTCATCGCGTACGACGCCGCACCAACGAACAGCGACGTCGCGATGACACGGGAAGCGCGAGCTAGCCGGATCATGGTACGCCCCAGGTTCTGACCGATCGAGTACCGACGGCGCGGTACTTCCCGCCGCCGTCGAGAGGGGGACCGGGCCGCCCCGGAGGGCGACCGCGCTGCTAGTCTACTGATTTAGAGGCATGATGATAAGAGCCCTTGGCCACAACACGATAGGCCGGGCGTCACCCGGCCCCGGACCGCCCGGCGCCCACGAGCCGGCCGGAACGGGCCCGGGCACGGCCTATCACCAAGAGCCAGAACGACTTCCGACCGACGTCATGGCCGCGAAGGTCGTCAGGCGCCCGCTCGGCGCTCGCCGAGCACCCTCCCGACCGTGACCACGTCCACCAGGCCCCGCGCCCCGTAGAGCGCCGGCAGCACCACCTCGGCCGGGTAGCGCCGCCGCAGGTCGGCCACCCGCTCGGTGCCCGCCCGGTAGGCCGGCAGGTACATCCGTCCGAGCAGCGGGTGCCTGCCCCACGCGCCCGACAGCTTGTCGGCGCGCTCGGGCGAGCAGAGGTAGTCGCGCCGGAGCACCCGCGCGACCTCGGGCTGCGGCAACCCCTCGTGCCACGTCAGCCAGGACGACTGGTTCTTGGCGTCGTCCTGCAGCAGCGCGAGCAGCACGCCCGCCTGGGTGTCCGCGTCGGGCAGCTGGTCGATCTCCGTCACGCCGTGCGCGATCAGGATCGCGTTGTTCGCGATGCCCTCCGAGAGCGCCGCGTGCCGGGTGTTCATCGTGAGCATCGTGGCCTCGAGGCCCATCTTCCCGCGCACGTACAGGTTCTGGCAGTAGGCGGTCGTCGTGACGTGCCCGGGCACCACCTCGTGGCTCACCAGCTGCTCGAACTCCGGCACCGAGATCTCGAGCGACGCGTTGATCTCGTAGGTGGCCTCGTATTCGGGGCTGCCGTCCGGGCGCCGCGCCCGGCCGAGGTAGTTCATCGAGCCCGAGAACCAGGCGTCCTTGATCGGCAGGAAGGTGATGTTGGAGCGCGGCACCGTCCGCAGGGCGGCGGGCAGATACGGCACCAGGTGCCGCACCGCCAGCGCGTCGTAGCGGGCGATGAACGCGGCGCCGAGCGCCGGGATCGAGGGCTTGGGCACCGCGCGCTCGCGGCGCCACGCGTCGACGGATTCGAGCAGCGCGTCGTCGGAGCCCGTGGGATAGCCCGCCCTCGCCAGCAGCTCGGCCACGCGCCGGCGCTTCGGCCCGGGATCCGACGGCTCGGGCTTGCGGCCGGTGGACGCGACCACGCAGCGCTCGTACGGCACCTTCGCGCCGCGGCCGACCATCTCCATCGCGAGGTCCCACATCACCTCGAAGCACTGCGCCAGCCCCTTGAGGTACGCGCGCCGGACCAGCCCGCCGGTCTTCGCCTCCCCGGCCATCGCGGCGATCGCTCCGTGCACGTCCACGGCGGCGAGGTAGGCGTCGATGGCGGCGAGGTCCGGCTGCTTGGCGGTCACGCCGCCCGTCTCGCGCAGTCGCGCCGCGGTGGGATGGGTGTAGGCCGGCGGCAGCGGCTCGTCCGAGCACCACGAGTCGGCGATGAACCGCCCCGTGCCCGAGGGATTCATGACGTCGCCGCCCCAGAGGGTATCAATACCGAGGATGGCGTTGGCGATGGCGCTGGTGGACATCGGCGGACTCCGCTGAGGGAACTGACTGTGAGAGGTGAGGGGTGAAACGTGAGACGTTCAAGTGAGAGGTGAGAAGCGACAGACGTGAGAGGTAAGCGTCTCACATCTCACCATCACCTCTCACCACCTCTCACGGCTTTGCCTCTCACGTCTCACTTGAACGTCTCACTCCTCACTTCTCACGCTTCTCCCGGCCATATTACCCGCCATGGTATCCGAGCACCACCTCCAAACCCGCCGCAGCGCCCGGTATTTCACGCTCGGCAACGCAGCCTCCCCTGCCGAGATCTGGATCCTCTGCCACGGCTACGGCCAGCTCGCCGAGCGGTTCCTCGCGCGGTGTGCCGCCCTCGACGACGGCCGCCGGCTCATCGTCGCGCCGGAGGGGCTCTCGCGCTTCTACGTCGCGGGCGTCGGGGGGCCCGACAGCAAGGTGGGCGCGTCGTGGATGACGCGGGAGGACCGGCTCAACGAGATCGAGGACTACGTCGCGTATCTCGACGCGGTGCACGCGGCCGTCGTCCGCGCGGCGGGTGCGGCGGACGCGAAGCTCCACGTGCTCGGCTTTTCGCAGGGAACCGCGACGGCGGCCCGGTGGGCGGTGCGAGGCAAGTCGCGCGTCCAGCGCCTCGTCCTGTGGGCCGGCCTCCTGCCGCCGGAGATCGACCTCGGCGCTGCGGCCGCGCGGCTCGACGCGATGGACCTCGTGCTCGTCGCCGGGGAGGACGACGGCCCGGTGATGGAGAAGCTCCCGGAGCAGCGCGCGGCGCTCGACGCGGCCGGCATCCGGCATCGCGTGGAGACCTTCGCGGGCGACCACCGGATCGACGACGCCACGCTGCGGCGCGTGGCGGAGGACTAGCTACTCGCCCGCCGCCCCCGGCACCGGCCCGCGCGGCAGCGGCTCCGGCAGGTCCGCCAGCACGTAGCCCATTACCGCCATGGCGGCGACGCACTTCGCCACGTCGCGCGGATCGAGCTTGTCCACCGTGTCGGCGTCGCTGTGGTGGTACCAGAAGTACCGTCGCCCGTCGTCGTTCAGGCTCATCCCCGGCACGCCCCGGTCCATGATCGGCTCGATGTCGGTGCCGCCGCCGCCCCGCGAGATGGTATCGGCGCCGATGGCCGCGAGCAGCGGCCCCACCGCGCGCACGACGGCAAAGGCCGAGTCCGAGCCGGTGAAGCCGAAGCCGACGGGCCGGAACACGCCGCCGTCCGACTCGATGGCGACGTCGTGCCGCGCCAGCTCGCCGGCGTGCGCGTCCCGGTAGGCGAGCCCGCCCCGCGTGCCGTACTCCTCGTTGGTCCAGCCCACCAGGCGGACGGTGCGCCGCGGGCGGAGGCCCAGCCGCTTCATCACCAGCAGGGCCTGCCACGCCGCCACGAACCCGCCGGCGTCGTCCATCGCCCCCGTGCCCACGTCCCACGAGTCGAGGTGGCCGCTGAGCACCACCACCTCGTCGGGCCGCTCCGCACCCTTGAGCTCGGCGACGACGTTCCGCGACGGGACGTCGGGGAGCATCCGGGCATCCATCCGCAGCGTGACGACCACCCGCTGCCCGCGCCCCTGCATCCGGTGCAGCATCGCCGCGTCCTCGATCGAGATCGCCGCGAACGGGATCGGACGCACCGGCTGGCAGCCGGACCCGGCTCCCGCGGAGGCGCCCCCGGCGACCGGGAGCACGCACGCCGTGGAGTCGTAGTGCGTCACGCCGGTGTGCGGCTGCCGCATCTCGAACGGCGACACCGACCGCAGCAGCGCCGCCACGGCGCCGGCCTGCGCCGCCCACACCGCGCCGTTCCAGCGGTAGGCGACGGTCTGGCCGTAGCTCACGTAGGGTGCGTCGAACAGTACGATCTTGCCGCGTGCTTCCGCCGCCCGGGCCCGGAGCTCGAGCGTGTCGCTCACCACCAGCACCGGTGCCGTGATGCCACCGGCCGGCGTGCCGACGCTGCGCCCGAGGCCCAGCATCGGCAGCGGCGTCCGGCGCGGCTCGAGCAGCTCCAGCGACTCGCGGCCGCGCACCCAGTGGGGCACCATCGCCGGCTCGCCGTGCACGTTCTCGAGCCCGTCGCCCGCCATCTGCGCCAACACCCAGTCGAGCGCGTCCTCCAGGCTCCGCGACCCGCTGATCCGCGGCCCGAACGTGTCGGTCAGCTCCGCGAGTCGCAGCCACGCCGCGGTGTCGGCGGTCGCCGCGGCGATCAGCCGCGCCGCGGTGGCGCGGTAGGAGGCCGCCAGCGACGTGTCGCGCGGCTGCTGGGCGGCGGAGGCGCGCGGCGTCGCCGCCGCGCAGCCGAGGGCGAGCAGGATCCATCCGGAACGAAGCGTCATGGGCGACCGGGGTGGAAGAAGCGGAAGGGGTAACGGAAGAGCCGGCGGCGGGCAAGCGCCGCCGCCGGCTCCGGACCGGGCGAATGGCCCGGGTCAGAACATCAGCCAGATCACCGCGTACAGGGTGTTGTTGTCCGACGCGTTGCGGCCCGCGCCGTCGTAGTTGGTGCTCGCTCCGTTGAACTTCGTGTAGTACGTGTACTGCAGCGAGAGCCGCGCGTTCATCCACACGTTCCAGTCCACCTCGGCGATCGCGCCGGCGCTGTTGGGGCTGTGGGTCGAGCTGCCCGACAGCGCCCCCGAGGCGTACAGCACGCTGTCGGCCGTGCCGGTGGTCACGAACGGCCCCACCGTGAAGGCGTAGCGCTGGCCCACGTGCAGCGTCGCGCGGGCCCGGAAGGTGTTGACGGTCTGCGACGACACCGCCACCAGCCCGCTGTCCTTGCTCGCCCCGAGGGCGCGGGTCTCGTGGATCCACGTCGCCGTGACCGTGAGGTCGTTGGCCCCCAGCGGGCGCTGCCACTGCGCGTCGAAGGCGATGTCGCTGTACGTGTCGGTCGCGCCCGCGTTCACGAACGAGGCCGGCTGGCGGCGCGCGTACAGCCCGTAGGTGCCGACCATCACGTAGTTGTCGCCGAAGCTGTGCGTCAGCGCCACGCGCCAGTACGGCGCCACGCCGTCCACGACCTGCTTGACGGTCCCGTCGGGGATCTGCGGCGCCCCCTGCGGCGCCCAGCGGTATGCCCCCGCCTCCACGTACAGCGCGTCGTTCCAGAACAGGTACGCGCTCAGGCCGGCCACCTGCTCGGCGAGCCCGCCGTCCACCAGCGTCGCCGCGGCGGGCGTCGGCGCCACCGCCGAGCCCTCGAACGGGAAGCCCCAGGCCGGCGTGCTGGCCCACACGTCCTGCACCGTCGGATTGTTGTTGAGGCTCAGGCCGAAGATGCCCGGCTTCGCCGCCAGGGTCACCGGCGTCGCGAAGCGGATGCTGGCGTTGTCCATCTCGACCGTGCCGGCGTCAGGGCTGTAGGTCACCTGGATGAACGCCCCGACCTTGGGCGTGATCGCGCCCGCGAGGAACACGCTCAGCTGCTGCGGGAGCGACACGGTGCCGTTGGTCGTCGCGCCCTGCGGCCGCTGGGTGTACGTCTCCGACGCCTGGACCATGACCGAGGGCAGCGGCATCAGGTTGATGGACAGGTCCTGGTGGCCCAGCGTGTCGCCCGCCTCGATCGTCTCGATCATCCGCAGCGTGTACCCGTTCAGCTTGAACACCCGGCCGAAGGCGTTCAGCTCGGGGAACTGGGTGTGGCACGCGCTGCAGGGCAGCTTCGTCTGGCGGGCGAAGCTCGGAATCGCGCGCGCGGGCGCCGCCAGCGCCGCCAGCAAACCGACGACTCCGGCGCAGACGGCCAGCGCGTTACGACACGAACGGATCAGTCGCATGGCTCCTCACCTCAGGTATGGAAGGCCGCACAAACCCTAGTCTGTTGGACGGGAATTTGGAAGCGGTATTGCCGGTGCGGCGATCGGGATTCGTCGAACGCCACGCTCGGCGCCGGTCGGACCGTGGTTCGTCGCCGCCTGCGGGGCGCGGTCTACTGGTCCACGACCAGCAGGCCGACCGTGCCGCCCATGTCGTCGGGCAACGTCGCGATGCCGCGCGGCACCATCCAGCGGTGGCCGTCCACCACCAGGGAGAACCGGTGCGCGCCCTGGCTCAGCGCCAGGTCGACGCGCCAGTGCTCGCCGTCCACCCGCTCGAGCGCGACCGGCGTCCACTCGTTCCACTCGCCCGCGATCGCGACGTTGTGCGCCCCCGGGACGAGGAAGGTGACGCGCTGGTGGCCGGCGTCCACGACCTCGACCGCCACGCTCGGCGGCGCGGAGGCGTCGAAGCCCGGTGTCCGGGGCTGGACGATGGAGCGGATGCCGCCGCCGAGCCACACGCCGAAGCTCAGGAAGGCCCCGTCGGTGAAGCCGCTGAGGTCGCGCGGGTAGGTGCCGGCCTCCGCCTCGAGCAGCGCCCACGACGCGACGCGGAACGTGGCGCGGCCCTGGTACCAGGGCTTGGCGCCCAGGTCGCCGCTCCGCGCGCCGGCGAGCGCGCTGAGCGTGAACCGGGCCGCGCGGAGCTGCGCGGCCACCGTGGCGTCGGCGAACCGGGTGGGCCCGGCCCGCGTGCCCGCGACGCCGGCCTGGACACTCCACGCCCCGAGGTCGCGGCGCATGGTCAGGCTCCCCGCGAAGGTGGCGTCCGAGCTTCCGAAGACGTTGCGGACCGCGCCCGCGGCCAGCCCGGCGGACCAGATCCAGCGCCCCGCGACCACCGCGGCCACGGGGCCGGCGGAGCCCTCGGCGCTCCAGGTGCCGCCCTCGATGTAGCCGCCGTCCCCGTCCGCCCGGAGGCCGAGGCCCACGTGCGGGCTCAGCAGCCGGATGCCGAACAGGGAGCCCGCGGCCTGCCCGGCCCAGGTTCCGGAGGTGAACTGCGTGAACGAGCCGTCGAACGTGCCGGTGGAGCGGAGGCCGTCCCAGGCCAGGCGCGTGGTGAAGACGCCGGCGGACCCCGAGACGGTGTCGGCGTAACGCGCTCGGACGCCGCCGATGCGGAAGCGAACCTGTTGCGCGGAGAGCGGAGCGGCCGCGAGGAGCATCCCCGCGGCCGCGACCATCAGGAGTCTACACGTCACCGAGCGTTAGAAGTGTCCATCGTGATCGTGTCGGGTGCCGGGGGGGACGGTCGGCGGGCGGTCGTGCTCTCCCGTATGGCCGCTGCCCTGGTCGCCGCCGCCGCCCCCCTCGCCATCGAGAATGCGATGCTCGATGTCGCCGGGGCTCATGCCTTGATCATGCATCATGTGCGCCACCGACGGTAGGTCGAGCAGCTCGGACATGCTCCGATGGCTGTGCATCGCCCCCACCACGATCTTCACCGCCTGGTCGCTCCCGAGGCCCTGCGCCTGGAGCGCCGCCGCCACGCTGAGCCCCGGGGCGGCGATGGCGCCCTGCCCCGCCGCCTGCACGACGCTGCGGACCTGCTCGGGCCGCATCCCGCTCCGCATCGCCTCGGCCGCCGCCGCGATCACCGGGCCGGTGGGCGAGGGGACGCCGGCGCTCAGCACCGCATCACGCGCGCTGGCCATCTGGTCGGCGAAGCGCTGGACCGCGGCCACGATGCGGTCCGGGGGCACCTGCTTCGCCCAGCCCTCGATCGCCTTGTCGGCCAGCGGCCCGTCCGGCACGCCGCGCGCGGTCGCGTCGGCCGCGACGGCCGCCACGCGGTGCGCCAGCGCCGCGGGGAGCCCGCGCGCCTGGAGCCGGTCCTCGATACCCGCGCCCTGCGCCGCCAGCGCGGCCGGTGCCAGGAGCAACGCCACGGCGATCGCCGTCCGATGCATCCTCGTCATGATCGCACCAGTCCCTTCGGGCCGACCACGATCACGCTGTTCCGCCCGCCGAAGCCGTCGTCCACTTCCGCGTGCGCGGTCGGATCGGGCACCCACCGGGTGCCGTCGATGACAAACTCGTACCGATGCTCTCCCACCGGAAGGGGGGCCGTCGCGGTCCACACCCCGCGGGCGTCCCGGATCATGGTGAGCGCGCCGACCTGCCAGCCGTTGAAGGAACCCGCCACCGAGACCGTGCGCGCCAGCGGCGCCGCCAGCTCGAAGCGGACGAACACGGTGTCGCTGACCGCGCGCACGGGCGTGAGCACCACCTCGGCCCGCCGGCCGCGCGGCGCGAGCCACAGCACGAGGGCCGCGGCCGCCGCCAGGACCGGCACCCAGATCGGCCGGAACCGCACGGTCTGCGGCGCCACCAGCCACCCCAGGCCGCGCCGCCGCCGGGCCGGCGCCCGCTCGCGGACCGCGGCCATCACCGCCTCGTCGAGCGCGGGATCGAGGCGCGGCAGGCGGCCGGCCCAGTCCCGGGCCTCGGCCGCCAGCCGGTCCGCCGCCGCCAGCTCGGCGCCGCTCAGCTCCTCGAACGGCTCCCCGTCGAGGTAGCGATGCGCGTCGGCGCCGAAACCCTCCCACTCGTTCATCGCAAGGCTCCCATCAGCGACCGCAGCGCGTCGCGGGCCCGGTGCACCCGCATCTTGAGGGCGTCCACCCCCACCCCCAGCAGCTCGGCCATCTCCTCATAAGACCGACCATCCACGTGTTTCATAACGAAGGCCTCGCGCTGCTCGGGGGTCAGGCGGGCCATGGCCGCCTCCAGCGCCGCCCCCAGCTCCCCCCGCTCGAGCCCCTCGTCGGCCCTCGCGCCGCCCGGCGGATCCACCTCCTCGAGCGGCACCGTGTCCCGCCGCCGGGCCAGGACGTTGCGGCACTGGTTCGTGAGGATCCGGAAGAACCAGGCGCCGAACCGGTCGGGATCGCGGCACGTCGCGAGCGCGTCGAACGCGCGGATGAACGCCTCCTGCATGGCGTCCTGCGCCGCGTCCAGGTCGCCCACGGACGCGACGGCGTACCGCCCGAACTCGGCGCGGTAGCGCTCGACGAGGATCCGGTACTGCTCGACGTCCCCCGACAGAACCCGGTGGACGACCGTGCCGTCGCTCGGCTGCACCGTTTCCCTAACCCATTGATAAGGTGGCGGGGTGCAAGGTAACGTGCTGCCCCCCGGGGACGTTACCCCGGGGCCCCCATCACGGTCCTATGGGAAGCGGCGGGCGGAAGGGCGACCCGGCCGATCCCCCTTTCTGACGGAGTGCACATGACGCGTCTCACTCGTCCAACCTGGCTGACGACCGGCGCCCTGGTGCTGCTGGTGGCCGCGGCCGCCTGCAGCAAGGACGCCTCCTCCGGGACCGGGCCGGGCGGCATCGGCGGGGCGGCCAGCAAGGCCCCGGTCGCGTTCCTCGTGAACGCGACGGCGACGTCCACCGCCACCGCCGGGAGCCCCGTGGCCGGCATCCTGGCCAAGGACAACGGGCCGGGCGGCGGCGAGGGCGACTTCGGCGACGGCGACGGCCATCACTGGCACGGGTGGTGGGGCTGGATGCGGACCCGGGACGTCGACTCGCTCGTGGTGTCGGTCACCAAGCTCGAAGTGTTCGGCGACACCGACACCGAGAACGCGGCCGATTCCCTGGCCGACTCCGTCTCCGCGGACAGCGCCCACAAGGCCAACGGCGGCGACGACGACGACGGCCCGAACGGCTGGGAAGAGCACGAGAGAGGCTGGATCACGATTGCCGTCGACAGCGCGCACCTCGACCTGATCCACCTGCCCGACTCGGCGGCGGCCGGCATCAAGATCGCGACGGGCAAGCTGCCGGCGGGCACGTATCGCCACGTCCGGCTGTTCATCATCAACCCGACGATCTACTTCGACTCGACGATCGTCGCGCCGAACGGCGACACGCTGAAGGCACACACCGGTTACCCGGTCACGTTCCCGAACGCCGACAGCACCGGCGCGACGTTCCGGACCGACGACCCGTTCACGGTGGCGGCGGTGGGCGACACGGTGCCGCTGTTCTTCGACCGGGACGACACGGTGCGGCACATCATCATCACCGGCGACGGGAAGATCGTCGTGCTGCCGAGCTTCCATCAGGGGCACGACCGCCACTAGCGCGCCAGGCCTCGTAGTCCTCGCGCACGGCGTCCAGCATCACCGATCCCGCCCGCCGCAGCCAGTTCCGGTTGCGGCGGGCGAGGTCTTTCCGGAGCGTCCGCGCCTTCGCGCTCCCCAGGTGCACGTTCGCCGTCTCCCAGCCCATCGCCCGCAGCAGCCGCACCTCGTCCCGCTCCCGCGGCAGCGCGCCGAGCTCGATGCGCGAGCAGTCCGGCGCGAGCCGCCGCACGATCCAGCGCCGCTGCACGCGGACGAACGGATCGCGGCAGCGCACCGCCCGCTCCAGGATCTCCGCGTAGCGGATCGCACCGCCCCGGCGGCCCGCCGCCCAGGCGCAGGCCGAGGGCGCGAGCGCCTTCGCCTCGCGGGCCACCAGCCCGCCCTCCCATTCGCCGACGGCCACGTACCGCTCGCGGCCCAGGCTGCCCAGGCCCGCCACCCGGTGCACGAGCCGGCGCGCGAGGTCCGGATCGGGCAGCAGGCGCTCCAGGGCCCGCCGCGCGCCCGCCGGCACCGGGCCGCGCACCGGCCGCAGGGCGCGCAGCTTGTCCCAGAAGCGCTGCGGCTCGTGCAGCCGGGCCACGGCCATCGCCCGCAGCACGGGGTGCGCTTCGGCCAGGACGAACGGGCGGCCCCGCACCGCGAGCGCGGCGCGGTAGCCGTCGAGGACGGCCTCGGCCGCGGTCTCGCGGCCCACGGCGAGGTGCCCCTCGAGCGCCGCCAGCGCGGCGCTGGTCACGAGGCGCACGAGGTCGTGGGCGTACGGCAGCCGCCAGGCCTCGTCGAAGTCGTTGATGCCCCAGACCAGCCGGCCCTCGGCGTCCCGCCAGGTGCCGAAGTTCTCCACGTGGAGGTCGCCGACGGCCAGGACCGCCGGCGCCGACGCCAGCTCGGGGCACAGCGCCGGGAAGCGCTGCGCCCAGCGGTAGTAGGTGGCGCGCAGGAACGCGAACGGCTCCTCGCGCATGCGCTCGTGCTTCAAACGCAGGTCGGCGGGCAGCAACCGCAGCCGCCCGCCGAGCCAGTCCTCGTACTGCGCCGTCGCCTTCTCGATCTTCATGGCGCGCGCGCCCCCCGGGGTCGTCCCCGAAGATAGCGCGCGCCGCCGCGCGGCGTTACACCCAGCCGCGCAGCTTCATCGCCTCGGCCACCCGGCTCACCGCCACCAGGTAGGCCGCCAGCCGGTTGTGCACCCGGTGCTTCAGCGCCGCCTGGTGCACCGCCTGGTAGGCGTGGGTCATCTTGCGGCTGAGGCGGTCCTGCACCAGGTCGATGTCCCAGTAGTAGCTGTACGCGTTCTGGACCATCTCGAAGTACGAGACCGTCACCCCGCCGGCGTTGGCCAGGAAGTCGGGAAGCACCACGATGCCGCGGTCGGCGAGCACCCGGTCGGCCTCGGGGGTGGTCGGGCCGTTGGCGAGCTCCATCACGATCTTCGCCTTCACCCGGTCCACGTTCTCGGCGGTGATCTGGTTCTCGAGCGCGGCCGGGACCAGCACGTCGCACTTGAGCTCCAGGCAGGCCTTCGGGTTGGGCATGAAGTCGCCGCCCTTGAAGCCCTGCACGCCGCGGTGCTCGAGGAAATGCGCGTGCAGCGCGTGCACGTCGAGGCCCTTGGCGTTGTAGATGGTGCCGTCGATCTCGCCGATCGCGACCACCTTCCCGCCCACCTCGTCGGCGACGATCTTGGCCGCGTAGGAGCCGGCGTTGCCGAAGCCCTGGATGGCGTAGGTCGCCTTGGTGAGGTCGAGGCCGGCGACCTTCGCCGCCTCGCGCATCACGTACACGCCGCCGCGCGCGGTGGCGTCGCCGCGGCCCTGCGAGCCGCCGAGCGGCAGCGGCTTGCCGGTGATCATCCCGAAGTCGTTGTGACCCTGGATGACCGCGAACTCGTCCATCATCCACGCCATGATCTGCGGCGTGGTGTAGACGTCGGGCGCGGCCACGTCCTTCTCGAGGCCGAGGATGCGCGCCATCTGGCGCACGTAGGCGCGGCTCAGGCGCTCGAGCTCCCCGGCCGAGAGGCGCTTGGGATCCACCACGATCCCGCCCTTGCCGCCGCCGAGGGGCACGTCCACCACCGACGTCTTCCACGTCATCCACGCCGCCAGGGCGCGGACGGTGTCGATCGTCTCTTGGGGATGGAAGCGGATGCCGCCCTTGCAGGGCCCGCGGGCGTCGTTGTACTGGACCCGGAAGGCGTGGAACACCTCCACGCTCCCGTCGTCCATGCGCACCGGGATCCGCGCGTGCATCTCGCGGATCGGCCAGTTGAGCATCTGGTGCGTCGCGTCGTCGAGCTTCAGGATGCGCGCCGCCTCGTCGAGCTGCCGCTGGGCGATCATGAACGGATTTTCCTTCGCATCCGTCAGCGACACCCCGACCGCGTTGTAGTCCTCCGCCTCCAGCGGCACGAACCCGTTGTGAATGTCCGTCACACCACACCCCCCCAGAACGGTAAAGGCCGCGACCCAATCGCCGCGGCCGTCACCGCCCGGAGGGTGCAAATTGCGGGCCTAGGAGAGGATCTTCTCCGCCTCCTCCCGGTCCATGTCGGTAACGTACGGTATGCCACTGACTTCCGCGGCCTGGCGGGTGAGCGCCGCGATGTCGTTGCGGTCGATGTAGCGCACCGCGAACTTGCGCGCGCCGGCCATCAGCTGGCGCAGGCCCTGCGCGAGGCGCTGGTAGTAGGTGTAGTAGCCGATCGCGCCCACCGGCAGCTTGGCGAACCGGTCCCCGTACCTCTGCCGCAGCTCGGCCGCGGTCACGAACACCTCGTCCACCGAGGTGCCGAACCGCTCGATGTAGATCGGCAGGCTCTGCTGCTCGATCGCGTTGCCGATGGTCTTGGCGACCATCGCCGCCGCGAGCGGCGCGCGCGCCATCGCGATCAGCCGCACGAACGGGGCGCCGAGCGCGAAGCCCTTGAAGATCTGGTCCTCGAAGGTGAAGCCGCCCGCCAGCGCGATCGCGGGGATGAAGGCGCCCCTGGTGGCGAGCTTCTGCAGGTACTCGCGCAGCAGCGAGTGCAGCTCGATGCCGGGCACGCCCCACTCGTTCATCATCCGCCACGGGCTCATGCCGGTGCCGCCGCCCGCGGCGTCCACGGTGAGCAGGTCCAGCTCGGCCAGCGAGGCGTACTTCACCGCCCGGGCGAGGTCCTCGGGCCGGTAGGCGCCGGTCTTGAGGAACACGTGCTTGGCGCCGAGCTTGCGCAGCTGCTCCACGCGCTTGAGGAAGCCGTCCTTGTCCACCATCCCGACCCGCGAGTGCCGCTCGAACTCGTGGAAGCTGCCCTTCTTGAACGACTCGACCACCAGCGGGTTCATCGGGTCCGGCAGCACGACGTAGCCGCGGCGCCGCAGCTCCTGCGCCTTGGCGAGGTCGCGGATCTTCACTTCCCCGCCGATGTCCTTGGCGCCCTGGCCCCACTTCAGCTCGACGCTGGTCACGCCGAGCTTCTTGAGCGCGTACTCCTGCACGCCCGCCTTGGTGTCCTCCACGTTGGCCTGGACGACCACGTCGCCGTAGCCCTCCTCGGCCCAGTCGCGGAAGCACTGGATGCGCCACTCGAGGTCCGGGGCGGAGATCACCTGGGCGTCGGCGTACTTGGCGTCCATGTCCATGCCGACCACGTTCTCGCCGATGGCGATCATGGTGCCGGTGATCGCCGCGCCCGCCGCGATGCCGGGCCAGTTGTTCTTGGCCACGTTGGTCGAGCCCATCGCCGCCAGCGTGAACGGCAGCCGGCTCTTGATCGCCCCGGCCTTCCCGATCGTGACCTCGAGGTCCACGTTCGGGAACAGCGCCTTCTCGCTGTCGGCCTCGATGCCCCAGGCGCCGGTCGCCCGGCCGAGGATCGTGAAGTGCGACAGGTCGAGCGGGTAGTCCTTCTGCGACGCCGTCGTGATGATGCCGAACGGCTGGGGGTAGATCATCTCGGGGCCGCGGTACGCGGACTTCCCGATCTCGCACATCCCGATGCAGCCGTCGATGCACGTCGTACACATGCCGCTGAACGGGCTGACCGAGTCCTCGGTGCGGTTCTTGGTCAGCGTCGCTGCGGACGAATTGAGACGCGTGAGGCTCATGAGGGCTCTCCTGCTAGCGCGCGGTGGATGCCGCGCGGATCCTGGTCCGCGCGTCGGCACGGAACGGTCCGGCCAGCTCGCAGGCGTGGCACGGATCGAGGAAGCACATGGCGTCGTCGTAGGTCTTGAAGCACGGGGGCGCGAAGTTCAGGCACCCGTTGCACAGCGTGGTGTCGGCGGTCCCGGCCTGGCAGCGCAGCTCGCACACGGGACAGACGTACAGGCACGCGCCGCACTGGCGGCACAGCTCGGACGTCTGGTCGAACGGCCGGGCGACCCGCCGGTTCTTCCCGCGGCCGGCGAAGCCGATCGCGCCGCCCATCATCTGCTCGGCGCAGATCCGCACGCACAGGCCGCACTGGATGCAGTCCTCGGCCTTGGCCTCGTAGCGGCACTCCCGCACGCCCATCGCCGACGCGAGGTCCTGGATCCGCTTGGACTGCGGGCTGGTGGCGACGTACAGCTCCAGCAGCAGGCGGCGCGCCCGCGCCACCCGCTGGGAGTCGGTGCGCACCACCATGCCCTCCCGGGCGACCGTGGTGCAGGAGCTCACCAGCCGGCCCTGGCCCAGCTCGACCACGCACAGCCGGCAGGCGCCGTAGGGCGTCAGGCCGTCGTCGTGGCACAGGGTCGGGATCGGGATGCCGTAGAGGCGCGCCGCCTCCAGCAGGGTGGAGCCGTCCTCCACCTGCACCCCAGTTCCGTTCAGCGACAGTCGGATCATGGGGGCTCCTAGTTGACCAGCACGGCGTCGAACTTGCACGCCTCGAGGCACGCACCGCACTTGGTGCACTTCGCCTGCTCGATCGTGTGCAGCTTCTTCTTCTCGCCCAGGATCGCCGAGCCCGCGCACTGGCTGATGCACGCGCCGCAGCCGTTGCAGATCACCGGGTCGATGGTGTAGGTGATCAGCTCCTTGCACACCTTCGCCGGGCACCGGTGGTCGCGGATGTGCGCCAGGTACTCGTCGCGGAAGTACCGCAGCGTGGTCAGCACCGGGTTGGGCGCGCTCTGGCCGAGCCCGCACAGCGACGTCTCGCCCACCAGCCAGGCGAGGTCCTCGAGCAGCTGCAGGTCTTCCTCGCGCCCCTTCCCCATCGAGATGCGATTGACGATCTCCCGCATCCGCTGGGTGCCCACCCGGCAGCTGAAGCACTTGCCGCACGACTCGTCCTCGAGGAAGCCGAGGAAGTAGCGCGCGATGTCCACCATGCAGGTCCGGTCGTCCATCACGATCATGCCGCCCGAACCCATGATGGAGCCGGCCTTGGTGAGGCTCTCGTAGTCCACCGGCAGGCTCAGCTGCTCGGCGGGGATGCACCCGCCCGAGGGCCCGCCGGTCTGGACCGCCTTGCACACCCGGCCCGCCGGGACCCCGCCGCCGATGTCGTTCACCACCTCGGCCAGCGTCGTGCCCATCGGCACCTCGATCAGCGCCGTGTTGGTCACGTTGCCGACCAGGCTGAACACCTTGGTGCCCTTGGAGCCGCCGGTGCCGATGCCCGCCAGCCAGCCGCCGCCCCGCTGCACGACCACCGGGACCGTGGCCCAGGTCTCGACGTTGTTGATGCAGGTGGGCTTGCCCCACAGGCCCCGCTCGGCCGGGTACGGCGGCCGCGGCCGCGGCTCGCCCACCCGGCCCTCGATCGACGCGAGCAGCGCGGTTTCCTCGCCGCACACGAACGCGCCCGCGCCCCGGGTGATGCTGACGTTGAAGGAGAAGCCGGAGCCGAGGATGTCCTTGCCCAGCAGGTCGGACCGCTGGGCCTGCAGGATCGCCTCGCTCAGCCGCGCGACCGCCAGCGGGTACTCGTCGCGCACGTAGATCACGCCTTCGTGCGCGCCCATGGTGTACCCGCCGATGATCATCCCTTCGATCACGCTGTGCGGGTCGCCCTCGAGCACGCCCCGGTCCATGTACGCCCCGGGGTCGCCCTCGTCGGCGTTGCACACGATGTACTTCGGCCCGCCGCGCGCGTCGGCCACCGCCTGCCACTTGCGGCCGGTCGGGAAGCCGGCGCCGCCGCGGCCGCGCAGGCCGCTCAGCAGCACCTCCTGCAGGACCTCGCGCGGCGTGAGCGAGAACAGCGCCCGCCACAGCGCGCGGTAGCCGCCGCGCGCCGCGTACTCCTCCAGGCTCGCGGGATCGACGATGCCGCAGTTGCGCATCACGACCCGCAGCTGGCGCTTGAACAGCGGCAGGTCGGCGTAGGTCGGCAGGCCGTTCAGCGTCGCCTCGGGCCGGTCGCCGCCGTTGCAGTAGCTGGTGCGGCGGCCGGTGAGCGCGTTGTCGTCGCCCGTCATCACGGCGAGCGCCAGCTCGGTGCGCGGCTCCGGCAGGTCCGCCAGGATGTCGCGCACCTGCTTCGGCTTCACGCGGCCGTACGTCACCCGCGGCTGGCCGGGCACCCACACGTCGAGCAGCGGCTCCTGCGAGCACCAGCCGATGCAGCCGGTCTCCGCCACGGCGTACGGCAGGTGCTTGCCCTCCACTTCCTCGTGGACGGCGTCGAGCACCTCCTGCGCCCCGGCGGCGCGCCCGCAGGTCGCGGTGCCGACGAGGATCTTGATGCGATCGGGATAGAGGGTGGAACGGCCGTGGATGGCGCAGCGCTCGAGGGCCTCGAGGTCCGTGATGTGCCCGGGGAGGTGCGTGTGGTGGTCAGTCACGGCCCGCCTCCTTCCTCGCCGCGCGCCGGCCCGGGCGGTAGCGGTCGAGCACCCGCTTCACCTTGGCCTGCTCGAGCGACGCGTACACGTCCCGGTCCACCCGCATCACCGGGGCGAGGCCGCAGCAGCCGAGGCAGCGCACCGTCTCGACCACGAACTCGAGATCGGGGCTCGTGCCGACGTCCGAAAGGCCGGTCTCGGTCTCGACCCGCTCCAGGATCCGCGTCCCGCCCCGCACGTGGCAGGCGGTGCCGAGGCACACCTGCACCACGTGCTTGCCGCGCGGCTTGAGGCTGAAGCAGCGGTAGAAGGTCGCGACCTGGTACACCTGCGGCAGCGGGATCTTGAGCTTGCGCGAGACGCGCCGCAGCACGTCTTCGGGCAGATAGGAATAGGTGGCTTGGATGTCCTGCAGGATCGGGATGAGATTCTCGCGCCGGTCGTCGAACCGCGCGAAGGACTCATCCAGGGTGGCGCTTTCGACGTGGAGCATGGCGGCACGATCTCCCGCGTGGGCTCTTAAGACCAAAAACGGCCGCAAATCCCGCGCCCCGGCGCACCGCGCGCACGGCGCGCGCGAGGTCCAGCCATGTCCCACCTGCGCGAATCCGCACTCCCGCTCCCGCCCCAACGGCGGCGCGGACAAACGCGCGGACGTGACTCGGGTTTTGGAGAGCCGAGCAGGGGAGCGGCGGGGAGCGCGACGGGCCCGGGCGACGCGCCTAGCCGGGCCGCGGCAGCCTGCGCTCGGGGCGGTAGGGCATGAAGTCGACCAGCTCCCCGGCCCGCTGGCGCTCCTGCATGTCCGTCCACCACGCGACCGTCAGCAGGTCGCGGTGGGCGGAGAGGAAGACGTCGCGGAGCACGCCGGGCGGCAGCACGAACGGGAGGAACTCCTCGGGGAAGACGTCGCGGTCCCCGACGTAGAACCACGGCTCGGCCGCGAGCTCGTCCTCGGCGGTGCGCGGCTCGGGCAGCGCGCGGAACCGGCAGTCGGTCAGCAGGCACAGCTCGTCGTAGTCGTAGAAGATCACGCGCCCGTGGCGCGTGACCCCGAAGTTCTTGAGCAGCAGGTCGCCCGCGAAGATGTTGGCCGCCGCCATGTCCTTCACGGCGTGGCCGTAGTCGAGGATCGCGTCGCGGGCGGCCGCGGGCGCGGCGCGCGCGAGGAACAGGTTGAGGGGCGTGACCAGGCGCTCGGTGTAGCAGTGCCGCACGGTGACGCGGTCCCCGTGGACTTCGATCGCCGAGGGCGCGTCGCGCAGCAGCTCGTCGAGCACCCCCGGCGCGAACCGCGCGCGGGGGAACTCCAGCGACTCGTACTCCTGCGCGTCGGCGAGCCGCCCCACCCGGTCGTGCGCGAACACGAGGTGGTAGCCGTCCACGACCGCGCGCCGGGTCACGTTCTTGGCCGGCCCGAAGATGTCCCGGATCACCTTGAACACCAGGCCGAAAGAGGGGAGCGCGAACACGGTCATCACCAGCCCCTTGTCCCCCACGGCCGGCTCGAACACCGCGTCGGGGCGCTCGAGGTGGCGCTGCAGCGCCCGGAACAGCTCGGTCTTCCCGTGCTTCTTCTGCCCCACCGCCGTGTACAGCTCGTCCACGTGCTTGAGCGGCATGATCGAGCTCAGGAACGCGACCGCCGCGGCGGGCCGCTCGAGGGCGACGTGGAAGTACGCGCGGGTGAAGCCGAAGACGATGCTCGCCTCGTCGCTGGTGGGGAGCACCGCGTCCACGACCACCCCGCGCGCGGGGTGGAGCAGCGCGAGCACCAGCGGCACCGCGGTCGGGCCGACGAGCAGCCGGCCCACGACGTACGCCCCCTTGTTGCGGTAGAAGACCGGGCGGAGCACCTCCGCGGCCGCCGCCACGCGCGGCAGGCCGGCGCGCGCGAGGTGCGCCTCGAGCGCCGCGGCCGCGTGGTGCGCGTCCCACGCCAGGTCCTCGAACGCGGCGGCGAACGGCAGGCCGCGCAGGATCCGCTCCATCAGGTCCCGCAGCGAGTCCCCGCCCGGATAGGTGGCGAAGGGCGGCGCCCCCGCGCCGCCGCCGAGGGCCGCGTCGTCGGCGGCGACGAACTCGATGCCGGGATCCACGCCCACGGTGGCGCGGACGCGGCGGGTGATCGAGTTGAAGAAGGTGGCGGCGATCTCCGCGTCGGGGCGGCCGGCGACGCGCGCCGCGTAGGCCGCCTTCATCGCGGCCCACGCCTCGCGCCCGTCGGCGCGGGGTCCCAGGGCCCGCCGCGCGGCCGCGGCGACGCGGGCGACGACCCGCTCGTAGAGGCGGATGCGCTCGGCGGCGTCCTGGCGCACCGCGTGCCACTCCCGGCGCTCGAAGCGCGTCGGCGCGCGGCCGGTGATCTGCCGGAACCGCCGGCCGTACAGCTCGAAGCCGGCCGCGACCGTCTCCGCGGCCCGGCCCGCGTCGGAATCGATGCGGGGCATGGCCTGCATGTTACGCCGGCGGCCGCGCGTGCGTGAGTGGCGCGGCCGGGCCGGGGGGCGGTAGCATACGCCCATGCGTCCCCGTGTCCGCCGGAGCCTCCTCGGCCTCGCCGTCGGGGCGCTCGTCGCCCTCCTGCTGGTCCTCGTCCGCGGCACCGATCCCGCGCAGTCGTTCGAGCTCCGGACCCTCGACTGGCGGTTCCGCGCCCTGCACGACCCGGCGCGCGCCGACACGGACGTCGTGATCGTCGACGTGGACAACCTGAGCCTCGACGTGCTCCGCCCGGCGTTCGGCCGCTACCCGTGGCCGCGCGACGCCTGGGTCAAGGTGGTGCGGTACCTCGCCACGGGCGGCGCGCGCGTCATCGCCTTCGACT
>DASPSV010000043.1:0-5292 GCA_035623755.1 Gemmatimonadales bacterium
GCGCGCAAGGCGGGAGCCAGCGTGGAGCCCTCTGCGGTCGACAGCCTGGAGACGGCCGCGCTGCGCTCGCTCGACGAGGACGCGTACGCGCTGGAGGCGGCCCACGACTACGCGCGGGCGGGCCTCGACCCGGACGCGATCGCCGTCCTGCAGGCCCGGCTGTCGCAGGCAGCCGGCCGCGTCGACCCGCTGGTCGCCTACACGCTCGGCTGGCTGCACGGCCGCAGCGGCGACGCGGCGAGCGCGGACCGGCTCTACGCGGCCGCCCGCGCGCTGCCGGCGGACTACTGCTTCCCGTTCCGGCTGGAGAGCGTGAGCGTGCTGCAGGCGGCGATCGCCGCCTCTGCCCAGGACGCCCGCGCGCCCTATTACCTCGGCAACGTCCTCTACGACCACCAGCCGGAGGCGGCGGTCTCGGCCTGGGAGAAGGCGCGCGCGCTCGACCCCGGCTTCGCGCGCGTGCACCGCAACCTCGCCTTCGCCTACGCGCGGGTCGAGGGCGACCTCGCCGGCGCGGTCGCCAGCCAGGAGAAGGCGGTCGGCATCGAGAAGCGCGAGCCGAGGCTGTACTACGAGCTGGACCAGTACCTCGCCTGGTCGCACGCGCCTCTCGCCACCCGCCTCGCCCGGCTCACCGAGAGCCCGGCGACCGTCGCCAGCCGCGAGATCACGGCCTCGCGCCTGGCGCGCGTGCAGCTGCTGCTGGGCCGGCCGGACGACGCCCTGCAGACGCTCGCTGGGACCCGCTTCCACGTGTGGGAGGGCGAGCGCGGCGTCTCGGACGTCTACCTGCAGGCACGGCTCGCGCGGGGACGGCGGAAGCTGGCCGCCGCCCAGCCGGCGGCGGCGCTCGAGGAGTTCCAGGCCGCGCTCACGGTGCCGCCGAACCTCGAGGTCGGCCAGGCGGCCGGCAGCCAGCTGGCCGCCGCGCATCATCACCGCGGCCTCGCTCTCGAGGCGCTCGGCCGTCGCGACGACGCGCAGGCGGCGTTCCGCGAGTCCGCCGCCTCACCGGCGCCGCTGGCCGAGGCCCACTTCTGGATCGGCCGTTCGCTGGAGAAGCTGGGCCGGGCTGCCGAGGCGAGGGCCCACTTCCAGCGGCTCGCCGCCGCTCGTCCGGCGGCCGTCGACGCTTCGCGGCCGCTGGAGAACCGCGTGGCCGGGCTCGAGCGCCGCGCCGAGGCCCAGTACCAGCGCGCGCTCGGTCTGCTGGGCCTGGCGCGCGCCGCCGAGGCACGGGCCGCGCTCACCCGCGCGCTGGAAGACGACCCCGACCTGGTCGCTGCCGCGGCCCTGCGCGACACCCTCGCTGCTACCCTCACTGCCGCGACCGTGCGCCCGCCCGGGGCGGCGGCCAGGGTGCGTCCGCGCGTCGAGGCCACCCGGCCGATGGTGGAGGCTCCGCCCGAGCGGAACCGCTGAACCATGGCGGCGCTCGATCTGCCACATGTCGTTTGGTACCGGAACCCGTGACGGTCCGCCTGCGTACCTTCCTTGAGAACAGAAGATCCAAGGCAACCAGCGCGTACAACGCGCTGGACGTTCGCGGCGAGGTGGGTCATGAGCTTTCCGCACACGGGCATCCGGATCGACCGTATCCCGGCCGAAGGCGTGGGCGGCGGCATCTTCGCCGCCGGCCTCGGGGTCGTGCTGCTGCTCCAGTTCCCGGCGCTGCTCCCGGTAGCAGTGGCCGCGGTCGTCGCCGGCGTCGCGCTGGCGCCGGTGCTCCACCGGCTGCACACGCACGGCTTTTAGTCACTCGACGACGTCGAGCCTCGCCGCGAGCAGGTCGGCTGGCCGCGAGGACCCGCCGACCAGGACCGTATGCGGTACGTGCTCGACGCGCCAGGTGCGGGCGGGCGCGTCGTACCAGGCGAGGTCACGGGCCCGCAGGCCGAGCGAGATCCGCCTGGTCTCGCCCGGAGCGAGCGCCACCCGGTCGAAGCCGCGCAGCAGCTTCACCGGCCGGTCCACCTTCGCGTTCGGGAACCCGACGTAGAGCTCGACCACCTCCTCGCCCGCGCGGCCGCCGGTGTTGGTGACGTCCACCGAGGCCGTCACCGTCCCGTCCTCGCGCACGCGTGCTGGTGAGAGCGCCAGGTTGGCGTAGGCGTAGCGGGTGTAGCCGAGGCCGTAGCCGAACGGGTAGCGGGGCTCCTGCCCCTTCTTCTCCAGCAGCGTGTAGCCGTGGTAGTAGTCGTACTGGACGCTGGGCGAGCGGTTGTCGAACGGCGGGAGCTGCGAGGCGTTCCTGGGCACGGTGAAGGGCAGCTTGGCCGAGAAGCTGGCCGCGCCGAAGAGCAGGCGCGCCAGCGCCGCCCCGCCCTGCTCGCCCGGGTAGAACGCCATCACGATGGCGCGGGCCCGCTCCTGCCACTCCTCGACCGTGATCGCCGAGCCGCCGATCAGCAGCACGATCGTCCTCGGGTTCCCGGCCGCCACCGCCTCGATCAGCGCGCGATCCGCCGGCTTCAGGGCCAGGTCCTCGCGATCGCCTCCCTGTGCGGCCTTGTCCGGGTTCTCCGGGATGTACTCGCCCTCGTCCGACTGGTCGAACCCCGCCACCACGATCGCCACGTCGGCGGCGCGGGCGACGGCCGTCGCCCGCACGCCGTCGGCAGCCGGGTCGAACCCGACGTGGCCCGGGCCGAGGAGGTCGGTCAGGCCCTGGACGACGGTGGCGTTGGCCGGCGGGTAGACGCGGCTGCTGCCGTAGTCGCCGAGGTTGGGGGCGCCCGCCAGTCGACCGAAGATGGCCACCTGGGCGAGGGCTTTCGCGTCCAGCGGCAGCAGGCCGTCGTTCTTCAGCAGGACCGCCGAGCGCTCGGCCGTCTCGCGCGCCAGCGCGACGTGCTCGGCCGCGTGGACGAGCGTCGGCGGGTACGCCGTCGGGTCGGGGCGGGTGGCGTAGTCGATCTTGCGGCGCAGCAGGCGCAGGACGGCTTCCTCGACAGGCGCGGCCGGGACCTCGCCGCGGCGGACGGCCTCGAGCAGCGTGGACCCGTACGCGCTCGTCCACGGCATCTCCAGGTCGAGCCCGGCGAGCGCGGCCTTCCTGCCGTCGTGGACGCCCTCGAAGAAGTCCGACATCACGAAGCCGCGGTAGCCCCACTCCTGCTTCAGAATGTCGCGCAGCAGGTGGCGGCTCTCCCCGCAGTAGTCGCCGTTCACCTTGTTGTACGCGCTCATGAAGGCCGCCACCTCGGCCTCCGCCAGCCGCCGGAAGTGGGGCAGGTAGACCTCGTGCAGCGTGCGCTCGTCGACGTGCACGTCCACCTTCGTCCGCGTCTCCTCGATCGAGTTGAGGGCGTAGTGCTTGGCGCAGCCCATCACGTTGTGCGCCTGCACCGCCTCCATCTCCGGCAGCGCCATCTCGCCGACCAGGTACGGGTCCTCGCCCAGGGTCTCCTGGGCGCGGCCCCAGGACGGGTGGCGGAGCAGGTTGACGCAGAGGCCGCCCCAGAGGTTGCCGCCCTGGGCCCGGATCTCGCGGCCGACCACGTCGCCCACCCGTCTCTGCAGCCCGCGGTCCCAGCTGGCGGCGCGCGCCATGGCCACCGGGAAGCAGGTGGAGTGGTTCATCGCCACGCCGCGCGGTCCGTCGGAGAAGCCGATCGGCGGTATCCCCAGGCGCCGGTCCGCACCCGCCGTGATCGGGCGGTCGTTGTACTTGCCCCTCTCCACGGTGACGAGGCGCAGGAGTTCCCAGAGCGACGTGTCGCCCGACATCTGCAGGACCTTCTCCTCGAGCGTCATCCCGGCCATCAGGCGTCGGGCGTAGCCGTCCACCTCCTCGGGACGCAGCGCGCGCCCCTTCGGCACATCCGTGAACCTGAACACCCCGGGGCCCGCCTGCCGGACGAAGGGGCCGATGACCGTCCGCTTGGGATACGTCCACCAGAGCAGGAAAGCGGCCGCCGCCACGGCGGCCAGCACCAGCGCGGCCAGCACCTTGAGGACCTTCTTCAGCAGGCGCATGGGGCTCCTTGCAGCGCGCGGACGTGGCGATCCTTCAGGGACTGGTCTCGTGCACCACCCGACCGTCGTGGATCACCGCCGCGATCCGCCGGGTGTTCCGGATGTCCTGCAGCGGGTCACCCGCGAGCACCACCAGGTCCGCGGTCTTGGCGGGCTCTATCGCCCCGAGCGTCGCCGAGAGCCCGAGGAATCGGGCAGGGCTCGACACCGCGGCCCGTAGCGTCTCGGCGGGAGTGAAGCCCGCCTCGACCAACAGACGCAGCTCGTCGTGCAGGCTGGCGCCGGGCGGCGGGGCGCCACGAGACTGCAGCGAGGTGCTCCAATCGGTGCCGGCCAGCAGCCCGATGCCGCTGCCGCGGATCGCGGACACCAGTCCACGGAAGCCGACGAAGATCGCATTCCACTGCTGCGGCGCCCAGTACCGGAACGACCCGATCGTCGGATCGAGCCAGGTTCCATTCCGATCCAGACGTCGCAGCAGCTCCGCGACGGACCCTGCGCTGCACTCGGACGGAGGGGCGGCACGTGGCACCTTCGGGTCGGCTGCGAACAGCGCGAGGCAGGAATCGGGGAGGAACTCGAGGTGCTCGATGCTCCGAAGCCCGAGATCGGACGCCTCCGCGGGCGTGAGGCTGGCAGGGACGTGCCCGACGCAGTAGAGACTCTCGTCGCGGGCAGCGGCCAGGATCGCAGCGAAGGCTTCGCGGCTCAGGTCTTCGTGGACCTTGACGAAGTCCACGCCCATCGAGCGCAGCCGTCGAACGGACTGCCGTCCCTCCTCCGGCGTCCGGATCACCCAGGACTCGGCGTCGGAGGCGTCGGAGGCGGACTTCGGTCCGCGCAGCAGGGGACCGGCGATCACCAGCCGCGGCCCAGGCAGCTCGCCGGCGGCGATCCGGCGACGGGCTTCGGCGAGCGGAACGATGTCCCCGCCCATGTCGCGTACCCCAGTCACTCCGGAGGCGACCATCGCCTGCAGCGTGGGCCCGTCGCCGCCAGTGTGGGCATGCACGTCCCAAAGGCCGGGAAGCAGGAACCTGCCGGTGCCGTCGATCACCCGGGAGCCAGCGGGAGCGACGATCGCATCGGCGTCGCCGACCGTCTCGATGCGCGCGCCGCGCACGACCACCGTCAGGTTGTTCCGGGCAAGCCCGGCCGTGACGTCGACGACCGAGACCGCTTTGATCACCAGCGCGCCGCCTTCGTTCTGGTGCCCCTGGGCCGCGAGCGGCGGCGCGAGCGCTGCGACCGTCAGCCACAGGCTAGAGAGGAAACGGAGGGCCGCAGGGGAGCTTCTCACCAGCCCAGTCTACG
>DASPSV010000065.1:0-9557 GCA_035623755.1 Gemmatimonadales bacterium
GGTGGGGCTCGACCTCGACGACCTGGACCTGGTGTCCGACCAGGTGCGGGTGCGCGGCAAGGGCAGGAAGGAGCGGCTGCTGCCGGTCGGCCGGCCGGCGGTGGCGGCGTTGCGGCGCTACTACTTGCGGCGCGACGAGGCGTTGCGCGGCGCGAAGAGGGCAGCCGGCGTCGGCGCCGTCTCCTCCGGCGCGGTGTTCGTGAGCGAGCGGGGACGCCGGCTGACGCCGCGCGCGGTGCAGCTCGTGGTGCGCCGCCTGCTCGACGCCGTGAGCGAGGGACAGAAGATCAGTACGCATTCGCTGCGGCACTCGTTCGCCACCCACCTGCTCGACGCGGGGGCGGACCTGCGCGCGGTGCAGGAGCTGCTGGGGCACGCGTCGCTGTCGACGACCCAGATCTACACCCACACCAGCGTCGAGCGGCTGAAGCACGTCTACCACCAGGCACACCCGAGAGCCTAGATGAACACGCTGCGCGCCACCACGATCCTCTGCGTCCGGAAGGACGGTCACGTCGCCATGGCCGGGGACGGCCAGGTCACCGTCGGCGAGACGGTGGTCAAGGCGCATGCCCAGAAGGTCCGCACCCTGAAGGGCGGGAAGGCGCTCGCCGGCTTCGCCGGCGGCGCGGCGGACGCCCTGACGCTGTTCGAGAAGTTCGAGGAGAAGATGGAGCGCTACCCCGGCAACCTGGCGCGCGCGGCGGTCGAGCTGGCCAAGGACTGGCGCAGCGACCGGGTGCTGCGGCGGCTCGAGGCGCAGCTGGCGGTGGCCGACCGGGACAAGGGTCTGCTGGTGACGGGGAACGGCGACGTGATCGAGCCGGACGACGGCATCCTGGCGATCGGCTCGGGCGGGAGCTACGCGCTGGCGGCGGCGCGCGCGCTGCTGGCGCACGCCCCGCTCACCGCGCGCGAGATCGTGACCCGGAGCCTGGAGATCGCGGCCGACATCTGCATCTACACCAATACCAACCTGTCCGTTGTCGAGCTGGAGTAGGGCGGCGACCGCGGCGACTCTCGCCGCCACGCTCGGCGGCTGGGGGCTGGCGGCGCTGGCGCCTCGCGATTTCACGCTCGGCACCTTCCAGGACGACGCGCAGTACGCCGTGCTCGCCAAGGCGATCCGCGAGCGGCACACCTACCGCGACGTCAACTTCCCCGGCGACCCGCCGGAGCTGAAGTTCGCGCCGGGCTGGCCCGCGGTGCTGGCGCTGGCGTGGCGGCCCGGCGCGGCCGACACGGCCAACCTGGAGCGGCTGCGGGTGGTGAACCTCGTGGTGGCGGGCCCGCTCGCGGGCGCGGTCGCCGCCGCGGGCGTCGTCGCGTTCGGCCTCGCCCCCGCCTTGAGCGCGGTGGCCGCCGTGGCGGCCGTCGCCACGCCGACGGTCATGATGTGGTGGACCATCCCGATGTCGGAGCCGCTGTGCCTCGCCTTCCTGGCGCTCACGCTGCTCCTGGCGGCGGCCGGAAGGCCGCGGGGCGCCGCGGTCGCCGCCGCGGTCGCGGTCTACGTGCGGAGCATCGCGGCGCCGTTCCTGCTCGCGCTGCTGGTGGTGGAGTGGCGGAGGAGCGGCTGGCGGCGGGCGCTCTGGCCGGCGGTGATCGGCATCGGCCTGCTGCTGCCGTGGGCGGCCTGGATCGCGACCCACGCCGCCGACGTGCCGCCCGCCCTGGCCAAGGCGGGCTACGGGACCTACGCGGCCTTCTACGGCCAGGGGCTCCGCGCGGCGCCCGCCACCATGTTCTTCACGGTGCCCGTCGTGAACGCGCCGATGGTGATCCGCGCCCTCGCCCAGGCGCTGCTCGGCTGGCACTGGGCGCCGCGGCTGGCCGAGACCGCCCTCGGGCTCGGCCTGATCGCGCTGGCGGCGCTCGGGTCGCGGAAGCGGCCGGTGCTCGCCCTGGCGCTCGCCCTGTACGTGCTGGTGGTGCTGTTCTGGCCGTTCCCGCAGGAGGACCGGTTCGTCGGCAGCGTGTGGCCGCTGCTGCTCCTGGCCGCGCTGGCGGCGCTGCCCTGGGCCCGGGCGCGCGTGGGGCTCGTGGCCGTCGCCGCGCTCGCCGCCGCCGTCGCGTTCGGGCGCGGGGAGGGCGTGCGGCTGCACCGGCTGCGGAGCCGCGGCACGCTCGAGCTGCTCGATTCGGTGCGCACCCGCATCCCGCCGGGTGCCGTGGTGGCCACCGCCAACCCGCCGCTGGTCTACCTGCGGCTCGGCGATCGGACGGTGGCGAGCTGGCGCGAGCGCAGCTACCGGTGGTACCGGGACGGCTTCTGGGCGACGGCCTGGGGGCTGGGGGACGACCTGTGGGATGTCATACGCGCGTACCGTCCCGATTACCTTATCATCGAGAGGCGCGGGGCCGAGGGGCGCTACGCCGCCGGGAGCCTGATCAGGCAGTGCCCCGGCGTCCTCAGCGAAACCTGGAGCACGCCGCGCGGCGAATTCCTGTTCGCGGTTCACGCCGACCGCCCGTGCGCCCCCGTGCGCACGGAGCCCTGAGCGGCGCGGCCGCCACGACGAGGTTCGATGGCTGAGGTCCGGGTTCCCGAGGCCGGGCAGGCGCCGGCGGAGCAGGAGGCGGAGCCGCTTCCCTGGCTGGAAGAGCTGCCGCCGCGGCAGATCGTCGCGGAGCTCGACCGCTACATCGTGGGGCAGGCGGCGGCGAAGAAGGCCGTCGCCATCGCCATCCGCAACCGGTGGCGCCGCACCCAGGCGCCCGACGACATCCGCGAGGAGATCCTCCCGAACAACATCATCCTGATCGGGCCCACCGGCGTCGGGAAGACGGAGATCGCCCGCCGCCTGGCGCGGCTCGCGGGCGCCCCGTTCGTCAAGGTGGAGGCCTCGAAGTTCACCGAGGTCGGCTACGTGGGCCGCGACGTCGAGTCGATGGTGCGCGACCTGGTGGATGCCTCCATCAACATGGTGCGGGGCGAGCGCGAGGACGACATCTACCCGCAGGCCGAGGTGCGGGCCGAGGAGCGGCTGCTGGACCTGCTGCTGCCGCCGACGGCGCAGGCGTCCGCGGGCGCCGCCGGGGCGGGGGGAGCGGGGGGGGCGGGGGCACCGCCGCCGCCGGAGCCGCCGGCGGGGGCCGCCGGGCGCACGCTGTTCGTGGTCTCGCCGAAGGGCGACGTGACCGAGCGCAGCGAGGAGGAGGACGCGCGGGGCAAGGAGCGCCGGGAGCGAACCCGCGAGAAGCTCCGCGCCTTGCTGAAAGACGGGAAGCTCGAGGAGCGGGACGTCGAGGTGGACGTGACCCAGGAGTCGTTCCCGCCGGTGGACCTGTTCCAGCAGCCGGGGATGGAGGGGCCGGACGTCAACATCATGGACTGGCTCAAGGAGATCCTCCCCAAGCGCAAGAAGCGGCGCACCGTGCGCGTGAGCGAGGCCCGCCGGATCCTCATCGAGGAGGAGCTGCGCAAGCTGGTGGACATGGACGACGTCGTGAACGAGGCGCTCGACCGGGTGGAGAACCACGGGATCGTGTTCATCGACGAGCTGGACAAGATCGCGGGCGAGCGCGGGACGGTGGGTCCCGACGTGAGCCGCGAGGGGGTCCAGCGCGACCTGCTGCCCATCGTCGAGGGCTCCACCGTCCAGACCCGCTACGGTCTGGTGCGCACCGACCACGTCCTGTTCATCGCGGCCGGTGCGTTCCACGTCTCGAAGCCGTCCGACCTGATCCCGGAGCTGCAGGGGCGCTTCCCCATCCGCGTCGAGCTCGCGCCGCTGGGCGAGGAGGACTTCGTCCGGATCATGACCGAGCCGGAGAACGCGCTGACCAAGCAGTACGCCGCGCTGTGCGCGGCCGAGGGCGCCACGCTCGAGTTCGCGCCGGAGGGCATTCTCGAGGTGGCCCGGATCGCGGCCGTGCTCAACGAGCGGATGGAGAACATCGGGGCGCGCCGGCTGCACACGGTGCTCACCACCCTGCTCGAGGACACGCTCTACGAGCTGCCCGACGTTGCGGACAAACACATCGTTTTCGACCGGGCCCGGGTGAAGGCGCGGCTCGACACCATCGTCCAGGACGAGGACCTCCGGAAGTACATCCTGTAGCGCACCGGACGAGCGGCCCGCGTTCGCCGTCGCGGTGGCAGGCGGCGCGGCAGGCTCCGGCGCCCCGGACGAGCTTGCTCACCGGCGGCGGCGCGGCTAGGTTCACGTTCCTGCTGTCATTTTGACCGACAACCCCGACCCCTATGCCCAAGCGCGACTACCTCGTCTTCTCGGATCTCACCAAGCCGCAAGTCAATGCGTTGTTTCAGCTTGCGACGAAGATGAAGGCCGGCCAGTACCGCGAGAAGCCCCTCGCGGGGAAGACGCTGGCGATGGTGTTCGCCAAGTCGTCCACCCGCACCAGGGTCTCCTTCGAGGTGGGCGCCTCCCAGCTGGGCGGCAGCGCCCTGTTCCTCTCCTCGCGGGACATCCAGATCGGCCGCGGCGAGCCGATCCGGGACACGGCCCGCGTGCTGTCGCGGTACGTGCACGGGATCATGATCCGCACTTTCGATCAGGCGGACGTGGAGGAGCTGGCGCGGTTCGCGACGGTGCCCGTGATCAACGGCCTGACGGACCTGCACCATCCCTGCCAAGTGCTGGCGGACGTGCTCACGATCCAGCAGCACCTGGGGGCGTACGCGGGCAAGCGGGTGGCGTGGATCGGTGACGGCAACAACATGGCCAACTCGTGGCTCGACGCCGCGGGGCTGCTGGGCTTCGAGCTCAGGCTGGCGTGCCCGGAGGGCTACGAGCCGAACCACGACATCTACGAGCGCGCCCGCAAGCTCACCACGACCCTGATCACGGAGGAGCCGGAGGAGGCGGCGGAGGGTGCGGACGTCGTCACCACCGACGTGTGGGCGTCGATGGGGCAGGAGGGCGAGGCGGAGGAGCGGAAGCTGGCCTTCAAGGGCTACGTGGTGGACGGCGAGCTGATGAAGCGGGCGAAGCCGTCGGCCATCTTCCTGCACTGTCTCCCGGCGCACCGCGGTGAAGAGGTGTCCGAGGAGGTCCTGGAGGGCCCGCAGTCGCGGGTGTTCGACGAGGCGGAGAACCGCCTCCACGTCCAGAAGGCCCTGATGGCAACCCTGATGGGATGAGACGATGGCGGACAATTTGAAGCGCACGCCCTTCTACGATCTGCACGTGGCCGCCGGCGCCAAGATCGTCCCCTTCGCCGGCTTCGAGATGCCGGTCCAGTACCCCGAGGGCATCACCGCCGAGCACCAGACCGTGCGGCGCGGCGCGGGCCTGTTCGACGTGTCGCACATGGGCGAGTTCGAGGTCACGGGCAGGGACGCGCTCGCCTTCGTCTCGCACGTGACGTCGAACGATCCCGCCGCCCTGGCGTACGGCCAGGTGCAGTACTCGTGCTTCATGCACGAGAACGGCGGCATCGTGGACGACTGCCTGGTGTACCGGCTGGCGGACCGGATGATGCTGGTCGTGAACGCGTCGAACACGGCCAAGGACTGGGCGCACGTCGGCCGCTACGCCGCGAAGTTCGACGTGCGGCTGGCGAACGTGTCGGACGAGGTGGCGCTGCTGGCGCTGCAGGGCCCGCGCGCCCAGGCGGTGCTGCAGCCGCTGGCGCCGGGCGTGAACCTGGACCAGATCCGCTACTACCACTGCGTCACCGGCAAGGTGGCGGGCGTCCCGTGCCTCATCAGCCGCACCGGGTACACGGGCGAGGACGGCTTCGAGCTGTATCACGGGAACCGCCACGCCACGACGCTGTGGAAGGCCCTGGTGCGGCCGGGCGGCGAGGTCAAGCCCGTCGGGCTGGGGGCGCGGGACAGTCTGCGGCTCGAGATGGCGTATCCGCTCTACGGCAACGACATCGACGACGGCACGACGCCGCTCGAGGCGGGCCTGGGCTGGATCGTGAAGATGAAGAAGGGCGATTTCGTGGGGAAGGCGGCGCTCGAGGCCCAGAAGGCGCGCGGCCTGTCGCGGCGGCTCGCCGGCTTCGTGCTGCGCGAGCGGGGCTTCCCGCGGCACGGCTATCCGGTGTGGGTGAGCGGCCAGCGCTCGGGCGAGGTGCGGAGCGGCATCGTGTCGCCCTCGACGGGCGAACCGGTGGGGACCGCGTACCTGCCGCTCGCGCTCGCCGCGCCGGGGCAGCGGTTCGAGGTCGAGATTCGCGGCAACCGGCTGCCCGCGGAGGTGGTGGAGACCCCGTTCTGGAAGAAGGGTACGCACCGCTGATCCGGCTCGCGGTCCTGACGGTATCGGACGGCGTGGCCGCCGGGCTGCGCGAGGACCGTTCGGGGGCGGCGGTGGCGGAGTGGGCGGTCGCGCGCGGCTACCGCGTCGTGGCGCGCGAGGTGGTGCCCGACGAGACGGCGTCGATCACGGCCCGGCTGGTCGGCTGGGCGGACGCCGGCGAGATCGACGTGATCCTCACCACGGGGGGCACCGGGCTCACGGCCCGGGACCGCACGCCCGAGGCGACCCGGGCGGCGCTGGAGAAGGAAGCGCCGGGCATCGCCGAGGCGTTGCGGGCCGCGGGCGCGGCGCGGCAGCCGCTCTCCGCGCTGTCGCGCGGCACGGCCGGAACGCGCGGCCGCGTGCTGGTGGTCAACCTGCCCGGCTCGCTCGGCGGCGTGCGCGACTCGCTGGCCGCGCTCGAGCCGCTGGTCGACCACGCGGTGGATCTGCTCCACGGGAAGACCGAGCACGCCTGATGGCCCATCGCATCCTCATCACCATGGACGATCTCGAGGCGGCGGTCCGGCTGAACGCCGCCTTCGAGGCGGCGGGCTTCGAGACCGCGATGGTCTCGGCGCTCGACGACGTGAAGGCGACCGTGGTGCGCGAGGACCCCGACCTGCTGCTCCTCACCGGCGGGCTCCACGAGCCCGGGGCGTCCCGCCTCCTGTCGCTGGTGCGCGACGGCCGGACCGCGACGCTCGGCCTGCTCGAGCCGACGGAGGCGGACCCGGCGGCCGTGGTCCAGCGGATGGGGCTCACCGCCGCGGTCGCGAAGCCGGTCGACGCCGGCGAGACCGTCGCCCTGTGCCGGCGGCTCATCGAGCGCAAGAAGCTGCAGGAGCGCACCGGGATCCTGGGCGACCATCCTGCCATCCAGGAAGTGCTCATCAAGATCGAGCAGATGGCGCCGGTCTCGAGCACGGTGCTGATCGAGGGGGAATCGGGGACCGGGAAGGAGCTCGTGGCGCGGGCGATCCACGACCTGTCGCCGCGGCGTACCAAGCCGTTCATCGCGGTGAACTGCGCGGCGCTGCCGGAGACCTTGCTGGAGTCGGAGCTGTTCGGGCACGAGAAGGGCTCGTTCACGGACGCGGTGGAGCGGCGGCTCGGCCGCTTCGAGCTGGCGGACACGGGGACGATCTTCCTGGACGAGGTGGGCGAGATGCCGCTCGCCACCCAGGTCAAGCTGCTGCGGGTCCTGGAGGAGCGGGAGTTCTTCCGGGTGGGCGGCGCGGCCCCGATCCGGGTGGACGTGCGGGTCGTGGCCGCCACCAACCGTCCGCTGCGCGACGCCATGGCGGCGGGCGAGCTTCGCTCCGATCTCTACTACCGGCTCAACGTCCTGTCGATCTACCTGCCTCCGCTCCGGGAGCGGCGCAGCGACATTCCGCTCCTGGTGCGTCGTTTCATCCACGAATTCAGCAAGCTGCACGACCGCCCGTTTCGCGGCATCGCGCCGGAGGCGCTGCAGATCCTCGTGGATGCCCCGTGGCCGGGGAACGTGCGCCAGCTCCGGAACCTCGTGGAGTCGATGGTCGTGCTGGCGCCCACGAGCGAGATCCGGCCCGAGGACATCCCGCGCGAGATCCGCGAGCAGGGCCGGGCTCGGCTCCTGCCCGTGAGGGTCCCGGGGATGACGCGGGAGGTGGCGGGGCAGGAGCTGACGTACATCGTGCAATCGCTGCTCGACCTCCGGCTGCAGGTGGAGGATCTTCGGCGACGGTTGGAGGACCGGCCGCACCGGGTCGAGGTGATCGAGGTGCCGCACGAGGCGCCGGACGCGGAGGTGCTGGTGGGTGGGGCGGGGCGCGTTGTGGGCGACGGCCGGAGCGGCGACGATGAGGGTCGCGGTGCGCAGGTCCGGGAATCCGTAGTGTACGAGTCGGGTATGCGTATGGCGGACGTGGAGCGGGCGGTCATCGAGGCCGCGCTGGCCGAGACTCGGGGCAATCGGCGCAAGGCCGCGGAGATGTTGGGCATCGGTGAGCGCACCCTGTATCGGAAGCTGAAGGACTACGAAGGCGGCGGTGCGTCGGTCTCAACCCCTACTTGAGATCCTGATCCACAAGTGGTTGACTTTTCGGCGCTTCGGACCTAAGATCAAGCGCCTCCCCCCGGCTGCTAGCAGCGCCGTCTCCGCTAGCAAGTGCAGTAATAGACCATCCAACAACAACTTAGGTGCGAACCAAAGGTGTCTCTAGCACCCACGGCGACGTGTCTTGACGAGGTGCGGTGGGGCGTAGAGCGAGGCTGAAGGTGCCGAATCCGGCGAAGGCGCCCAAGGGGAGACTTGACGCGCCAGCGTCCAAGGTGCACAAGTCAAGGAAGCGGTACCGGCGCCGCGGGAAACATCCGTCGCGGCACGAGGATTGAAGTAGGAAAGGCCGTGTTGATGAGCGCGAACCCTGGTCTGCCGATTTCCGGTGAATCGCCCGAGGCGTGGACGCTGCGCCGGGCCGAGCAGTTGATTTCCGCACTCTCCGGCGTGCTGTCGGCGCGGATCGTCGCGGGTCGTGGTGGGGATTTCGACGAGATCCACGTCCTGACGACGGCGGAGGTGCAGCCGAAGCAGGCGGTGCGCAATGTCGAGAGTGCGCTGATGGCGCAGCTCGGCATCAAGGTGGATCACCGCAAGATCAGCGTGGCGCAGACCGCGGAAGTGCGGCCGATCGACCTGCTGGAGCAGGAGGCGGTCTCCAGCGCGGCGGTGCGCCGGAAGCTCGTGTTCGCCGACCTGGTGATCGAGTCGCCGCGACCCAAGCGCGTCGAGGTCCGGGTTCTGCTGCGGTCCGGTGACGTGCTCGTCGAGGGGACGGAGGAAGGGGTGGACGAGGCACGCAGCCGGGTGCAGCTGGCGGCTCGGGCGGCGGTGAAGGCGATCGAAAAGGACCTGGTGGACTCGGGCGTGGTGCTCGAGGGCGTACGAGTCGTGGAGGCTTTCGACCGCAGGCTGGTACTGGCCGGGGTGCACGGGGTGGGGGGGCGGACGTCGCAACTGCTGGTGGGGACGTGCGAGGTGAAGGAGAGTCCCGAGCAGGCGGCGGTGCTGGCGGTACTGGATGCGACGAATCGGTGGTTCCTGTTGCAGCACTGACTGTTGTGTAGTAGTTCTGTAGGGTTAGTAGAGCGGATTCGCTAGCGAAGTAGTCGGCTCTTTCACAAAGGATACGGACCCCCGGCGAGGCTCCGAGCGAGCTGAGCGGGGTTTAGGGAGCGGAGCGTCCGCGCGCCCGTAGCGAATGGGCGTGACTTCTCGACCTGAGAGGGGGTGACGCTCGTGTTCGATTTCGGTTGGTTCGCGGGCCTTATCGCGGCCATTATCCGCCTGCTGGTTCA
>DASPSV010000085.1:0-16006 GCA_035623755.1 Gemmatimonadales bacterium
CCGCGAGGAGCGCCCGGCGCCAGGTCACGGCGTCTTCGCCGTCACCGTGAAGACGCCGCCGTCGCTCCGCCCCTGCACCGCGGGGTTGTACATCTCCTCGGCGTGCGCGGGCGGCCGGACGAACACGCCGGGCGTGGTCGCGCGGGCCACGTAGCTGGCCGTGTACGTGCCGCGCCACAGGTAGGTCGCGACGTACAGCACCCGGTCGTCCCGCAGCTCGCGGTGGTCGAACGGCGACCACCAGCCCGCGTCCCAGCTGCCGTAGTACCAGTCGTACAGGTAGCCGTTGCCCTCCTGCGGCGTCTCCTCCTCGCCCTCGTCGGGCTCCGTCGCGGCGGCCGCGGGCCCTGGCAGGCCGGTGGTCCTGAGGCTCAGGTCCACCGCCTCGAGGCCGGCGGGCAGCGGGTCCTCGAGCGCGAGGAAGCGGCGCTCGGCGGGCAGCGTGATCCGGAGCCGCACCCTGACCAGGGCGCCCTCCGGCGCGGCGACGATGGGCCGGCCGGTGGCGTAGTCCTCGTACCATCGCTCGACCGCGATGCCCCGCTCGTCGGGGTTGAGCGGCCGCTGCTTCGGCACCTCCGAGACCGTCACGTAGTAGAAGAGCGGCGCGGCGCTGTCGGCGCCGGGCGCCGCGATGTCGAGCGCGAGGCGGGTGGTGCCGTCGGGGCCGTCGGTCAAGAGTCCCACGAGGTCGCGCGACTGCACGGCGGGCGCGGCGCTCCCGCTGTCGGCGTGGAACACGGCGGTGCCCCCGCTCGAGACGGTCCAGCCCCGCCCCGCGGCCCGCTGCTGGCGCGCGGTGAAGTCGGCGAGCGCCTCGACGGCGGCGCCGTAGTCCTGCGTGTTCCACCAGTTCCCGGCGGCGGCGCGTCCCTGCTCGACGAGCGTCTCCACCAGCGGCCCGATCAGTGGGCTGGCCGAGTCCACGGCGAGCGTGGCGGAGAGCAGCCGCGCCACCGGGCGCTGCGACGACCCGAAGTAGAAGGCTCGTCGCGACGAGTCCGAGAGCACGGCGCGCCGGCCCTCGATCCGCACGCCCAGCCACACGGGCGCGAGCAGCGCGCGCGCGGCCGGCACGGCGCCGCGGCGGGCCACCACCTCGGCCAGGCGCACGCGGTCCTCCCACGCCATCTGCGGCGCGACGCGCAGCAGCTCGTTCTCGGCCGCGACGTCGGGCCGGCCGAGCCGGCTGAGGTAGTCGGCGGCGGCGACGTTCTCCGCCAGCCGGATCTTCAGGTCCGAGAACCAGGCGTACAGCGGGCCGGCCGGCCGCTGGCGCTGGTGGAGCGAGCGCTGGAGGTAGGTCCCCAGGGCGACGAGGACGGTGTCGCGCACGCCGGCGCCCGCGCGGCGCGCCGCGAGCAGCGCCGTGCCCGCGTAGGCGCTGAGCCAGGGCGTGGTCCAGTCGTCCGCCGACCAGAGGCCGATGCCGCCGTCGGCGCGCTGGCGGCGGCTCAGGGCGGCGACGCCGTCCGCGATCTGCTGCCGCGCGTCCGGCGGGGCGTACGCGGCGCCGCCCCGCGCCAGGGCGACGACGGCCAGGAGCTCGTCGGCGACCTGCTCGGAGCAGTCGAACGGGTAGACCGAGAGCCAGCGGTACATGCCGGCGACCACGGCGAGCGGCGTGGTGCCGAGGCCGAAGTCGAGCCGCGAGCGCGCGGGGTCGATGTCGCCCGGCAGCACGAGCTCGGCGGTGGCGGCGCCCTGGAGCGCGCCGGCCACGGTGTGCGCGCGCGGGTAGTGCGACGGGCGGACGGGCAGCCGCGTGAGGACGGCGTCCGAGTCGCCGCCGCTCGCCACGTCGAACCGGAACAGCGCCGTGTCGGTGGTGGTGTCGCGGAAGGCGAACCGCACCTCGGTCCCGCGGCCGGCGGCGAGGGTCGCCGTCTTCACCGCGCTGTCGCCGAGCGCGGCGCCGCGCGTGCGGGCGGCGACGGTGACGACCGGCGTGAGGCCGGCGCGCTGGTTCACGACCACGCCGGCGGTGAAGGCGTCGTCGCGCCGCAGGAACCGCGGCAGCGACGGACGGGCCAGCAGCGGCCGCGTCACCAGCAGGCTCGACGCGCCGCTCCCGTAGCGGTCGCCCGCGGTGACGGCGACCGCCATCACGCGGAAGGTGGTGAGGTTGTCGGGCAGCTTCGCGGCGGCCACGGCGTCGCCCGAGGAGTCGGTGACGACGGAGCCGAGGAAGAACGCGGTGGAGGCGAACCGCGAGCGCAGCACGTCGCCCGCCTCGAGCCCGCCGCCCCCGCCGGGCGACTGGTCGCCCTTGATCGAGACGCCCTCCGAGTCGAGCACCTGCGCCGCGACCGACAGCAGGTCGCTGGCGAGCCGCATCGCGACGCCGCGCGGCTGGTAGATGAGCGCGACGGGATCCGGCGTGCGGTAGCCGGTGAGCGAGAGCACGCCCTCGTCCACCGCCCACAGCGTGACCTCGCTGCGGCGGCCGGCGCCGCCCGCGTCGCGGACGTGCACCGCGACCCGCGCGCTGTCGCCGGGCCGGTACTCGGAGGCCAGGGGCCGGACCTCGACCGCGAGGCGCTTGACGCGCGGCGTCACCACGAGCTGCGCGTAGCCCACGCGGATCGTGGGCCGGCCGGGGTCGCCGATGCTGCCGCCGGCGCCGCTCCGGCCCCTGGCCACCACGATCGAGACGAACGCGTTGGGGACGTACGCCTCGGTCAGCGGGAGCTTGATCGAAGTGGAGCCCGAGACGAGCCGGATCCGGCGCTGCTCGATGATCCCCTCGCGCTCGACCGTGATCCACGCCTCGGCGTCGGTGAACGGCGAGGCGAACAGCACCGTCGCGGTGTCGCCGACGTCGTAGCGCGTCTTGTCCGGGATCACGTCCATCTTGAACTGCGTCTCGTCGCCCCACGGCACCCAGCCGGCGCCCGTCGCCCAGCGGTAAAAGCTGGTCGAGGCCGTACGCCCGGCGGCGTCCGCCGCCCGGAAGCCCACGACGTACGAGCCGCCCTGCGCCGGCGTGAACCGGCACGGCACCGAGTCGGCCGCCGTGACGAGGTCGCAGCGCGCGACGGTGTCCGCCACCCACTCGCCCACCTGCTCGTCGAGGCCCTCGCGCTGCCGCTGCACGCGGTGCCACTCGCGCCGCACGATGGTGCCGTGCACCGCGACGCCCGGCACCCGCCGGCCGTCGGGGGCGACGGCGAGCACCGCGATGGCGACCGCCTGGCCCGCCGTCCAGAAGTAGTCCTCGCCCAGCGGCCTGGCGGCGACGTAGAACGCCGCCGGGTGCACGGTCATGCCGGCCGTGGCCGTGACGGTCTGGCGGTTCACGTCGGTCACCGTGGCGGCGATGGCCACGCGGGCACCGCGGCCCTTCTGCGCCTCGCCCGCCGGCACGCGGAGCACCAGGTGCCCGGTGGCGTCGAGGGTGTCGGTGCCGTTCGCGACGACGCGGGTGGACGGCTCGTCGTCGCCGTTCTCCCACCACCAGCCGGACTCGCCCAGGTACCAGCCGTCGGTGCCCGGGATGCCGAGCGCCCACGGGCTCAGGGGCGCCTGGCGCAGCTCCCAGCTCACCGCGGCGCGCGCCATCGGCGCGCCGAACAGGTAGCGCGCCTCGACCGTGCCGGTCAGCGTGTCGCCGGCGAAGTGCGGGCCGCTGTCGGCGGCGACGCTCACCAGGAACTCGGGCGGCCGGTACTCGGCGATCCGGTAGTACGCGGTCGCCAGCTCCGTCCACGTGCCGCCCCGCCGCAGGGCCACGCCCACGCGGTAGGTGCCGAGCGGGAGGTCGGCGCCGACCGGCAGCGCCTGGTCGGCGGTGCCGAACGCCGACACCGCCACGGTGGTGTCGCGGAGCTTCCCGTCCTCGCGGTCGTAGAACGTCCAGTGCAGCGAGTCGCCGCGGCTCGGGACGCGCAGCGAGCCCAGGGCGCCCGTGCGCACGATGGCCTTCGCGTGGACGACCTCGCCGGGCCGGTAGATGCCGCGCTCGGTGAAGACGGCGGCCGCCGCCGGGAACCGGGCCGCCTCGTCCGCGGCGGCGACGTTGAAGCGCCAGGGGCTCAGCTCCCACGCGTAGCTGGTGAGCGGCACCAGGGCGCGGTCGGCGCCCAGGGCGGCGGCGACGTAGCCCTCGAAGCCGGAGCCGAAGCGGCGCTGCCGCTCGCTGCCGGAGGTGTCGGGCGCCAGGCCGGCGAAGCGCACCAGGCCCTGCGCGTCGGTGGTGCCCGTGGCGCGCACCCGGCCGCTGCGGTCGTACAGCGTGACCGTCGCGTGCGGGCAGGCGAGGCCGTCGTGCACCGTCGTCACCCACACCGCGGCCTCCTCGGTGCCGATCCGCGCCGCCACGCCGAGGTCCGTGACCTGGACGACGGCGATGGCGCGGCGCGTCTCCGGGCTGGTGTCGTCGCGCACCCGCGCGATGCGCATCAGCGTGAGGGTCGGCGCGTCGGGCCGCGCGGCGTTGTACGCCGGCAGCTTGACCGCGCTCACCAGCGGCACGTCGGCCGGGCCCGCGAGCGGCACGGCGCGGGTCGTGGCCCCCGCGGCGACCGAGGCCCAGGCCTCCGACATGCTCCAGTCGGGCGTGGCGAGCACGCGCGCCTCGAGCGCCGGCGGCACCGGCGCCTGGGTCACGAACAGCGTGTCGGTGTTCACGTGCTTGACCGCGATGCTGCGGAAGCCCTGCCGCTCGACCAGCATCGCGCCGGTCGGGAAGTCGATCGACGGCGCGTAGCCCGTCGTGGTCAGGGTCAGCACCTGCCGCCGCCCCAGCCGCTGGCCGAACACGTCCTGCAGCGTGGAGTCCACGGTGACGGTGTACGCGGTGCGCGCCTTGAGCGCGTCCTCCAGCACCCACTCCGCCTGCTCGGCCGTGGTGTCGGAGAGCGTGTACGGCGTGGTCGCGCTGAGCGTGACCGCGCGCCGCACCTGTGAGCCGCGCACCGGCGTGGTGAAGCTCGCGACCGCGTAGCCGCCGGGGCAGACGGGCGCGCTGGTGCACCGCACCGACGCGCGGAGCGGCCCGTAGGTGGAGAAGCGCCAGGTGGCGTTGCGTCCGGTCACGGTCGAGTCGAGCGTGACCGGCGCCACGAACCGGCCCGCGCAGCCGAGCGGCAGGCGCTGCTCCGGCACCAGCCGGATCACGCGCCGCAGCGCGGCGGCCGGCCCGGCGCCGCCGCCCAGGTACCGGGCGCGCGGCCCGTCCTGGTCGGCGACCGGTCGCTGGGTGACCGCGTTGAGGTGCACGACGGTCGGCGCGTTGCAGGTGTTGTCGAGCTCGAGGTAGGCGAGCCGGCTCACCAGCCCGACGTCGGCGGGCGCGCTCACCACCATCTGGAACTGCGCGTCGGGCTTCAGATAGTGCGAGCCCCACGGCGCGTCGAGCGGCGCGGTGGTCAGGACGCGCGGCCCGCCGACGCGGAAGACGAACCGGTAGGGCGCCGCCAGCCGCGTGCCATCCATCGCCCGGAAGGTCGCGGCGACCGTCACCGTGTAGGCGGCGCCGGTCCGGAGCGGCGCGGCCGGCGTGAAGCGCAGCGTGATCGGGTCCCGCCACTCGACCTTGCCGTCCACGGCGGGCGCGATCGAGAAGATCGCGCGCGGGTCCACGGTGTCGTCGAGCGAGCCGGCGACCGGGCGGTCGAACGTGACCGTGACGATCGCCGTGGGCTCGGCCGGGCTCGTCGGCGCGACGCGGAGCACGTGGAGAGCGGGCGGCGGCGACGCCGCCAGGCCGCCGAGCAGGGCGGCGGCGGCGAGCAAGGGAGCGCGCATGGTCAGGTCCCCGGTTCGGGCGCTGGGTGTCTCGTTGCCGGAACGGCTGCCATCTACCGGCGCTAGTCGCCCCGCTTGAAGCGGAGCAGCTCGCGCCGCTGTTTCTTGTCGGGCTTGCCTTCGCCGAGGGTGAACGCGTGCGCGGCGAGCCGGTGCTGCTCGGCCAGGTGCAGCCGTCGCGCCCGGCCCTCCGGGTCCTCGGCGTAGAGCCGCGCGGCCTCCGGCGCCGGCCCGCGCCGCGCCGACACGCCGAGCACGGTCACCAGGTGCTCGTACGGGCCGAGCCGCACGCGCACCACGTCGCCCGGCCGCACCGCCTTCGCGTGCCGGGCGCGCGCGCCGTTCACCTGCACGCGGCCGCCCGCGATCGCCTCGGCCGCCAGCGCGCGCGTCTTGAAGAACCGCGCGGCCCACAGCCACCGGTCCACCCGCAGCGGCTCGGGAGCGGAGGCCGCGCCCCCGGCGCTGTCCCCCCGGGCGCCCACCGCTAGCGGCGCGCCGCCGGCTTGAGGCCGAGCGCGGCGTTGATCCACCGCACCAGCGGCAGCATCACCGCGAAGTCGTCGGCCACGGTCTGCGCCAACCGCGCGCTGGTGATCTGCGCATCGTCGAACGTCCGGCTCACCGTGAAGGACTGGTGGCGCAGCAGGTCCGCGGCCGGGTGGTCGGGCGGGTAGCCGCGCGGCACGCGCGTGAGGACCGCCTCGTCGTCGAGCGGACCGAAGCGGCGCCGCAGCGCGGGGGCGGCCAGGATCTTCTTCACCACGGCCGGCTTGGCCGCGATCGCGTCGCGGATCTTCCCCAGCGCCTCGCGCGGCGGCATCCAGATCCCGCCGGCGTCGAGCGAGGAGCCGGGCTGCACGTGGAAGTACCAGCCCGCGCCGCCGCCGTGGCTCTCCTGGCCGACGCGGTGGCTGGCGTCGCGGTGGAAGAACCAGCACGCGGCGTGCGTCTTGTAGGGCGACTTGTCCTTCGAGAACCGCACGTCGCGGTAGATGCGGAACAGGCTCCGCCTGGGGTCGCCCACCATCTCGGGCGCGAGCCGCGCGAGACGCACGTCCATCTCCTCGACGAAGTCGCGCATCGGGAACAGGATCGCGGTCTCGTAGTCGTGGCGGTGCGCCTCGAACCAGTCGCGGCGGTTGTTGCGCGCCAGGCCGCGGAGGAACCGCAGGCTGGCGGCCGTGAAGAACGCGGATGCGGGCGGCATGGGCCCAAGATCGGTCGCGCGGCGGAACGTGTCCAGAGGCGACGGCGCCCATCGGATTTGCCGCCTGACGCTGGCTTGACGCCCCCGGCGTACCGTGGCGCCGTTCGCCTGCAGCAGTTTCTTCGGACCTCCAAGCCGGAGAGCGACCATGCGTACGTGCTCCCGATGGTTCGGACTGGCGATGGCCTCGGCGTGCGGCCTGGCGGTGGCGGCCCCCGCGCACGCGCAGAAGGCGGAAGCGGGACCGTACCGCCAGGGATTCTGGATCGGCGTCGGCCTCGGCTACGGCGGCGCGAGCGTCTCGTGCTCGGGGTGCTCGACGGAACGGAACGGGGCGCCGACGTTCACGATCCGGATGGGCGGGACGCCCAGCCCGCAGCTGCTGGTCGGCGGCGAGCTGAACGCGTGGGGCCGCACCGTGCTCGGCGCGAACGAGGCCATCGGCGACATGTCGGCGGTCGTGCTGTGGTACCCGAGCCGCACGACGCCGGTGTTCCTCAAGGGCGGCCTCGGCGTGGCGGTCTACTCGCTCGACACGTCGCCCAAGGTGGAGTCGGACGGCCTGGGCGTGAGCGTCGGCGTGGGCATCGACCTGTACACGGGCCGGAAGTTCTCGATCACCCCGTTCGTCACCGCCATGTCCGCGATCAGCGGGAACGCGAAGGTGGGGGGGACGGACACCGGGATCAGCTACCGGCCCAACCTCTTCGAGGTGGGCGTCACCGCCACCTGGCACTAGGCCGCTTCACGGTCGTACCGCGGCGGCACCCTCCGGATCTCCGCGGGCGGGGATCGGGAGGGCGCCGCCGTCCCGCGGGCACGCTCGATGCAAGCCGAATCCCCGGTCGGCGTGGTAAGTTGAACCGCTCGGAAACCGGGAGGATCGGCGCGTGGTGCACGTCGGTGCGGGGCAGGCTCTCACCATCGGGGACGTGGTGCGCGTGGCGCGCGGCGGGGAGAAGGTCGAGCTCGCGCCCGAGGCGCTCGAGCGCATCCGGACCTGCCGGGCGATGCTGGAGCGGAAGATCGCGGCGCACGAGACGATGTACGGCGTCAACACCGGCATCGGCGAGCTGTCGGAGGTGCGGCTCGACGACGCCCAGGTCCAGCAGTTCCAGCGCTACCTGATCTACAACCACGCCGCCGGCATCGGCGCCCCCGCGCCCGTCGAGCACGTGCGGGCGGCGATGCTCTCGCGCGTGGCGGTGCACGCGCGCGGCTACTCGGCCTGCCGTCCGGAGATCCCGCTCGCCTACGTCGCGATGCTGAACGCCGGCGTGACCCCCATCGCCTGCGAGAAGGGCAGTGTCGGGGCGTGCGGCGACCTGGCGCCGATGAGCCAGATCGCGCTGTCGCTCTTGGGCGAGGGCGAGAGCCACTACCGGGGCGAGCGGATGCCCACCCGCGCGGCGCTCGAGCGGGCCGGCATCGCCGCGCCGGGCCTCAAGGCGCGCGACGGGCTCGCGGCGATCAACGGCTCGAACCTGATCACCGGCATGGGCTGCCTCATCCTCCACGACGTGGAGCGGTGGATCAAGCAGGCCGAGATCGCGGCGGCCATGAGCCTCGAAGCGCTGCTGGCGAACCTCAAGCCGTACCAGCCGCGGCTCCACGAGCTGCGCGGCTTCCGTGGCGCGCAGACCTGCGCGGCGAACCTGCGGCGGATCATGGACGGCTCCGACCTCGTGACCGGCAAGCTCAAGGTGAAGGTCCAGGACGCCTACTCGATGCGGTCCACGCCGCAGGTGGTGGGTGCGCTGCGCGACCTGATGGCCTACGCCCGGGCGCAGGTCGAGACGGAGCTGAACGGCGTGGCCGACAACCCGATCTTCGTGGCCGAGGAGGACCGGGTGCTCACCGGCGCGAACTTCCAGGGCACGCCGGTCTCGCTGCCGCTCGACATGGTGGGCGCGGGCGTCACGATGGTGAGCGTGCTGAGCGAGCGGCGGCTCAACCGGCTGCTCAACCCGTCGCTCTCGGTGGGGCTCCCCGCCTTCCTCACCAAGGGCGCGGGGATGTTCTCGGGGCACATGCTGTCGCAGTACACGGCCGACATGCTGATCGTCGAGCAGCGCACCCTCTCGGCGCCCGCCTCCATCCAGTCCATCCCGGCCGCGGCGGACCAGGAGGACTTCGTCTCGATGGGCATGAACGCGGCCCTGAAGACGAAGCAGATCCTGGCCAACGCCTGGGGCGTGCTGGGGATCGAGCTGATCGCGGCGGCGCAGGCACTCGACTTCCGCGACTTCACCCCGGGGCGGGGCGTGAAGGCCGCGCACGCGGCGGTGCGGCGCGTGGTGGAGCACCTCGAGGAGGACCGCCCGCTGTTCAAGGACCACAACGCGATGGCGGCGGCGGTCGAGCGCGGGGACGTGCTCGACGCGGTGGAGCGGGAGACCGGGGCGCTCGGCGGCTCCTGGTAGAGCCGCCGGTCCGTCACACCGCCAGCTGCGCGGCGTCCCCGCCGCCGGCGGCCCGGCGCCAGCCGGGCCGGGGCCGGAGCTGCACCGGCTCCGCGGCGGCCGCCGGCGACGGCGCGGCGGTCTTCAGGTACGCCATGTGGTCGTGCGTGAGGGCGCCCTCGGGCAGCAGGTCGAACATCGGCCCGAGGTCAGTCCGGATGCGGTTCCCGTAGTACTCCGGCAGCCGGTCGGTCTCGCCGTCCATGAAGCGCCGCACCGAGCGGTCCTCGCCGATGAGCTGCCGGATGCCGCTGTGGTAGCGGGTCCGGCCGGACCACGAGAACGCCTCCGCCAGCTTGATCCAGCGCGCCGCGCCCCGGGTGGTGGCGAACCGGTACGCGATCCCCCGCAGCGCCATCGAGTGCCGGCTCAGGTCCACGACGTGGTCGTAGAACGCCGGCCACGCGTAGTGCTTGGGGCGCACGTTCATCGCCCGGTGGCTGTCGAGGAACTGGAACGGGAACGGCAGCACCCGGCCCTCGCGCTGGTAGTCGAGGTTGAGCGGGGCCGCGCGGCCGTAGGCCGTCAGCAGCGAGTAGGCGGCGAACACGCCGGGCGAGCGGTCGAGGAACTGCTTGGTGAGCTCGAACGGCTCCGGGCCCTGCTCGATGTCCAGGCCGAACACGAAATTGGTCCGCACGTACGGGACGTAGCGCAGGATCATGTTCACCTGGTCGGAGACCTGCCGCACCTTCTCCGCGCCGGTGAGCCGCGTCTTCGACTTGTTCCCGTGGTCGAACCACGACTCGACGCCGGGGAGCAGCGCCTGGAAGCCGTTGCGCTTCATGCGCACCAGGTGCGGCTCCGAGAGGAGCGACAGGCTGCTCTCGGCGATGTGGCGCACCCGGCCCGGCGGGGCCGCGCTCTCGATCGCGTCCATGAACTCGTCGAACCGCACGCCGAAGTTCGGGTCGTGCCAGCCCACGATCGGCCGGCGCACCTGGCGCTGGAGGAACCGCAGGTCCTCGCCCAGCTGCGCGTAGCTCAGCGGCTGGTAGTCCACGGTCGAGTCGATGCAGAAGCTGCAGGTGTACGGGCACCCGAGGCTGCCGATCATCGGCACGATCTTCACCGTCGGGGCCTTGGCCATCGCCGCCGTCGTGAACCGCCACCGCTCCGCGAGCGCCGGCAGCTCGAGCGGTTGGCGCGCCGCCGACAGCTGCCGCCCCAGGGGCCGGTGCGGCCCGGCGTCCCGCAGCACCTCGTCGAGGATCGCGCGGTCGGTGAAGCCGAGGACGTAGTCGAAGAAGCGCGCCGCGTCCTCGGGATAGCAGCGGGCGTGCGGGCCGCCGAGCACGGTCACCGTCCCGCGCTGGCGGTAGAAGGCGCTGATGGCGTAGGCGAACAGCGCGGCCTGCGTGAACGCGCCGATGAACAGCAGGTCGAGATCCGGCGGCAGCTCCTCCAGCACGTTCCCGAACCCGGTGTAGCACGCGTAGCTCACCTGGTGCCCCGCGCGCTCGCACCACGCCGCGATCACCTGCGGCATGATGCTCGCCAGGTTCCCGTTCATCACCCGCGCGAAGACGCCGCTGGTCGGGGTGTCCACGATGTCGAGAACGCCGATGTGGAGCCGCCGCATGGCAGCCCTCCTCGATGGTGCGAGGTGACCCGGGTCGGGGTCTGTGGAGGCGAGTCGAGACGGAAGGCGACAAGTTGCCTCCCGTTTGCCTCGCGCGCAAGGAGCGGGTTTCGGCGGCCCGGGCCGGCGCCGCCACAACCGGGAGCGCGCGAGCGGGTACCATGGAGTGGTGGAACGGACGCACCCGGCGTAGAGTCTCTGCGGTCCCTCGACGGGACCACCCTTCGACGATGGAGCGAGTGATGCGCGTCACCTTCCTGTTGGGGTCGCTGGTTCCGCTGCTCGCGGGAGCGCTGAGCGCCCAGGATGGCAAGGTCACGGCGGCGCCGGTCGGCGACCCGCCGGCCCGCGTCGCACGGATCAGCTCGCTGGCGGGGAACGTGGCCTTCCAGCCGTCGGGCGATACCACGTGGAGCCAGGCGACGGCGAACTACCCGATGACGAGCGGCGACCGGGTGTACGTGGACCAGGGCGGGCGCGCGGAGCTGCAGGCGGGCTCCGTGGCGGTGCGCCTCGACGAGGGCGCGGACCTCACGGTCACCAACCTCACGGACCAGTTCACGCAGCTCGGCCTCACGCAGGGCACGGCGCGGGTGGCGGTCTACCGGCTCGATCCCGGCGACTCCGTGGAGGTGGACACGCCGCACGGCGTCCTGGCGCTGCTGGCGCCGGGCGACTACCGGATCGATGCGCCCGCCGACGACACGGTCATGGTCGTCACGGTGCGCCGCGGCAGCCTGCAGTGGACGGCGGGCGGCGTCGCGCAGGTGGTGCAGGGCGGGCAGGCGATCCGGGTGACCGGCGTCAATCCGATCCAGGTGGCGAGCGTGCCGCTCGGGCCCGAGGACGCGTTCGACCAGTGGTGCGCGGGGCGCGACGGCCGGCTCACCGCGTCGCCGTCGGCGCGCTACGTGAGCCGCGACATTCCCGGCTACGAGGACCTCGACGACGCCGGGGCCTGGCAGACCGACGCGGAATACGGGCCGGTGTGGTATCCCGCCGCGGTCCCCGGCGACTGGGTGCCGTACCGTTACGGGCGCTGGGTGTGGATCGAGCCGTGGGGCTGGACCTGGGTCGAGCGGGAGTCGTGGGGCTACGCGCCGTTCCACTACGGCCGCTGGGTGTACGTGCGGTCCCGCTGGGGGTGGCTGCCGGGCCCGCCGGTCGTGCGGCCGTACTACGCGCCGGCGCTGGTGGTATTCGTGAGCGGCTCCACGTGGGGCGCGCAGGCGTGGTTCCCGCTCGGCCCGGGCGAGCCGTACTACCCGTGGTACCACCACGACGACGACTACCTGCGCCGGGTCAACGTGACGAACATCCGCAACGTCACCAACGTCACGAACATCACCAACGTCACCAACATCACGAACATCAACTACCGGAACCGGGGGCTGGCCACGACGGCGGTGCTGAGCTCGACGTTCCAGCGGGGCCTGGGCGTGGACCGTCGGCTGGTCCGGGTGGATCCGGGAGAGATCGGGCGGGCGCCCATCGTGCCGCACCCGGTCGCGATGCCGGCCGCGAGCGCGGCCGCGGGCGGCGCGCCGGTCGAGCGGCCGCGGGCGCTGAGCCGGCCGGTGTTCTTCACGGCGCGGCCGCCCGAGGCGCAGCCGGTGCTGCGGCCCGGCCAGCCGCTGGTCGTGCCGCGGCGCGCTGCCCCTGCCGGTCCCGCGCCGGTGCTCATCACGCGCCATCCGCCGCCGCCGCAGGATCCGCCGTTCCAGGACCGGCAGAAGGCGATGCGGCCGGACGTGGGGCGTCCGCTCGAGCCGCAGCAGATCGACAACCTGCGCCAGGGGAAGCCGGCCGGCCCGCGGCGCGATCCCGAATACCCGCCGCACCCGGCAGCGCAGCCGGCGCCGAGGCCGGCCCCGCAGCCCGCCGCGCAGCCCGCGCCAAGGCCCGCGGCGCAGCCGGCGCCCAGGCAGGCCCCGGCGCCGAAGCCGAAGGACGACGCGAAGGGCGACAACAGAAGGAGAAGTCCGGGAAGTCAGTGAACGGTCGAGTTGCCAGACGGCAAGTCGTCAGTGGTTACCAGTTGTGAGACTTCAGGGGCCAGTCCAGTTGTCGGTACTGACATCTGGTCTGGCCCCTGCCGACTTCCGTACTGGTAACCACTGCCACCTTGCCGTCTGGCAACTACCCTGCCCACTGCCTTCTGCTTACTCCCCCCCTCCCTGCAGCTCCTTGACGATGCCGCTCACGAACGCCTTGGCGTCGCCGAACAGCATCAGGGTCTTGTCCTCGTAGTAGAGCGGGTTGTCGATGCCCGCGAAGCCCGGATTGAGGCTCCGCTTGATCACCATCACCGTCCGGGCGTGGTCCACCTCGATGATGGGCATGCCGTAGATCGGGCTGCCCTGGTCCGTCTTGGCGGCCGGATTGGTGACGTCGTTCGCGCCGATCACCAGCGCCACGTCCGTCTGCGGCATCTCGCTGTTGGCCTGGTCCATCTCGATCAGCCGGTCGTACGGAACGTCGGCCTCGGCCAGCAGCACGTTCATGTGCCCCGGCATGCGCCCCGCGACGGGGTGAATGCCGAACTTCACGTCCACGCCCTTCTTGAGCAGCACGTCGAGCATCTCCCGCACCTTGTGCTGCGCCTGGGCGACCGCCATGCCGTAGCCGGGGACGACCAGCACCGTGTTCGACGCCGAGAGGATGGCGGCCGCCTCCTCCGGCGTGGCGGTGTGCACGTTCCGATCTTCCTGGACCGCCTGGGCCGACACCTGCAGCTGGCCGAAGGCGCCGAACAGCACGTTGGTGAACGAGCGGTTCATCGCCTTGCACATGACGACCGCGAGGATGAAGCCGGACGAGCCGTCGAGCGCGCCGGCCACCACCAGCACCTTGCTGTTCAGCACGAACCCGAGCAGGGCGGCCGTGAGTCCGACGTAGGAGTTCAGGAGCGCGATGACCGTCGGCATGTCGGCGCCGCCGATGGGCGTCACCAGCATCACGCCGAACAGCAGCGAGATCACCACCATCGCCGGGAAGACGAACGGCGCGGTGGGATTGAACATCAGGACCAGGGCCGCCAGCACGGCCGCCCCCAGCACCGTGAAGCTGACGTAGTTCTGCCCCTTGTAGACGATGGGGCGCTGCGGGAGCCACTCCTGCAGCTTGCCGGCCGCGATCAGGCTGCCCGTGAAGCTCAAGGAGCCGATGATGACCTCCATCGAGATCTCGACCACCTGGAACTTCGAGAGCTCATGGAGGTGGAGGTAGTACTCCGAGATGCCGATCAGGGCCGCCGCCAGCGCGCCGAAGGCGTGGCTCAGGGCCGTCCGCTGCGGAACGGCCGTCATCTGCACCAGGCCGAGCGGGATGCCGACCATCGCGCCTGCGAGCAGAGCGATCAGCACCCAGCGGTAGTGGACGAAATCGGGGTTGGTGAACGTCGCCAGCACCGCGAGGGCCGCGCCGATCTCGCCGACCAGCACGCCGCGGCGCGCCGTCGCCGGCGAGCTCAGCCACTTCAGCGAGAGGATGAAGAGGCCGATCGCGATGATGTACGCGCCGTCGGTCAGGTACTGCACCGTCGTGGGGTCCATCGCGGTGAGGTTCATGACTTCTTGCGCCCGCTCAGCTTGAACATCCGCAGCATCCGGTCGGTGATGAGGAACCCGCCGACCATGTTGCTGAACGCGGCGAACACCGCGATCGCTCCCAGGACCTCCGACAGCGTGTTGCCGGGCCGCGCGGCGATGATGATGGCGGCCACCACGACGATCGCGTCGAGCGCGTTGGTCAGGGCCATCAGCGGCGTGTGCAGGAGCGGCGAGACCCGGCGGATGACCTCGAAGCCGAGGAAGCCCGCCAGCACGAAGACGTACAGGTTCTCGATGAAGCCTTGCGGCACGGTACCCTCCTTTACCTGGACAGCGAGAAGAACTCGCGCACGCGGCCGTGCACGATCTCGCCGCCCCGGGTGATGAGCGTCTCCCGCGTGATCTCGTCCTCGAGGTTCAGCTCCGGCTTCCCGCCCTTGAACAGGTGGACGAGGAACGTGGCGATGTTCTTCGCGTACATCTGGCTGGCGTGATAGGGGACGGCGCTGGCCAGGTTGATCTGCCCCACGAGGCTGACGTTGTGCTTGACCACCGTCTGTCCGGCCTCGGTCAGCTCGCAGTTGCCGCCGCGCTCGGCGGCCAGGTCCACGATCACCGACCCCGCGGCCATGCCCTTCACCATGTCCGCGGTCACCAGGATCGGCGCCGCCTTGCCGGGCACCACGGCGGTGGTGATCACCACGTCGCTCTCCGCCACCACCTTGCCCAGCAGCTCGCGCTGGCGCTTGTAGAACGTCTCGTCCTGCGCCGTGGCGTAGCCGCGCGCGTCCTGGGCGTCCTTGGCCTCGATCGGCAGCTCGACGAAGCGTCCGCCGAGACTGTGCACCTGTTCCTTCACCGCGGGCCGGACGTCGTAGGCCGAGACCACGGCGCCCAGCCGGCGCGCCGTCGAGATGGCCTGGAGCCCGGCGACGCCCGCGCCGATGATGAGCACGCGGGCCGGCGTGATCGTCCCCGCGGCGGTGGTCAGCATCGGGAACAGCCGGGGGAGCGTGTCGGCCGCGATCAGCACGGCCTTGTAACCGGCGACCGTCGCCATGGACGACAGCGCGTCCATGCTCTGGGCCCGCGTGATGCGGGGCATGAGCTCGACGCTGAACGACAGCACGCCCCTGGACGCGATGTCCTTCAGGGTGTCGACCGCGCCCAGCGGGCGCAGGAACCCGACCAGGAACTGCCCCTGCCGGTACAGGGGGAGGTCGTCCTTGCCCGTCCGGTCGTTGGAGCCGTAGCAGAGAACCTGGACGACGACGTCGGCCGTCTTGAAGACCTCCGCGCGGCTCGCGACGATCTTCGCGCCCTTGTCCGTGTAGTCCTTGTCCAGATAGCCGGCGCTCGTGCCCGCCCCCGCTTCGACGGCGACTTCGAACCCCGCCTTGGTGAGCGAAGGAACCACGGAGGGCACCAGGGCCACGCGCCGCTCTCCGGGGAA